>JAUVZM010000007.1 GCA_030602615.1 bacterium
TGAAGTCCTCGACCCGAAACAGGTCCTCCCACCGGAGGAGACTGCCGCGCCCGAGGCGTCGCAGGAGATAAAGAGAGTCCGGAAGGAACTGCTCATCTTCGTCACGGCGCGCATCCTGTCGGAGATTCCACCACAATAGGATACTGATGCCAAGGAGGCGAAGACAATGGGCAAGAAGTGGCTTTGGCCGACAGTTGTCGCAGTAGCGCTAGTGTTTGTGATCGGATGGGTGGTGGCACAAGAAGAGCGGCCATTGCCATACCTGCCACAGAAGTACTCCGAGTCGTACACCCCGACATTAGCTGAATGGCACGCCATCAAGCTAATGGCGCAGCTAAATACCGGCAGCCGTTATCTCTGGGGTCCTTTCATTGTGGAGTGGTGTGTAGTCGCAAACCCTTTGCAGCATCCTGAGGAGTTATTCTTGTGGGTAGATATGGCTTTTCAACGAACAGGCGGCGTGTTCATAGGCGGACGGCACGAACATCCGGAGCGGCTCGAACCACCATGGCAAGAGGGGGAGCTGACTGGATTGTATAAAGCCCTCGGCGGGAAGGAGACTATGTGCGAGGAGGCAGCGGCGAAGGTCATGGAGACGGTGCGCGTATACTTCCCAGAGATAGCAGACAAGGACGTGAAGATCCACTTTACTATGCTGGGAAAGGCACTCGGCACTTGGCAAGGCGGCAAGACGACCTTGGCAGCCGAGGAATAGTGACCTTGCCCCGAAAACAAGTCCAAGTGTAATGTTAGTATTGGGAGTGCCTGGTGCCATAGAAAGGGTCAGAGCCCGACGCGGCGATTCGCCTCAAGGCTTCCAGGATGTGCGTTCGGGCTTCGTTTCAGTGCCGGGTTCGGTTGCTGCTCCCCGCCTGCCCACTTCCACGATCTTGCCACCCCGCTGCAGAATGACCAGCGAATTGCGGAAGGAGTGCGGCCGCTCGCCGGGAGGAGTCTTCGGGTCAACGCAGGCGGCAACAGTAGTGTCAACCGGCTCCCCGGGCTTGGGCACCTCGTAGTAGTACGGCGCGCCTGTCTTCGTGCACAGCAGGAGGGTGTCGTCGGTGATGAACCCGGTTTGATGGAGCGCGGCCAGTCCCGGCGGGTACCCGCCCTGGTCGTTGTAGTACATGCGCAAAGCGATGCCGATATGGGTGAGGTTCGATCGGCAGGTATTCACGCGCGAGCGGTCCAGCGCCGCCGGAATAGCCGGCAGGATAGCCGCAGAAAGTATCGCGATAATCGCGATTACCACCAGGAGTTCAATGAGTGTGAAGCCGCCGTCGCTATTCCGTCTGGTCATGCTGGGTCACCCAACCTATTCTCTCTGACCACTGGTCGGCCGGATACCTGCCCGCCGCCCCATCGAGCCGCACGCCAATCCAGCGCTTGCCGTGGTGGCGATCAGGCACGTTGTCCGCCGCAAGGATGGCCGTAGGCAGGTCATCAGCTATCAGAGAATGATTGAATACGTAGTCAACCGGATCGAATCGGTCCTCTCCACCCCACGGGTAGGCTGCACCTTGCTCCGTCGTTCGTGGCGCCTCCGGGCAGCGGAACAGAGCATAGTCTCTGAAGTAGGGGTAGGGGTACAAGGGACGCAAATCGCCGGGATCCGGCGGCATGTGCAGGTCGTGATCGGCCGCGTACATGAGCAGGCCCAGCCCGATTTGCTTCAGGTTGCTTAGGCAACCAGTATCGCCCGCGCGGTCGCGCACGGCGTGGTTAGCGTAGTTCACCAGGAGCATGGCAACACCTATTATGAGCAGCACTACCGTCAATTCCATCGCCGTAAATCCGCGCCGGTTCATCGCTGGCTCCTCCCGGGGCCCCTTGAGGGTGGGGGCGGTGTGCCAGGTACCATGCCGGGCGGGAAGCTGGGTGGTAGCGGCCCCATCATACCCCCCGGTGGCACGCGTGCATCTTCCGGTGGCGGATTGCGTTCCGCGATGATCTCCTCCAGAGGCCGGAACCCCAGCGCCCGCCACTCTTGCTCGCCCAGCCAGCGGAGACCGCCGTCGGAAAACAGGACGTTGGCCTTGTCCCCGTGGCTGGGTTCGTGATCCGTCACCAGAGGCGCGACAGGAAGCTCATTGTGCCGGTGCCCGGCACGGTAGTAGTACGACCACTGGATTGGTTCCTCCTCGGGCTCGGCCTTCTCCTCAGACTCCTTGGGGCGCGGTGTGATTGGCGGATAGCCCATACTATAGCGGTACGGGTCAATCGGCAGACTCTCGTCGGCGGGAGCCCCCATGGGCACCCCGTCGTAGCTGGTCGGACATTCAAACACGTTCTTGTCCCCCACGTATTGTGGATACAGCGGCGCGAGGTCATCGTCTCGGGGCGGATAGTAGCCGTCGTTGTCCAGCGCGTACATACCCAGCGCCATGCCCATGTTGAACAGGTTGCTCAGGCAGCTTTGTCGGCGGGCTGCCTCCCGGGCCCGGGCAAATACCGGAAAGAGGATGGCCGCCAGCACTGCTATCACACTGATGACCCCGAGCAGCTCAATTATGGTAAAGCCACGCTTGTTCATTATCGTGGTCTGGAGGGGCTTGGAATCGGCGGCGGGCCTGGCCCGCCTGGCCCCGGCGGGCGAGGCCCGCCTGGCAGCACCGGCATTCCCCCAGGAATAGGTCCCACGGGCTGGCCCAACGGTGGCTCGGCCGGCGGCTGGGGGACGCTCTCGCCGCGCAGAGCCTGGATTTCGTCGATTCCGCGATACTTATCATGCATCTCCTGTGGATACCGGTCCTCAGACAGGCGAATCCATCTGGCGTGACCGTCCACAAACAGGCAGTTAGCCCCATCATTGTGATGATCACCAACGTCGTCGGCGGCGATTATGATATTGGGCAGGTCGTCGTCACACAACCCGCCGCGGTAGACATAGTCGCAGGGCAGAGGCAGTACATCGCGCGGCGGCCACGGCGGCGGTCCCGGTGAGCGGGCGCTTTGGGCGGTCGGACAGGTCAGAGCCGCTGCATCGGGCAGGTAGTTCGGCACCAGGGGCGTTAGGTCATTGTCAGCGGGCAGGAAGTGGCCGTGCCAGTCTGCCGCGTACATCCCCAGAGCTGCGCCGATGTTGAGCAGGTGGTTCAGGCATTCGGCTTGGCGAGCCTTCGCCTGGGCTTTGGCGAAGACCGGGAAAAGTATTGCCGCCAGGATCATGATGATACCCAGGGCCACGGTGAACTCCGCATAGGTGAAGCCGTCGCGCCGGTTCATTGGTCTCCCCCTTCGCCCTCCGCATGTAATAGACTGATTAAGTGATCCTGAGCCGCGGGCGGGACCAGCCGCCAGGTGCCCGCGGTGATGCCGTCGCCAGCCCGCACCCGCCCGGTGATCGCGCGGCGAATAAGCGTACCCGAGGCCAGCTCCATCTGCCCCAGTGCGGTTATCTGCGTTCCGGTGCGCTGCACCGCATACCGGGCTCGGCCACACCGGCCGACTACTGCCCTATTCGACCGGGTCTGCAGAGCAACGTCCAGGCCAGCTTCGGCAGCGTAGAGCGCCTGGGCCGCGGCCCACGCATTCTCGGTGCGCAGGTACCCGGCGGCCAGGCTCTGGGTTAGGCCGAGCAGCGTTCCGAATATGATCAGCATCATCGCCACTGCCAGCGAGATAGCCAGTATCCCCCGCCGCCGCGCAGCAATCTGCCCAATTGTCGGTCTCGATCGCTTCATCGGTTCCTCAGATAGTACGCCGTGCGCACCGTGCGCTCGTTAGCGGTCAAGGTCACCAAGACCACGGCCCCGCGCGGCCGGAAGTTAGCCCGGACTCCTGGATACATCCTCAGGTTATCAGGACCCGCCGCTGCTGTGCGCAGCGTCGCCTCCTGCACGTCGTCCCAGGCGTAGCGAATCTGCGTGGCTCCCCGTATCGTCAGACTCGACCCACCTCCGGTGACAGCCCTTGCGCCGCGCACGTCAGTGCCGAGGTCAGCCACAAGCTGTGCCTGTACGCCCATGCCAGCAATGTGCTCGACCTCCACTCCCACCGAGCTGTCAATCGTAAACACCATCCGCAACAGTACGGTCATGGCCGCCGCGAGGATCGCGGTAGCGATGATCAGTTCGATCAAGGCGTAGCCGCGCTTCATCCGCCCACCCCCTGCGCGGACATAATCGTGCTCAGACTGATCTCGCCCGCCGGAGTCTGCTCACCCTCCGGCCAGCGGACTGTCACCGTCACCTGCTTGCTGCCCGCCACCGGGCCCGACTCGACGTGCGTGACGCCACTTAGCTGCGTATCGGATTCCACAGGGAAGGGATAGTCGCCCGGCCCTCGCAGCGCTGCGTACCCCCGCGCGCGGGCCATCTCAACGCGCTCCTGGCAGACTGCCAGGCCGGCCATATGCCGTTCCTGCACTGCACGCGCCCGGTTACCCTGAACGTAAGCCTGCAGGAACATCGTCAGGCAGAGGGTAATGATGAACAGTGACACGAGCATTGAGACCAGCGTGGCGCCGCTTTGCTGGCGCTGCGGCAGCTCGTGAGCTGCGTCCCAGGATGCAGCCCTGTCTATGTAGCGCGGCCAGAAATACGCGACGGCAATTACCTGCCATGCGCAGATTGTGGCCACCCCACCGGCCAGCCCGTAGTCGCGTGTGAAAAACCCCACGACTCCACCAATGACTGAAGCCCCCAGATAGACGATCCCCAGCCAGAAGACAACCCGCCCGGCTTTGAACAGCCATTCGGTCATGACAGCTCGCGCCTCCCCAGCACCGACGCCAGTTCCTCGAGAGTGGTGATGCCCGCGGCTGCCTTAGCCAGGCCGGATTGCCACAGGCCGCCGACAGCATCTTCGCGGGCAATTGCCTCCAACTCGGGCAGCGGCCGGCACGCGACAATGGCCTCCCGCAGCCGGCGGGTCACGGGCAGTAAGGCAAAGACCCCGGTGCGGCCCTGGTATCCCGTATTCCCACAGGCCTCACAACCTCGGCCCCGGCGGAAAGTGCCACCGGCCATCTCTTCCCGGCTGAGCCCCACCGCCTTCAGCTCTGCGTCTGGGGGAGAGTACGGCGCGCCGCAGCCCTCACACACCGTCCGCACCAGCCGCTGCGCGATTACAGCGGTGACACTGGAAGCGATAAGATACGGCTCGACGCCGAGCTGCGCCAGGCGCGTGAAGACCCCCGCCGCCGAGGGCGCGTGCACCGTGCTGAAGACCAGGTGCCCGGTAAGACCGGCCTGGACTGCGATGCCGGCGGTCTCCGAGTCGCGGATCTCGCCCACCATAATAACCTGGGGGTCCTGGCGCAGTACCGTGCGCAGACCCTGGGCGAAATCGAGTCCGACGTCGCGGTTGACCTCCGTCTGGGCGATGCCCGCCAGGTCGAGTTCCACCGGCTCCTCGACCGTCGCGAACACGCGATCGGCGAATCCCTCACGCAGGGAGGCGAGGGTGGCGTACATCGTCGTGGTCTTCCCCGAGCCCGACGGGCCGGTCAGAAAGATGCAGCCCTGGGGCCGAGTGATCAACTCCTGATATGCCTCCAATACCGCCGTGTCCATACCCAGCGCAGCCGGGTCCAGTAAGGCGCGGTCGGGATCAAACAGCCGCAGCGTGATCTTCTCACCCTGTGTGGTCGGTAGACAGGTCAGCCGCACGTCAACAGCCCGGTCTGCGACCGTAATGCTGGTCCGTCCGGTCTGGGCAACATGCCGCTGGAAGACCTTCATGCCCCCGATGACCTTCAGACACGATACCAGCCGCGCCCCCAGCTCGGCGGGCATCTCGACCACCTCGAGGAGCTGGCCGTCCACGCGATAGCGCACCGCCGTCTGCAGCAGACCTGGTTCAAAGTGGATGTCGGTCGCCCCATTGTGGACGGCCTGAACCATAAGCAACTCGGCCAGGGCACTGGGCTGGTCGCTGGATCGCTTGACCACCTCAGCTACCGCTGTGCGCAGGGCCTCCCCCGCCAGCCGCCCCTGGAACGAGGGCTGTCGGCGCAGAGCGGCACGGGCGGCGGCCTGGCTGATGACTTGCACTGCCCATAGTGCCTCAGGACGACGCACACCGGCGATGACCCACGTCGGGCGCGTTGTCGAGAAGAACACCATCAGGCGGCGCTGGCGGGCTGCGAACTCGGCGTGGCTCACCTCCTCCCAGCTGGCGGCCTGATAGTCGGGATCCTTCGATACCCGCCCACGGTAGGTGAGAGCCACTCCTTCAGGTGACAGATGTAGGCTCCACTGCCGTCCTGTGATTCTTTCGGTCGTGACTGTTGATGCACCCATGCTCAGTCCTCCCTGAGGCAATTACTGGCTCAGTTGGTCGATGATACTGATTAGCGGGGCAAACATGGATACGGCGAGTACCCCGACGATTAGTCCGAGGATGACCACAACCACCGGGCCGGCGATAATGACCCACTTGCGGCCCAGATAATTGACGCGGCGCGTGTAGTCCTCCTGGATGTGCTCGAGGATGGCGGTGAAGTCACCACTGGCCTCCGCGCCAGCCAGGGTCGTGACGAAGGCCTCGGGCAGCAGGCCGGTCTCGCGCAGCCCCTGGGCGAGGCGTCCTCCCTCGTTGACCGCGGCTTCCGCTCGGCGCATTGCCAGGCTAATGTGGCGATTACCGGAGGCCTCACCGGCCAGGCGCAGGGACCGGCCCGCCGGAACACCGTTCGCCAGCAGCAGACGCAGCGAAGCAGCACAGCGAGCCAGGGCACCGTACATCGCCAGACGGCCAAACAGCGGCACCGGCAAGCCGAAGGGGCGGATCTCCAGCCGACTCGACCGCGCGATGGACTTGACACTGTAGAAGATCACAAGGACGGCCAGCACGACAAGCACTGGAATAATCACGATCCTGCCGAAGGCCAGCAGGTGGCTGGTCGCACCGGTGATCCAGGGGAAGGCCTCCTCTCGCAGACCCAGATCCTTATAGAGCGTCCGAAACTGCGGCCAGATGTATGTGCTTACGAGCATGGTGATGGATGTAACCAGGATAATCAGGAACACTGGGTAGACCAGCGGCAGGGCCAGGCCGTGCCCCAATTGTTGCAGCTCGCGCTGGTGCTCGCTGAGCGATCTGATACTCTCGGCCAGCTGACCGGAGGCTTCGCCGGCAGCGACGGTATTGATGACCAGTGGAGCGAAGGTGCTGGGCTGCTCAGCCATCGCCTCGCTGAGCAGGTAGCCCGCAGTGACATGATCAGCCAGCGCGGTGAGACTGCGCGCCAGGCGCCGATTGCTGACCTCCCCTGCCATTGTACGCAGTGCCGTGGTTAGCTCCAGCCCCTGCTCCAGCAGCGCCGCGATCTGCTCGTAAACGGAGATCAGGAGCTGCTGGTCAATGCCTGGCGCTTCAGCCAGAGCCGGGGGGGCCGGCCCGCCGGACTGAATTGCAACACCCTCGTGTTTGAAGTCAAGCAGAGCCTGGGGCAGCGAATCCGCAGCTACCACCTCACGGCGCCCCTCCGAACGATCAGTGGTAAACCAGAATCTGGGCATCAGCAACCTCCCTGTATCGGATCGGCGAAATAATCAGACATGATCCCTCACGGGCCCCGGCTCTCCGACGTCGCAGAATTGTGGATAAGCGCATCAATGGCCTCTTCTCGTTCGCGGAGACATTGGATCCACGTGGGCCGCGTGGCCGGCGGTCGCGCCCGATATACCAGTGGCGCCAGCAGCGGCGGCTTCGCCGCCTCTTCCCCATACCCCTTACTTGCCGCTGCCTGCACCGGTGGTGTGGCCGGTGCGAGGTCGGCTGGCCCTTCCGACACTTCACTCACCACGTTGCTGGTTGCGGGCGGCACCGTGCCGCCCGCGAGCAAGGACCTGGTCAGTAGACCACCAACCCACATACCCAGTGCGAAAAAGACCGCTGCGGCGGCACCGATTTGCACCCACCTGCAGCCTAGCACCCGACCCCAGACCGGCGCTATTCCCATTTTCTCCATCTCAACGAGCTTCTGGCTGCGGCTGACGATGCGCTGGTGACACTCTCGGGAGGGAGTCAGCAGGTCTGTCGGAACCGCCCTCAGCGTCCCTTCATACGCGGCGACCCGGTCGCGACACTCCCGGCACGATGCCAGGTGCTCGCCCACCGTGTTCCGTGCCTGCGGCCCCAGGTCCTCGTAGATATAGGCCACTAGCAGATCTTGGATTTCGTCGCACTCTGACATAGGCTCGGTATCCTCATTATTCAGAAGATAAATCACCCAGCAAGTCTCTGAGCCGCTTGGCCGCCCGCGCCAGGTGGCTGTGGACCGTGCCGGGGGCACAGCCCATCACATTGGCCACCTCCGCAACCTTCAAGCCCTGAAAATGACGCAGCACGAAGGCAACACGCTGCGGGGCGGAAAGCTCCTGCAAAGCGGCAACGACCCGTTCCCTGAGCTGACGGTCAGCAGCAACTCGCGGAGGTGTGGGGAGATCGGCAGGCAGTTCGCCCACTTCCTTGAGACTATCGGTGGTGACTTGCCTTGATTTGCGGCGTAATTGATCCAGACAGTAGTTCACACAGACTCTGTACAGGTAGGAACGCAGGCGGGTCTGCGCGGGCAACGTGGGTGCCGCCCGAAACAGTCGCAAGAAGACCTCCTGGCAGGCGTCTTCCGCGTCTTGTGCATCTCCCATTATGCCGTAGGCCACTGAGTAGACCATATCGGTGTGGTACTCCACCACCCAGGCAAAGCTCCTACTGTCACCATCTCTCAGGCGGCCGAGTAGAGTTTCTCCACCCTTGTCCATCTGCACTCCTGGTCCAGGCGATCGAGTGGGTAGCATCCAAGGCCATCCCGCCTATCCGCCTCTGCTCACCCCACTCATCTATAATAACGACAAACCAGTCAAAACCAGTTACATCACGCCCGGAATTCTTTCTGACACTGAGCGACCGATACTTTCATCTCCACGAGTCTTCGGTCTCCCCGCCTGGGTAACCTCGTTTCCCCCGCGATGGCGACGCCCTGATTTCTTGCCCATTACTTCGCCGCTTGGCCGGACTTGCCTGCTGCCTCCTATCCAGGCCACATTGTGCGCTCGGCGGGAGAAGCGCTGCGCAGGAGTGGTGCGGTGGAATCCAGTCCACAACGAGGTAAGATTTTGCGAAAATTTTTTCGCATGACACCGAAACTAAGATAGTCCTCTGGGAGCGCAAAGGCAAAAACGAAGTAGGGGGGTGCCCCGCCATGCGCGAACAGCCCAGATGGCGACAGCCAGACGCTCTGCTACAATGTCTGAAAAGGGCACTATAGTTAGGCTCTTGGGGTCCAGGAGACGAAACCAGCCACAGGGGTATGGTCTTGCCCATGTCGGCCGTTTTCGGCCGTCACAGAGCGGAAAATCGGGCTGTAGGCGCGGCTTTAGCGAGCTATGGTGCCAAAGATGACCTTGTACGACCAGGGGAACCGCCTGGAAATCGATGAGCGCCTATCATATGGGGCAACAGAGCGCAACGAACAGTGCCCTCGGACGGCATCAGGTCTTGGTGAGTCGGTGAAAATGGGAATAGCACAGACCAAAGCGGCCAAGGCTGCCCAGCCGGGCACAGTAGGTCGCCACAGATGCACGGCACGCTATTCCCACAACCGATTGTAGCAAGGCTGGTAGGGAGGGTCAAGGGGCTGGTGCGGTAGCTGGTTGGCTCAAGGGCTTGTCTCGCTTTCTTGCTTCTGCGGGAAGAACAACCGCCGCCGCGTCACAAGAGGCCCGTAGACGGCCTGTGTAAGCCACAATACCCGTGTTTCTTCGCCGTAGGATTCGATCTGGTGCGATTCCAGGGGTAAAGCAGGCTAAAATCATCATCCCCACGGACGATGAACCTGCGAACAGTGGATCAAAGAAGTTAGGGCATGTTCTTGCTGGGGCCTAGGCATGGGAAATCCTCCTTCTGCTTGTGTCTGACTGACGGGTGACATCCTTAAGATAATCGTGACCCACAGTGCCTGCATAACTTTCTTCGTAGCACAGCACGTCCCTTCTGACTGGGCTTTGTATTGTATTGAGATCTAGGTATGATATAGTCAGCATTAGATTGGTCGTTTCTCAGTATTTTATCTTCCCGAGGAAGAAGGGATTCCGCGCTGGACAGCCAAGTATAATTACAGATACCCATACCTATTCTGAAAAGGGTGATGACCGATGAGTGACGTCAGCAAGCTAGCCATCAATGGCGGAGAACCCATTACCAAGGAGCCGTTCCCGCCGTGGCCCTATTTCACACCGGAGATGATCGAGGCAGCTACTGTGCCGCTGAAGTCGGGCAAGTGCAGCTATTGGACCGGGCCGTTGGGGATGGAATTTGAGCAGAAATTCGCAGAATGGTGTGGAGCTAAGTACGGCACTATCACCAGCAGCGGCACCACGGCCCTGCATACGGCTCTGGGGGGCCTAGGGATCGGACCAGGGGACGAGGTGATTGTCCCCTCCTACACCTTCATAGCTTCCTCTGACTCTGTGGCCCAAGCCGGGGCCATCCCGGTATTCGCCGATGTGGAACCCCAATCCCATGTCATCAGCGCTGAGGATGTGGCAGCAAAGATTTCTCCGCAGACCCGAGGGGTGATGGTGGTGCATCTTTATGGCGAGCTGGCAGATATGGACGCCATCAACGCAGTGGCCAAGAAGCACAACCTGCTGGTCATAGAGGACTGCGCGCAGGCCCACGGTGCCACCTACAAAGGCAAGAAAGCAGGTACCCTGGGGGACATAGGGGCCTTCAGCTTCTGCCAGAGCAAGACCTTCACGACCGGTGGCGAGGGCGGCGCTGTGATAACTGACGACGAGGACGTAGCCTGGACGTGCCGGGCCTTCCGCGACCACGGCTATGACGTGGAGCAACGGATGACGCTTGTGGAGGTGGGGGCGGCACTCCCCTATGTCCATAACTCTTTGGGGTACGGTTTCCGTATGACGGAGATGCAGTCAGCCATAGGGCTGGAGGCTCTCAAAATCATTGATAGCTGGAATCTGCCGGCCCGGCGGCGCAATGGGGAGTACCTGATCGAGCGGCTCCAGGACATCCCGCAGGTAATCAA
Organism: bacterium; assembly: GCA_030602615.1. Lineage (GTDB taxonomy): Bacteria > Armatimonadota > Zipacnadia > Zipacnadales > Zipacnadaceae > JALGTD01. The sequence goes on from JAUVZM010000007.1 coordinate 11,003, forward strand.
GCTTCCGGTCCATAATGAGGAAGTCCAGAACGGCTTCTGGCTATTCCCCATAATTCTGGATATTGACGCCCTGGACTGCGATATCAAACAGTTCGGCGAGGCTCTCAAGGCTGAGGACATTCCCTGTGGCCGGGTCTTCTGGCCGCAGTCGTACAAGGAGAAATGCTACACTGAGCACAACGGCTTTGGGTCGCTGCGGTATCCATTCGAGGCGCCCTATGCCCGCGCCGAGGCCGTCGATTATAAAAACAACTATTGCCCCAACGCCGCCTGGATTGAAGAACGCTGCTTCTGGGTGCCTACCCACCCGACCTATGAACTGGAGCATATGAAACTCATCGCTGAGGGGATTAAGAAGGTGATTCAGGCTTATGCCAAATAAAAGGAGGAAAACAGTAAAATGGGCGGGCATTGGCGCTACCGGCATCGCCGATAAGCGTACTATCCCCGAAGGAATCATGCCCGCGGAAAACAGCACTGTTGTGGGAGTGATGAGTGCGGCCCAGGACAAAGAGTGACTGGAGGAAGTGGCTGCCAAGTATGGCAATGTCCCGTGGTTCACCGACGTTGAATAGATGCTTGATAAAGTGGACCTTGACGCCTGCTATATCTTCTGCCTGCCGCAACTTGTTGATGATCTGCTCCGGGCTGTGTCGCTTTCGACTAATTATGTTGCTCTCCTTTGCATCCAGATTCCTCAAATACTAACACTACACCTGGACTCGTTTTCGGGGGCAAGGTCAGGTGGCCGGTATGCGCCATGCAAACGCGTTGCCGGCAGCGACGCGCTTCCCTTCAGCCCGCAGCCACTCGGGGGGCGTGCTGCGTACGCGCGTGTCGCCGGCCAGGTGTATCACAGTGCCGTCGTCCAGCGTAATAACCAGTACAGGATTTCGTATCTTGTAATTGTCCTGACCAGGGTTGCGGATCTCGATTTCGTTGCTGCCCCTCAGGGCTGCAACGGCGGCCTCAGTCAGCTCGGTGTGGGCGCGTGTAGTCCACATGGGGGAGCCGTGTGCACCGGTGAGGTGGCCCACTTCGGCGCCATTTAGCAGTATCGACTTCTGGGGCTCCTGCCTGGTCTGCCCCCAGACGTCGGCTATAAGTTCGACCGACTTCACCTGGGCCAGTTGCGACTCGGTCAGCGCCCTCGCCACTACCCTGAGGGCCAGTGTAAAGGTCTCCTCACCGGCCTCGGAGCGTACAGTTGCTGTGATTGCACCCGCACCCGCCACTTGGCCAGTGGCGCGGAGGGCCAGCCCCGTCCCCCCTCGGGCGGGCACGGAGATAGTGGCTGGCCCGTTCTCCAGGCCAATACCTTGACCGGTTAGTTTCAGAGTTACCTCCTGTGGACTGGCTGTGCTGTTGGTCATGACTACCTCAAACTCGGCCGTCTCTCCTACGTACAGGTGTAGGGGCATAACTTCATAGAAGGGCAGATACCCCCCTTGCGCAGAGTTGGACAGGCAGCGCGTAATCAGTCGTCGTGAGGGCGCAATGGTCACCGTCGGCGCCTCTTCGGCCAGCAACTCGAAAGTCGCATAGTTATCGCGCTGGGCGTCGGGCGAGGGAATATCACTGACCACATCCATGGCCAAGCGGAATGCAAAGAACGGGTCACTTGGCGCTACCGTTGTGGTCAAGGGTACGTCGACGGTAGTCTCAGACTGCGCAGGCACCTGTTCCCAGTGGAGCCACCGCGCCGGCACCCGTTCCCAGTGTTGTCCCTGCTCAGGCTCCTGTTGTTCGCCCCACCCGGCTTCTTGATCCAGCCACAGTGTACCCCGCCACGGCCAGGGCTCATCGGTGAAGTTATCCATGGCCAGTGTTATCGTCTCCCCGGCGTTGCGCTGCACCAATGCGGGAGAGGCCAGGCTGACAAACTGTCCTGTCTTGGCCAGCAACACCATAGAGGCGCTGCGATGATGGGGTAAAGTGACGGTGATTGCATTACCCTCGCGGTCAAATGGTATCTTCATAGGCCCCAGGTGGTCACCGCTGATGAAGTAGGCCGCCTTGATCTGCTCGGCATCGGCCACCTGCACCATCAGCGGCACATTCAGGCGCCACCAGGGGCTGATGTGCGTCTCGCCGAGAGAGATGAGCGTGGCCAGATAATTGCCGTCGGGCCGACGGAAGAGGTTGCCGTCCATGCCCTCAGGTAGCTCCAGACAGTGGGCTTCCAGCACCCAGTGGCGCCCCCGCAGTAGGTCGAAGAGCGGGTAGTACAAGCGGTGAGCCCACATTCCGTCCAGCCGCCGGTCGCGCGGGTCGGGATAGTGCCACCGGAGTCTAGCGTAGAAGCCGTTACGCAGGGCCACTTGGAGGTGGGACTCATGATTTTCCAGGCTGACGCAGCATCGATTGCCAATGGTGATGTACCGGGATAATTCCTGCCCCGTGCCGGGAGACATCCGATCTTCCTGCAGGGCCAGGTCACAGTAACGCGTCATGCCAATACTCTCGTGGCAGTGATTTTGCCAGACGTGCTTGCCAGCGGCGTGGACTCGGCGGGCCATCTCCGCGCACAAAGAGCCCAGATTGCGGTTGAAGTCGGAATAGGTCTTGCCTTCCTCGTCAATGGAGACGCCATCGTCATAGCCAGGGCTGGCCTCGCTTCCATAGCACTGGTCAATGAAAATACCATCAAGCTCAGGATACAGTTCCAGCATTTGTTCGATTTCTGTGATTTTATGCTGCCAGAACTTCGAGCCGAGGCAGGGATTGCAATAGGACCCGGTGTAGCCGAATTCGTCCTGGGGCCCCTGAATCAAGGTATCGGCGAACTCATCACGAGCATACGAATACCACACATCTCGCGGGTTCCAGTACAAAAAGGCATAGTAGCCGTTGGCGTGCATAGTATCGATAAATTGGCGCACCAGGTCGTGAGTCATCCACTCCCAGCACGGCGCTGTCCAATGGGCAGAGCTGTACGTGATTTTGTTGCGCAATTCGGGAGTTACGCTGCGGCTTTCCACAAACTCAGCTATTTCCTGGTAGGGCGCATCAGCCGGTGGCATGCTCGCCAGAAACCCGGGCGGATACACCTCGGGGTAATGCTGCATATGGTACCACTTGACGGCAATGCCTGGCAGCCAGCGGCCGGTATCGCTCACCTCCGCCCACCCCCAACCCCACCACCGGTGTAGCGCCATCATCTCTGTCACCCCGGTTCGCCAGGGGAAAGAAGAGTGCACGTAGTTCTTCCAATATAAGTCATGGAGAAAGCAATAGGGGTACGCGTAGCCCAGGGCGGCGCTGCCCCAGTAACTCATATTCTGGTACTTCTCCAGGCCATCAGGGACCCAGAAGCACTCCGGCCAGCGTTCCCGCAGCCACGCCAGACTGCTGCGCCAGTCGCCCGGGTGAACCACAAAGTGCACGGTGATTGAGCGCTTGCTCTTGGGGTCGAGCCGCACCCGAGGCCGGGCGAACAAGATTTCGGTTTCCCCGTCCCGCTGTTGCGCCGTGAACTCCACGGGCAGAATTGGAATGTCCAGGTCGGCGGCGACCGAGAAGCCCACGTCCTGACCCTCGGCGTACACACAGCCAACGGGGATACACATCTCATTGCGGTCACGCGACCCCGAGTGGAAACTGTAACTTAGCTTGCCGTCTTCGGGCCACTGCGGGTAGTCGTCAGGGCCGGTGAAGAAAGGCAGGTAGTCTGTGCCGCTGAGGCGTACAGGAAACTCGACGGTCAACGAGCGCAGTTCGTCAGACTCGTTCTCGAAGGTGATCGTCCAACTCAGACTGGCAGAGGCCTGAAGCTCGTGGGTCCACGCCAGTTCCGCTTGTCGTGACACCTTGCGGATACGCAGTTTTTCATCGACAACCGTGACCTTTGTGGGCTCGGTGCAGGCATCCTTAATGGTGCGGTCAGCCAGCGGCTCCCGTATTACGATTTCCACCGCTGCAGCAAGCAGATTGTCCGCGCCCACTTCCCCCAAATGGGTAACCACGCCGTTTTCGGTAACGATTGCTTCGAGGTTATCGGATTTGAGTTGATGGGTCGTCTGCGACGCCCCTGTTCGGAGGGATAGCATCACCACCCCACACCCTGCCAGGAAGACGGCTGCAAGAAACGAACCGTACATGTCAGTTCACTCCTTTCGGTCGTCACGGATTAGTCAAACTGGGATCTCCCACATCTTTTATTGCTCTGTTTGCTATTCTCTGTTTGCTGCACTAATCCCTGCTGCTGCGGATCATTTAGCTAACAAGACTCGAGATTGGAAGGCTTCTGAAGAAGATTCTGCCCCGAATTGAACAAGTATGACAGCTCTAGGGCGATAGCAGAGACAGTCCTGCCTGGGCATAAGCAAAACTACCGATTCTTTGCCGCTCTAGGTCATGGTCTCCCTCTTGGGCACTTCTAAGCGCGTTTTATGTTTGCCATAGGCGAAAGTCTATACTCAAAATCTCGCCAGCCCACCACGGCGGCCGGCTTCGAGCTGGCAACGGGCATCTGGATCAATACCGGGCTGCCCCAGCGCAGCGCCGACCACTCAGCCATAGGCCAAGCTGAGTACACAACGGAGATTGACAGCAGTTGTATGGCGGGATCTGCCGACGGGTGCGGCAGAGGATCATCGGAATTCGCGCTTCGTGACGTCGAAGGCTGCGATTCCCCCAACGCGGTCTTCGGTGGCGTATGTCTTTCTGAAGATGAGGGCGCCGTTACGGAAACCGATGAGATCTAGGGAGATGTCCAGCCGAGTGCGTAGCTCCGGCAAGGCCTCGCGCACGCTCTCGACCAGTACCTCGCGCTCGCCGGTGAGGTTGTGTGTTCGAACGATGCGCCCGTCGTAGGAAGCGTAGCTGTGCTCCAGCGTATAGGTGTAGTGCCGATCCTGAAAGTGTCTCTTCGCGAAGACGTTGCTCGGGTCGGTCATTATGTCCCGGTTCTTCTTGTCGTCCTCGAATACGGGAAGTGCACGCCCATCAACTGAGGAACTTTCAACGCCGAAATACTCAAGGATCGTCGGCACGATGTCTACGGTTCTGGCGTAGGGGAGTTCTTCGGTCTTGATGCCAGGACCATGAAACATGATGGGGACGAGGGAGGCATGCTTGTTCAGGCTCCCGTGGCTGCCAGATAAGACATGCTTCGCTACGTAGTAGGGCGTGAAATCCCAGCCGTCCGAGGCGACGATGTGCATGTCGCCGGAATTGGCATTTTCGAAGGAATAGGATATCCGCCGCAAAGCGTCTGGATAATGCTCCAGATACGTCAGCCCGACCCACTGCTGGTCGCTGAGCCAGACTCCTGCATGGATGTACGGACGGATGGCAGCGTTCTCGTCATACCCCAGCGGGTCTTCCCCGGCAACAATCGTATACTGGAACTCTATCATCCCGCCCATCTCGCGCTCCAAGATCCGCGCCTGGCCGACTGGCGAGTAGACATTGAAAACGTGTCGTTGAGGGTTTGTGAAGATCAGCCCTATGCCCGCTGAATAGTCAAAGAGCCGCTGTATGATGTCAACTGAAGTGCCGCCGACGTGGTATGCTCGCAGATCCTCATCGCAGGGGCGAATGTCCCAGCTTTCCTCCACCACCTTCCCCGTTGCATCTTTGCGCTGGCCTCGAATGTACACAAGCGCATCACTGTTGCCGCCCCACAGCGACACGCCGTTGTACGGCCCATCGAAGAGGGTTTTGCGGCCGACCCAGAAGTTCGCCTCGAAGCTGCCCCACTGCGGCATAAGCACCCACTTCAGAGACTGGTAGACTTCGAACCGCAAGTCATGCATCAGGTTGTCAATGGTCAAGTGGTTGTGGACTTCTTCCATGCCGTGATCTGAGCACAGCACGAACAGGGTTCTGTCGAATATGCCTTTGCTCTTGTAGAGATCGAAGATCCGGGCGATATGCTCATCCTGCTTGAGGTATATGGCACGGGACCTCTCGTCATTGAGAGGCGCATTGTGTGTCTGGTGGTCAATGTCGGGGAGCGTCATCACGACGATCCTAGGAATCTCGCACTTCCCGGAGTACCTGCTGAGGAAATCGGTTGCCTCGATCACCTGACAGGCGCGCTTGACCACCTCCTCGTCGTGGGGCGTGGCTGGCACGTACAAAGAGCAGCCACGATTGACAATCTGCAACAGGACTAGAGAGCGGACGTCCGGGAAGTACTCACACAGCGTCTTGGTGTCTCGTGCCAGGATTTTCGAGAGCATTGAGATGCCCAGGCCAATATAGGAGGTATGGCGTTTCTGCGAGGGCTTGAATTGCCTTTGCCCCATGATGCCGGTTCGCCGGGGGTATGAGCCCGTCATGATGCCAGTGTGAGCGGGAACACTTGACGAGGGCCAGACCGAGAGTCCGTTGGCGGTGAAGGCACCATTCTGAATGAAGTAGCGGGATATGGTGGGGAAGTTGCGGCTGATGGTCGTGGCGTACAGCGATTCGTCCTCTAACCCCTCCATCAACAGAGCCTGAGCCTGGATCAGGCTAGCCCCGTCACAGACAATGACGGCCACGAACCTGTCCTTCAAGGGTAACTCCGCGCGATCTCCGAAGAACCGATTGGTCGTAATGCCTCCGCCGATAAAGACACAAGCACTGCTTATGAGCAACATGAGGACGAGCAGGGCCCTCGCGAAGTTGAGCACTCTGAACCGCCCTCTTGGCCACAATCGAATGACCAACCAAAGAAGCAGACACAATATCGCCGTGAGTAGAAACAGGGCGAGATACACCATCACCCCCACCAGGCCAGTGCGGGCGATCAGCGGAATCAGCAGCGACATGATGAACAGTGCTGCCCAGGACAGCAACAACCATCGGACGCTTGCGCCGAGACGTTTGCTGGGTCGTCTCATTTTCAAGCCTCCTGTTTTCATTGGAGGGAGTCCGTGAACGACATACTGCTAGAGTTGTTCCCTACGGGTCATTGTTCCTCCTGAGGACTTCTCGGGCGCTACACAGACGACTGGTTCTGGGTGCTAGGTCGCTGGCTAATCTTCAGTTCTGCCTTGCTCAGCCTGGTCCCTGACGAGACGCTGATAACCGAACCCCACCACTATTAGCACCAGCCCGAGGCCTAGCAATGCCAGGATCTTATAGACGATGTCGAGTTCACGCAGATCGAGGAAAAAGACTTTCACGATGGTGATAGCAAGCAGAGCCATCCCTATCCACCTGAGGGAAGCATTCCGGCGTATAAGCCCAACCGCGATGAGCACTGCGCCGTATGCCGTCCAAACCGCCGACAGCGCGTACTGTTGCGCATCTTCTCCCGCATTGAGTCCCCAGTCCACGAAGTACCAGGCCTCGGAGGTCAGGACCCACCACAGCAGGACGCTGGCGAGGAAGGGCATGGCCGAGGCCACCATCTCTTCTTCCTCCCCCACGTGCTGCAAGTTCCGTCGGTACCAGTGTGATGCCAGGAACAGCATGGCCGCAATGACCAGCAGCGGGAAGGCGTGGTGATTTGCCAGCAGTTGGTAGGTTGACCGCGTCAGGTTCGGGTCAACGATGAAGACCTTGCCAGCGGTCAAGCCAAACGCTACCAGGCCCACCCAGCGCAGAGCGGCCTGGCGTCGCTGCAGGCCCATAATGAGCATGGTGGCGCCGAAGATCAGCCACACCATGGACAGAGCCATGTGCTGTCCGGCCACGCCCGCCGTGGTGCGCCAGCCCAGGAACAGCCACGCCTCCGAGCTGGCAACCCACAGCAGCAGGCCGGTGGCAGCCACTACCAGCGTTGTGCCCACGGTGCGCTCTGGATCATTCGTGTCCTTCTTCCTGGCGTACCAGGCTGCGACCGCGTACAGTAGGACCGTAATGGCCAGCAGCGGGGCGGCGTGCGGATTGATGAGCGGTGCGTAATCCAGCTCGCTCAGGGGCGGGTCCGCACCGAATGTCTTGATAGCTGTTACAGCGAACACAGCAAGGGCCGCCCAGCGGAGGGAGGCTACGTCGCGGGCCATGCCAATAGTCATGAGCACGGCGCCGAAGATGACCCACACGCCGGATAGTGCGAAGTGTTGCGCTGCCTCGGCCTGCCCAAGCGACCAGCCGGTGAACCGCCACGCCTCCGCGCTGGCAACCCACAGCAGGAGGCCGGTGGCAGCCACCACCAGCGCTGTGCCCACGTCGCGTTCCGGGTCATCCGCACTCTTCGTTCTCGCATACCACGCTCCCACCGCGTACAGCAGAGCCATGATGACCAGTAGCGGAGCAACATGGGGGTTGACCAGCGGCAGGTAGGTGGCCGACGTCAAGGGCGGCTCTCCGGCCAAGACCTTCAGGGTTGTCACCGCAAATAAGCCCAGAGCTGCCCAGCGCAGATAGGTCAGGTCGCGTGCCGTGCCCAGAGCCATGAGCACAGCACCGAAGATGATCCACACGCCGGACAGTGCGAAATGCTGCGCCGCAACACCTTTCCCGAGCTGCCACCCGACGAACGTCCAGGCTTCGGAACTGACGATCCAGAACAACAGCACGGTGGCGAAGGTCGCCAGGCCCGCGCCGTGTCGGCGCTCCCCGTCTCGAATTTGGTCGCGAAAGCGCGCGTACCAGTAAGCGCCGACGTACATCGCTGCTATCACTGCCAACATCGACAGGGCGCGGCTGTTGAGAAGGACCTGGTAGGAATCCCGGGCGATGTGACTATCCAGCGCGATGGCCTTACACAGTGGCAGGATCAGCACAATCAGGGCTCCGTCCCGCAGCGCGGGGGCACGGCAATGGAAGCCCAGCCCCATCAGCACAGTTGCCTCCAGCGCCCAGAGGGTGGTGATATGATAACCCTGGAAGAGCAGCGGGATCGCAAGGGTGAGGAAGAAGATGCTGATGCCCACGAGCACGGGGCCAAAGCGGCTCTCCGCCGGACGTCGTTGGATTCCTGCCAGACCTGCCACTACGTACAAAGCGAAGAGCCCCAGGGCGAGCAGGCCCGACCTCTCAACCACGTGCAGGTCGTAACAACCCAGGCCGAAGTATGCGGCGGCATTGACGCCAGCGAGCCAAGCGTTATGCACCTGGGCCCGCTCATGTCTCAGTCCGTGCCGCACCCACGTGCCAGCCAGGAATGTGAGCAGGTACACCGAGGTGAAGTTGAGGCTGGCTGAGTCGGGCGCCTGATGGCCGCTTGTGCCCCGCCAAATGAGGTAAAGCGCCCACGTGCCCGCGAGGGCAATCCATTCGAAGCCGTACCACCTCTGCCACTCGACCACTGCCAGCGTTGCGATGGCCGCTAGCGCCAGGTATATGGGAACTACAAGCTCCGGAGCCACCGGGCCCATCATTCCCGTGAGCGGCAGGGCGGCAAAAATGCCCACCACGGTGATGGCGCCCAAAGTGCGGTCTTCGCGGTGCGCGGCGACACCCAGCGCCCCAGCACCCAGCATGACCAGGTACATGAGGGGGTAATGGCTCAGCCCGCTCGGCAGGCGCTCGTACAGGAGGATAGTAGCAAGAAACGCAGCGACCAGGCCCAGTCGGGAGAATGTTGCCCACTCGAAGCGCATCGTCAACAGCAGTACGCCGGCCGCCAGCACCACCAGGTACGCAAACATGGCGCCATCGGAGACCGCGCCGGGCGGCGAAGCCCACGCCAGAAGCGCGGCGGCGGCGTAGGCTGTGGTCACCGCAGAGATGGCCAACGGTTGGGCGTCTGGGTGCCGGCCGGTTGATACTGCGAGTATGCCGGCCACGGACATGGCCGCGTACAGCAGCATCCAGTTGCCCAGTTGTGCGACACCAGCCTCCCTCATGAGAGGCAACAGCAGCAAGAAGCCGACAAAGGAGCCCAGGGCGCCCAGCCATCGCAGACTGCGCCAGCCCTGCATGTGACCCAGCCACAAAGCTGCTCCCGATAGTGCGAGCAGATACAGATATGGCACGAACGGCTGCCCGCTGTCTCCGGTGAGCATAGCTGTGCCCGTCACCAGGTATCCGGCCATGGCACCGACTGCGCCGAAATTCTCCCCGGCGCGCCCCTTGCGGCTTACCGACACCCAGAGCATCCCGGCAGTGACAAGCATCAGATACGTCAGCGTCCAGCCCAGAGATCCGTCACTGACCCGGAAAATATATGCGCCGCTGGAGTAGGCGCCCAGCAGCGCCAGCCCGGTGAAGATTGGCCAGGTGTGCCTCTGGGCCACGACGAACACGGCGACGCTGAGCAACACGAGATACGCGAATAATGGACCAGGCTCCCCAGAATCCGCGCCAGAGCCGTCGCCAATAAGGAGTGGTACGGCGTAGCCCGTAACCCAGGCGAATGTCGCCACTGTCTCGGACTGGTGCCGGATGGCTTGCGCGGCGGCAGCGAAGGTAACGGCTGCCATTGCCGGAAAGGTGATCGCCGAGTCCAGGATCCCGTACGAGTGTTGTCCCGCAAACAGGGTCAGGTACAGCACGGCCGCGCCGCCACCGGTGAGCGCCTGGCTTTGAATGACGTATCCCCGACGATGGGCGAACTCGCCGCCGGCCATGACTGCGATGCCGGCGACGATGCCCGCACAAACGATCGTCTGGTCGTTGATTAAGCCCCTGGTGTAGGCGTAGCTCAGCAGGTAGGCAACCGCCAGTAATACTGCGACCATCCCGATACGGGTCAGCCAGGCGGTGCCAATGACGACTTCGATATCAGCGCGTCGTCTCCGCGGTGTGATGGGAGGGGCGGCCGGGGGTGTAACTGGCTCCCGCTGGGGTTCTTCAGGTTCGGGAGCCGCCGGGGGCGTCGCGGCAGTAAGTGGCAATACGTCACTGGCCCGCTGCCACCGGCCCTCGCCGCCCAGCTTGACATAATCGTCGTCCACAATCCGCCCATTGTGTCGGCAATCCCACACAGTCTGTAAATCATAAGGCCCGTAGACCTCGCCATCTCGGCGCATCCACCAGGCGATATCTGCTCCGCAGTGCGGACAACTCTCACCCCTCGCCGGCAGCGGTCGGTGGCATTTGGGGCAGTAGGTCATCACCATCACCGTCCTTCCCTTAGTTGACGGACCGCCGTCTCATCAACTGACATTGCTGCAGGCCATAGGCTTAGCTTCACTGATAGCATACCACCTATATTGCCCGAACAAATGAGGCTGCAGGCCCAAATCACCTGCAGCAACGGTCCCGTTTTTCTGGGACCTATAAGTGCAGACCGGCCTGGAGAGCTGGACCCCGGGGCCTCAGGTCAAGCTCATCGATTACTGGGTGTGGCGATTCGTGCGCTTAAGGTGATGGCCACCGGCAGGCCGAAGGTACCCACAAAGGCCAGGGTCATGTAGGTTAGCAGTCCGGCCCACGGAGCGGGCCCGAGCCAGCTCGTCAGAAGGTATCTCCCGGCTAGCAGCACGGCCACGGCGGACACTGCCTTGATGATTTGACCGGCGGGGCTAGCTCGCTCCGTATAGCCACCCACATAGCCAAGAGCCAGGTAGCCCAGTCCGCCTCCTAGTAGTGCGCCAGCCGTGGGCGGCCCGTTGGCCAAATGCCTACCGTATGTGTACAGCAGGGCTGCCGTCATAGCAAGCATCGCCCCGTAGACTACCGGAGAAAGCCGGAGTTCCCGCTTCTCCGTGAAGGCCAGGACACTGACGTAGACGACCAGCAGGCAAGCGCCTATGGCAATCCCGGCCAGCACATCTGCCGGCCAGTGGACGTGCAGATACACGCGCGAGAATGACACCAGGGGGATCACGGCCAGCGCAGCCAACCGCCAGCGCCGCGACCGCAGTTGCAGCGCAATGTACCCCCAGACCACGGTAGAAAGCAACGCATGGCCGCTGGGCATCGAATAGCCGTCGGCGGTGGACAGCGCCAGGGGATGGACAATGTCAGGATACATCACAAACGGCCGGTCAGTAGCAAATAGTCCTTTGAGCACCGACACCGCGTAGGCCGACAGGGCGAACATCATCAGCAGCCGAAACCCCAGACGGCGACTAACGCATAGGTACGCGATGATAATCAGCCCCAGGTACGCTTCCTCAGAACCGAGGTAGGTGACGGCGCAGAAGAAGCCGTCCAACGCACGATTACGGACAGTCTCCAGGGCCAGTAATAGATCCAGACCGTTCATGCTGAATCCCCAAACGACTGTGACCTGGTGCGATATCGGGGTCATTGTACCAGAGCAAGGCAGAACTTTCAATGGCTGGCGATTGCGTGACCAGCCTGGCCGGTGTCGTACGGCTCTCCGCCGGCAGCAGGGAAAACACTTACAGAAGGCGAAATCAGCACAGACTGACATCCGCCTGCAGTGAAGTGGGGAGTTCGGATGAAAGTTGCGCTGATAGTTAATCCAAAGGCCGGAAGGCTGCGGGGCGCGGCAACAGGACGTCAGGCAGCACGGCTCATGGCGGACGACGGCTGGCGCGTTGAACTCATTGAGACCAAAGCGCCCGGGGAAGCCGGCCGCCTGGCGCGCGAAGCCGCGGCGAGCGGCTATGACCTGGTGGTTGGGGTTGGTGGTGATGGCACGCTCTCAGAGCTACTCAACGGCCTGGTCGGCACCGGCGTGCCTTGCGGCATTATCCCCTGCGGTACTGGTAACGACTTCGCCAGTTTTGTCGGGCTAAGCGGCGACCTCGGCACGGCGGTGCACCAGTTGTTGGACGGCTCACCCAGGCGCATTGACATGGGACGCTTCGTCGGTACCTCGCGGTATTTCATTAACTCTGTCGGTGTCGGCTTCGACGCACGCATCGCGGAACGCATCAATCGGCGCACGCGCCTGACATCTGGGCTGGTCGCGTACCTGCCGGCAGTACTTGCGGAGCTGGTCTGGTGCCAGCCCCTGGCGGCCGTTGTGGAAGTTGACGGGCAGCGCTTCGAAGACAACTGGCTGCTTGTGGTCGTTGCCAACGGATATTCCTACGGAGCTGGCTTTAAGATCGCGCCGCAGGCGCGTTGCGACGACGGCCTGCTGGATGTGGTGCTGGTGCGCATGCGAGGCCGCCTGGCAGTGCTGCGTGCCCTGCCCCGGGTAAGACGCGGTACGCACACGAGTGATCCCAAAGTCACCATGCTGAGGGCTCAACACGTGGCAATACGAACGGACCAGCCCTCCCCGGCGCTGGTGGACGGCGATGTCCGTGCCCAGACGCCACTCGAGATTGAAGTGGCGCCCGGCGCTGCCCTGCTATGGCTGTGAAGCCAAGAGGAATCAAGCTGATAGCCCGACCATTGCAGGCGTTCGACGCCCAAAGGAGGCCCAAAGAGATGCTGCCGATGGAGCTTAAGCGTGCGCCTTCCATAATCAGCTTCAGCAGGATACTGCTGGTCGGTGTGTTGTGGTGGTTAGCCCTGACAGTGCCCCAGGAGAACGTGCTGTTCGCGGCGGTCTTTCTGCTCTGTGTCGCCACTGATGCCCTGGACGGCTACGTCGCCCGCAGGTGGAAGCTGGAATCGAACCTGGGCGCGAAGCTGGACAACATCGCCGACACGCTGGTGTACCTGTCCCTCGTCCCGTGGATCTACCTGCTCATACCGGGGCTACTGCTCGACAACTTGGTGGTCATCGGCGTCATACTGGCCATTTATCTGGCGGACCTCGCCCTTCAGTACCTACGTCACGGGAAGCGGGTTCCGCTGCATCTGTTGTCGGGCAAGCTGGCCTCTGCGTTGCTGTTCCTATTCATCCTGCACTCGCTCGTCTTTGATGTCAGTCCGTTCCTAAAATGGCTGACCTTTGGGGTCATCTTCTTCTGCTTGTTTGAGGAGATCTATCTGCTTGCCACAAGACGTGATCTGGACGAGACAGTTGTTTCAGCCTTTATGAAACGCCGGCGGGCGGCACCCAAATAGCAGGAGTTGCCGAGCCCGCGGACTTCCCGAGGTGTGTGAATGCAGACAATACGTTACTTGGACCGAGAGATTCTTTTCTTCCTGAACCATCTGGGGGCAGAAGGACCAGCCCGCGAGGTGGTTATCCGCTTGCTGGCCACCGGTCTGATGTATCTGCTCGTGGCAATCGTGTTGTATCTGTCCTGGAAAAGACCGGCTGGCCGCCAGGTGCTCTTTTGTGCCCTGGGCAGCGCGTTGCTGGCTTTGCTGGCCGGCAAAATCATGAACCAGATCGTGACCGGTGACCGACCGTTTGCCCTGTTTCCCGAGGATGTGCGTCACATTGAGCTGATCGTGCGGCCTGACTCCTTCCCCAGCATCCATGCCGTGGTCGCCTTTGGCCTAACCGGCGGAGTGCTCTTTGGCCGGCATCGGCTGGGGGGCGTCACAATGCTGGTGGTCTCACCGTTGATAATCACCGCGCGGGTGGCAGCAGGAGTGCATTGGCCGTCCGATGTTGTCGGCGGCGCGCTCATCGGTCTGGCCATGGCCGCCGTCTTCGTCACAATCCAGCGCCGCTACTGGCCTCGGCTGGGGATAGGAAGAGGCGAAGAAGCAGCCCGGGACAGGGAGCAGCAAATCTCTGCTATTCACACAAGGGCAGACCGGCAAGAGAGGGACTGATGCACCAGCACTAAGTATAAGTACATACGGGAATCTTATGGAGAACCTCGAACCCCGAGGCTCCGAAAAGGAGAAATACCGCCATGCGGCTGCTACTCAACTTCCTGGTTCGCGCCCTGTTCGGTGCTGTTATCCTGGGTATCCTGTTCGGGGTTGGGTATATCGGGGGGTGGCCGTTCTTCGTCGTTATCGCCTTGATGACGGTCTTCGCGCTCCACGAGTATTACTCATCACTTCGTCTCAAGCAGATACGCCCCAACGCTAAGCTGGGATGGCTGTGCGCCTTGCTCATCCTTATCATCGCCCAGTACAGTGAGAATGTGCGCCAGTCTTTGATCCCAGAGGGCGGCACCGCAACGCTTGGTCTGGAGGACTTGAATGTTATCATCGGAGCGCTGCATCTCACGCTGCTGGTCTTGCTGTTCTGTGTCGCGGGGACGCTGGTTTGCCAGTTCAAGAGACGTCCGGGCCAGTCGGCTGTTGCCAATGCCGCGACCACGGTGTTCGGTGTGGTATATATCGGCCTGCTTTTCTCCTTCGTACTGCACATGAGGTACGTTGACGTCCCCGCGCTGATGGACCATGGACCCAGCCAGGAATTCGCGCACCGCCTGGGCGCTTTAGTCTTCGTCATCGCGCCGATCTGGATGTGTGACACGGCCGCGTATCTGGTGGGGAATCTGTGGGGCCGAGTGAAACTGGCACCCGCCATCAGTCCCGGCAAGAGTGTGGAGGGCTCTGTCGCGGGACTGGTTGCTGCCGTCATTGGTGCTCTGCTGGTGGGGGCGTGGCTCGGTATTGCCGTTTGGCACGCCGCCCTGCTCGGTGCGATGATGGGGGCGGTGGGGCAGCTTGGCGACCTGGGCAAATCAGTGTTGAAGCGTGACATCGGGATCAAGGACTTTGGTACCATCTTCGGGCCCCACGGCGGCGTGCTGGACCGGTTTGACTCGATGCTGTTCAGCATGCCCCTGGTCTACTGGTACTTCTGGTTCGCGGTCATGAGGGTTAGCGGGATGTAAGCCGGCCCTCCACAAACCGCGCTTAGAGCGCAAAGGAGAGAGACTATGACCGACCAGCAGGAACTGAGCTGCCCCAACTGTGGGGCGAGAATCTACGCCACTGACGCGCAGTGCGTGTCGTGTGGCGTGAGGTTGGATGAGGGACCGCCAGTAGATGAGCCCAGGCACGAGGCTCCGCCCGCAGCAGCAATGCCAGAAACGCAGGGCGGGCTCAAGGCGGCTCTGCTCATCGTGTGGCCGGTGTATCTTGTTGCGGGAGTAATCGGAGTCGCCAGCTTGGGGATAGCATTGCCCAACTTCTCCTCTTTAAGTGGCCTCCGTGGATTTTTCGTATTCTTCGGACTTCTGACAGCCTACGGGCTATTTCGGCTCAGGACATGGGCATGGTGGTGTGCACTCATATGGACTGTTGTCGTTGCGGTAACCGTGACATTGGCGATGCTCTTGGGGGCGCTTTTGAGTGTTATGTGGGGGGGTGGCGAGAGTGGACATTCCCCTAGTGGTTGGTTGGCCATAGCTATGGCGCCGGGGTGTGCGCTTGTTGTGCTGCTGGTATGGCCGCTGGTAGCGCGGCGCCGATTGTTCTTCTAGTGAAGACAGAGGACGAGGAATAGCCCTGGGTGCCCACTGGGGCCCGTGGTGGTGCGGCGGGGGCCGGTGTATGCTCGGGTGCACCTCGCAGGGCCGGGGCCTTAGAGCTGCTTACAGCGAAGGAGGCAGCGACGTGACCAGGGAGGAGGTAACGGACAATGCCGTATCGTGGCAAAAGCACAATGCCGTATCGCGGCAAAAGCACAAACACATCGAGCCGGCGGACGGTGGCTTGGGCGGTCGTCATTGGAGCAGCGCTGACCTTGATAGCAGGCTACCTGTTGCAAGGGCCGAGCAGGCATAAGGTGGCTGTTGCTCTTCGCAATGCGGATATGCGGTTAGCGGCAGAAACGGGACCGCTATCGTATGGCATACTCAGGCTCCTACCGGACTTGTTCCCTACGCTTGAGTCATACGAGGAGGAAATAGAGAGGTTGCAGGAAATCACAGGCGACAGCCCTCGGGAGATTGGAAGGGTTACACTCAAGTATCACGAGCACGTTCACATGTCGTGCTCTGCATTCTTGCAGAATCTTTGTACGCAGTTGAGCTGGAATGGTAGGAGAAAAGAGCCAATGTGGGATAGCTACGAGGAGGCCGCGAAGGATTTCGTGGACTCCAATAGCGCAGGGTGGAAATACCCGCCCAGACCTTGAGCTGACCACGCAGGAGGCGAGATGACGCTGGAGGGCGAGGAGTAGCCCTTGGTGCGCACAGGGAGTCCGTAGACGGCCACAGAAAGCGCAAAGGAGGGAGACTATGACCGACCAGCAGGAACTGAGCTGCCCCAAGTGCGGGGCGAGAATCTACGCGACTGACGCACAGTGCGTTTCGTGTGGCGTGAGGTTAGACGAGGAGGAGCCAGCAGATGAGCCCAGGCCCGAGGTTGTGCCCGCAGCAGCAAGGTCAGAAACGCAGCGTGGGCTCAAGACGGCTCTGCTCATTGGGAAGATACTGGTAACGCTGGTAAGGGGAGCGGGCATGGGCATCCTCGCGTGGAAGGGGGTCGGGATAATAGGCCAGCTATTTGGAAGCCCGTCGCCGACCGCCGCCCAACTGAGAAATTGGAACATCGTCGCAATCGCGTTGGGGGTCATCACCTTTGTCCTCGGTACTTTCTTCATCAAGGTCTGGCGAGATGCTAAGCCCGACGTCTGGTGGCTGGGCTGGTAACAGGGCGGCAGCTGTTCTTCCCGCCGAAGCCAGAGCGCGAGGAATAGCCCCGAAATGCACAGGAGGCCGATAGACGGCCACAAACCGCGCTAGGAGCGCAAAGGAGGGAGACAGATGAATACGCTTAGAGACACTGACGAGGGTAAACCCAAGCCGTCGGTCTGGCCGGTGTATCTGGCGGCAGCAATAGTCGGGACTGTCAGCTTAGGACTATTGGCTCTTGCGCTGCTCGTGGGAGGCTCTTCATTTCCACCGCCCCGATTAGCGGCACTCGGATATGGGCTCCTGGGAGTCATCGCAGCCGTCGGCTTGGTCCGCCTGAGGCTGTGGGGGTGGTGGTGCGCAGTAGTGTTCATGAGTATCTTTGCAGTACTCTCTGTAGTGGGTGTGATTGGTGCAATCTTAGACCCAGCCGAAGATCCCAACGCTGCCGCCTTTGCTGTGATAATTGGCGGTCCAGTCTGCCTCGCCACGATTGCCCTGGTTGCCCTGCTCGTACGATCGCTGGGAACGCGCCGACAGTTGTTCTTTCCGCACTTGCCGCCGGAGCCACGTGAAGCGCCCGGTGCTGAGGAGCCGCGGCCGACCAAGCAACCCGAGCCGCCCACGCACCCCGAGTACACCGCCGAGGAGATGGCAAAGTTCAAGCAGCAGTGGCGAATCCGAAGGATAATGATTGGCATCGCCAGACTTGTGACCTCGACATGGGTCATCCCGGTGTTCATTTTGCTATGGATGACGGAAGAAAAGGTGCAACTGCCCGCGGGCCTCCTCGAGCGCCTGCCCGCAGGCCTCGTCGAGCGCCTGTCCGACCCTCTTGATATTGTCTTGTTTCTCGGGGGGGGCTGGCTGCTGCTTGTGTTGATCGTGGCCACATTTTTTTGGTACTTCAACAGCCGCTGTCCTGCCTGTGGCAGGCGCATCATAGGCCCCGGCTGGCGCATACCGTCGGCCTGCCCGCGTTGTGGCGTTGAGCTTGGTCGAGCCAAACGGCATGAGAGGGGCGCCAGCCCTTAGGGCCGCAGATTAGCTGCGGGAGCACTTGGGCCAGGGAGGCTGTGGGCAATCCTAACGGGAAATGTGGTCTGCAACTATGCAGTTGCACACGAGGGCCTCAACTGACAAACAGGATCAGCCGCCGTGGGACGAATGCCAGCGTATCCAAGGAGAGTGACAGGCAAATGACCAACGAGAGCACCGGGGTGCGCAACATTTTTACTATCGCCAATGGGTTGACCTACGCTCGGCTAGTGCTGTTGCCTTTTGTCATTGTGGGGCTGGTGACCGATAATGGGTGGCTGGTAGTTGGTGCCATGTTCCTCGCGTGGTTTACCGACCTGCTGGACGGAAAATTCGCCCGCAGAGCTGGCCCCCCAACGGCCTTCGGCAAGGCTCTGGACAGTACGGTTGACTTCGCGTTCATCTACTGTCTGTTCATCGCCTTCTATGCCGCAGGGCGTCTGGCGACCTACCAGTTCGCCTTCCTGTACCTGGCGATGATCACGATCCTGTCGTTGCAGCTTTTTCTCACGGGTACGGGCCGTGACGAGGAGGTGGCAACTACCAGGCTGGGGAAGCCCACCGGCGCACTGCAATACGCCTACCTGCTGTTTCTTGCGGCGCTGGAGGTGCTGCCGCCCGAGAACGCCATCATCGCCACGGTGCATGGGGTGTACTTTATAGTGCTCGCGGTTGCCATCGTGGCCAACAGTGTCGAGTGTATCCTGGTGATGCGCAACATCGTGCGCACCGCGGAGAACGATTGACAGTGCACTGTCAACGGTGGACCACACTCGGTGCAGCAATGCGCCGACGATGGCCCGTGTGATCGTGAAGAGCATCAGGAGCACGTCGCCGCGCCCGCCTTCCTGACAGACCGGATCATGCGCAATAAATTCGTGCCTGACCAATAGGCTCTTTACGTGCAAGAAGATAGGCGAGGAATTCTAATTAGGGGGAGGCCGGGCAGCTCATGAAAGAAGAAACAGTAGCCGCAGTGGTTCTGGCGGCGGGTCACGGGTCTGACCCGGTGGCTCGGGCGGCCGGCGTAGCCCACAAGGCGCTGGTGCAGGTGGGCGGCGAGCGGGTGGTAACTCGCGTGGTAGCCGCGCTGCGCCAGGCGCGGCTGGTGGACGATCTAGTAGTGGTGACCGCTCCTGGCTCGCCGGTAGTCGAGGTGCTGCCCACTGCCGCAGCTTCTACGGTGGCCGAGGGCTACACTCTATTGGATACCACACAGGCCGGATTTGCCTATCACAGCGCCCGCGACCAGCTTCTGGTGGTCACGTGTGATCTGCCCCTGCTGACCGGGGAAGCCGTAGACCATTTTGTCGCCGCAGCTCTCAACACTGGCGCAGAATTGTGTTACAGTATGGTAGAGGCAGCACAACTGGCCAATATTCACCCTGGCGTAGGCCGACTCGTAGTTCACCTTAAAGACGGCGATTACTGCGGCGGCAATGTGGTCCTGATTGGCCGCAGTTTTTTTGAACGCGAGGGCGAGCGGATCAACCGGGCCTATGCAGGCCGCAAAAGTGCGGTGCACTTGGCGGCCATGCTGGGTGTAGGCTTTATAGTGCGTTTCCTGCTGCGGCGCTTGACAGTAGATGATATTACCCAGCGGGCCCGCGAATTGCTACACTGCGAGGTGGCCGCGATCTGCTCGCCTTATCCGGAAGTAGCCTTCGATCTGGATAGGCCTGAACATATAGCTGCAGCCGAAGCACTGATGGGCCACTGAAATTGAGTGAGGCGTAGGCAAGCCGTAAGACGCGGGCGTGGCATCCCCGGTGAACATGCGTCTCTTCAGGGCACTGGTGGCGGCCATCGCACTCAACAATGTCCACGCCATTGCAAGGATGCTGCATATCAGATGATAGGTGGGGAACGATTGACAGTGCACCATAAACGGCAGTCTACTCGAACCATGGTCGAACACGTGACCATTGCCCTCCCTCGTTTGCCGGCGGGCTTTGCCGGCACAACCGTGGCGGTGATATCCGACCTGCACGCCGGGATAAGGCGCGGAGGCACCCCCGGGGTGAAGAGGGTCGTCGAGGAGGCCAACGCCCTCCAGCCCGACATCATCGTCCTGCTGGGCGACATGGTTCATAAAGGCCGGCACGCGAGCAGATATCTGCCCCTGCTCTCCGAACTTGAGGCCAAGGAGGGCATCTGGGCAGCCCTGGGCAATCATGAGCATAGCTTCCTGTGGTATTCCCGGTACGTGGGACCGTCGCGCGGGCCTTCGGTCGAGCAGTGGCGCCCGATGTACGCCGAAGCCGGGATAGAGCTTCTGGTCAACGAAGCTATACCTCTGGAGAAAGGCGGCTCACGCCTTTGGCTGGTCGGGGTTGACGATGCCTACAGTGGCTATGACGACCTGCCCGCAGCTCTACAAGGCGTGGATAAGACCGAGTTCTGCCTGGCGATTACGCATTCTCCCGACCTCATAGACGATCCGCGCATCGCGGAAGTAGACCTGGTTCTGGCCGGCCACACCCACGGCGGCCAGATCTGCCTGCCGCTCTTGGGGCCGCCCTTGGCACCGTGTCGCCGACCCAGAGAGCGGGCGGCCGGGCTGCTGCGCAGCAGCGGGACGACGATGTATGTCACCCGGGGCGTCGGGGAGGCTATGCCGATCCGCTTCCGCTCCCCGCGAGAAATGCCCCTGATCACGTTGCGCAGAGAAAGTAGCTCGTAGTGGATAGTCGCTGCCGACGGACGCTCGGCTGTACTACCTGGGGGAGGAACTGATGTATCAAGTGAGGAATCCAGAGGAGAGACTCTGGCAGCGGCGAGGACGGCCGCAAACCTGCTCAACAAGGAGATGAAAGTCTATGACCGAGAAGGGCGTATGTCCACACTGCGGCGAACCCGTTTATGCGACTGATGAGGTTTGCATGTCCTGCGGCAAATCGTTGGGGCAGGCCGGGCCGCCACTCCCCCGCGCGCCGGAGCCTACCCCATCCGCCGCTGCTGGCCGCCGTCCGAGGGCAGACCCTCTCCCTGGCCGCATCGTTTTCATGTTCGGCGACTTCTGGGACGTTTTTCCGTGGCTGGCTCTGATTATGGACGTCCTTCCGGTCTTGGTCCGGTACACCGCATTTGATCCGCGCGAGTTGGCTCCTGCTTTGCTAATCCTCTTCGCAGCAGTCATCAGCCTCTGGGGTCTGGCCCTGGTAATCTGGATCATAGTCGACGTTCTAGACCAAGAAGCCGGCTGGTGGTGGATACCCATAGCTATATTCTTCTGCCACCCGATAGGGCTAATACTGTACCTGTTGACGGGCCGCGACTAGCGAGCACCCGCAGGTCTAGTTACTTGCGTGGGCATGGACGCAAAAAGGGCACCTGGCCAAAGAGCCGGCGGCCGAATTGATCCGCACACAGGGCACGATGATGTATGTCACCCGCGGTGATGCTGAGGGTATGCCGATCCGCTTCCGCTCCCCTCGAGAAATGCCCTTGATTACTTTGCGCAGAGAAAGTGGCTCGTAGTGGATCATCGCCGCCAATGGACGTTTGGTTGTAGCATATTGAGGAGGAATCTGTGTATCAAGCAGAGAATCTGTCAATGAGTAGAAACCCGAGTGAAGGACTCCGCAAGCGCCCCATGTTAGCTAATCGGGGGTAATATGACCGTCAAGAGGGCTCCAAACTCACATTCTGCAGATGAATGCCTGAGCCGGAGAGGAATTCCTGCGTCGGATGGGGAATCTTAACAGTACCAATAAACTATATGGGCAATTCCGGCTAGAACCAGTAACAAGGGATAACGGAAATTGCCGGTCATGTGAGATAACCTGGCTTAGAAGGAGGAAACGAAAGTGAAAACCAGATTAACCGTTGTTTGTGGGGCAGTGCTCTGCGGCATAATAGTCTGCTGCAGCGCCGGAAACGCCGCCGCTTTGGAAGTCGTGGACGGCTTTTCTGTGATGTCGCTCGCCTTCTCGCCCGACGGCAAGGTCGTGGCCGCCGGGGGCGGAGACAATGTTGCGAACGGGGGCGAGGTGCTATTCTGGGATGCGCAGACCGGGGTGTTGCTGCGGAAGCTGACCGGGCACACCGATTTCGTGACATCGATCACCTTCTCACCGGATGGCAAGACGCTGGCGAGCGGAAGCAAGGATGAGACTGTGATATTGTGGGACACGCAAACGGGCGAGCCAAAGCGTACGCTCACCGGGCACTGGGGTCGGGTCAGTGCCGTGGCCTTCTCGCCAGACGGCAAGATTCTGGTCAGCGGCAGTTCGGACTGGACGGTGAGACTATGGGATGTCGACAGCGGGGCGTTGGTGCAGACCCTGGTTGAGTTCCCCCATGGGGCAAGTGCGGTCACCTTCTCGCCCGACGGCACCATGCTCGCAACGACGAGTCCAGAGCAGCCGGAGAGCGACACCAAGGGTGAGCCGACAAAGGCTCAGGCCGAGCGGGTATTTGTTCTTGTTGAGGAGGCATTGGCAGCGAAGAGAGCAGGCCGACTTGACGAAGCGGAAGCCAAGCTGCGTCAGGCGCTTGAACTCGATCCCCACAACGTTCGTGCCCACTGGGTCCTGGCCCTGCGTATCGGCGGCGCCCCGCCCAACAATAGAGGCACACTGTCACCGCATGAGGCCGAGGCGCTTCAGGTCGTTGAGATGCGCAACAGCTCCCCACGACCCCAGGAACTGGCGTCGTGGGGTGCGGAAAAGTGGAGCGGTGGCGCGCACCTGCTTGGTAAATGTAAGTACGGCAGCTCGTTGACGCTTCTTCTTCCTGTGGCGAGCGCAGGCCGTGTACGGGTTGATCTGTATGCGACGCAAGCGCCCGGTTACGGTCAATTCCAGGTGTCAATGGACGGCCAGAAGATCGGTGAGATCTTCGATGGGTTTGCCCCGGCAGTAAGACCCAGTGGCCGCATTTCGCTCGGCACGGTCTCCCTCGATGCTGGTGTGCATCGGCTGCGCTTTGATGTGGTCGGGAAAAACCCAGCGTCCTGGGACTTCTGGCTTGGCATTGATTGCATTGATCTTGTCCCACTGCCCGAGTAGACGGGGGTGGTCATTCCGTGACTTAGACGGATTATGACCAATGAAACATCTTCGCCAGGATAATCAACCCGCGCTGCGCTCTCGCCCGGCTGAGGGTAGGATAGCCTGGAAGCACAAGCTCCTGTATGGCATGGGCTATCTCAGTGTGGCCCTGACCACGGACATGACGCTGACGTGGCTGCTGAAGCGCTATCGCCCTGATCCCGCCGACCCCAAGTGGAACGTGCTGGTGACGGCCGGTGCCTTCGCTGCGGCGCTGGTCGTCGGACGCATCATGGACGCCGTCGCCGACCCCCTGGTCGGCTTCTGGAGCGATCGCGTGCAGACCCGCTGGGGCCGGCGCAAGCCGTTTATCTTCATCGGTGCTCCGCTCCTGGCTATCATGTTTGTGCTCATCTGGATACCGCCCACCTCCACCGTCTCCCTGCTCAACGGCCTCTATCTGGCCGTCACCGCGTCGCTTTTCTTCTTCTTCTTCACGGTAGTCGTCTGCCCGTACCTGGCCATGCTCCCGGAGATCACGTCCGACCCCGCCGAACGGGTGCGGCTTACCACGTGGCAGGGCGGCTTCAACATCCTGGGCGCCGTCGGTGGTATGCTCATCGCGGGCTATCTCATTGATCACTACGGCTACCTCACGATGGCCCTCTGGTTTGCTCCCGCAGTCCTGTTGTGTTCATGGGCACCACTGCTGGTTCCTACGCCGGCTGAAAGTGCAGCACCGTCAGACTTCCCCCTCGCTCAGGCTCTCCTTACCACGCTGCGCAACCCCTTCTTCCTGCCCTATGTGGTAAGCCAACTGCTCTTTTGGATGGCCCTGCGCATCATCATGGGAGCACTCCCCAAGCTGGTCGAAGTCCGTGCCGAGGTTGCCGAGACTCAGCAGGGCATAGTCATGGCTGCCGGCCTGTTGGTGGCTGCTCTGGTGTTTCCGTTCATGCCGGGCCTGGCCCGCCGTATGGGCAAAAAGGTAATCCTGCTGGGCGCCATGTTGTACTTCGGAGTGGTGATGATCCCGCTCATCTTCCTGGGCAATCTCCCGCTTCCCCTGTCGGCCTTTGGGCAGGCAGTCCTGGTCATGGCGTTGGCTGGGCCGGCTATCGCTGTGCTGTTCACACTGCCTAACGCCATCGTCGCTGACATCGTGGACCGCGACGAAGAACAGACTGGTCAACGCCGCGAAGCCATCTACTTTGGCGTGCAGGGCTTTATTGTGAAGGCGGGCCTGGGCTTAGGGATAGGCCTGGCCGCGTTGGAACTTGCCCACTTCGGGGAGACGGCCGCTCGCCAGGGGGGATTCGTGGCTTGCCCACTGACCGCGATGGCCTTCGCCTGGCTGGCTGCCGCGGTCTTGACCAGGTATCGCGGGGACTGAGAGCCACCTTGTTACAGCGAATGCCGAATCATCCATGAGTGGCCATTCCCCGTACATTCATCGGGCTGCCCGCCGTCTGGGGGAATGTAGTGGCGCTTTCCAGCTCATCGGGAGATTATCTGTGTTTTCTGGGCCGATGTGATCAGGATCGCGCGGCTACTTCTCTGTTTTAGATGCACCAGTCGTTCCGCACAAAGGACACTACTCACAGAGGGCGAAATCAACCCCAAATCCAGCTCGTTGTGTGTTGAAATAAGAGATCGCAGGTAAACACAGGTAATACACCGATGGCAACGGAGGGCCAGACCAGGGTATCCCGTCGCAAGTTTCTCAAATATCTTGCCTGCGGTGCTGGTGCTTTGCTGGCGGCTGATGTAGCCTTCGAGCGGCGATGGATACAGGTTACACGGCCCGAAATCACCATCCCCGGTCTGCCGCTGGCTCTCGACGGGCTGACCATGTGCCAGCTCACTGACATCCACCACGGCCCCTTCGTGTCCATCGAGTACGTAAGGCGGATCGTGGACCTCGCCAATAGCCTCAAACCAGACATCATCGTCCTCACCGGCGACCACGTTTACCACGGTCCCAAATACATTGAGCCCGTCTGGGCAGAGCTGGTGCGGCTACAAGCGCCGCTGGGGGTATATTCGGCACTCGGTAACCACGACCACTGGGAGGGCATCGAGCGGAGCCGGGCCGCGCAGTCCCAAGCTGGAGTACCCGAGCTATTGAACACGAATGTGCCTATTGGTTTCGTCTGGCGGCGGGGAGCTCGCCTATGGTTGGCAGGCGTAGGGGACTTGTGGGAAGATGAGCAAGAGCTTGACCAGGCCCTGGCCGGGGTGCCCCCGGATGAGCCTGCCATTTTGCTCTCTCACAATCCCGACTACGCGGACGATGTGAATGACCCACGAGTCAAGCTCATCCTGGCCGGGCACACCCATGGTGGGCAGGTGGTCATCCCCTGGCTCGGCCCGGTCACGACTCCATGCCAACGCAAATATGCTATGGGCCTGGTCAAGACCGACGTCAGCCAAGTGTACATCAGCCGGGGTCTGGGCGTCGCCATCATCCCTGTGCGTAT
Source organism: bacterium (assembly GCA_030602615.1). Taxonomy (GTDB): domain Bacteria; phylum Armatimonadota; class Zipacnadia; order Zipacnadales; family Zipacnadaceae; genus JALGTD01. Next base: position 36,710 of record JAUVZM010000007.1, read on the forward strand.
CAACTGCCGCCCCGAACTGCCCTTAATCACATTGTGTTGTGCTGACGGTGAAGTCACCTGAGTCAGAACTGGGCACTATGTCAGGGGAGATGGATGATTTGGCTTGGAAAAGACGTACTTACGATGCAGCTCTGGGTCGGATCGTCTCCTGGTACAGGAGCTAGGCGAATCTAGCCATATCGTACTGGGCTTTACGGCGCCGGAGAAAGAGCGCCGCCCCTGGGCGTCCTGAGGCGGCGCTGGTGTTTCCTGTTAGGCTATCTGCCACTACCGGCTAGCTGGCGTCTTCGGTCTGAGCAGGAGGCTCACCCTCGCGGGCGGTATCTACTATTGAGCGGCGGCGCCGCCAGATGACTACCGCAACGATGAGCGGTACAAAGAACAGTCCGTAGAGCAAAACGCGGACGAGAATCATGCCGAGCACCGATGCGACGCGGACAAAGCCGGCCCATGCCGCGCGCAAGCCCCGAGCTGTGAGAATAGGCTGAGGCATCTTTTCCCGCAGAGTCGCACTTATCGTGGACAGCGCCACTTCTCGCTGTACGCTGAACACCTCGTCCTGGGCCTGGCCGAGTTCAGTCTGGGTTTGCTGCAACTCGGTATCTATCTGCGGCCTTTTCGCCTTTGGTGCCGCTGCCCGGCGTACCTGGAGCTGCTGAGTCTTCTGCTGGCTCTGCGTAATAGCGCGGGCGGCTCTGGTGTACTCGTCGGTCATATCCTCCCCGACGATCTCCCGCTTGGCTACGTAGCCCAAGGCACCGAGAGCGTTGATAACATTGGCCAACTCGGGTGTGGGCACCTTGCCGACGATCTGTGCAGTACTGGGCTGACCCGGTGTATCGTGCCGCGTCAAGCTCGATTGAAGTATGAAGCCACCGCATTCGTAAAAGGTCCGTTCTGCGCTGACCACTGACTGCTGAATGTCAGTCACCCAGACCTCAATGGCGGCGTCATACGCCAGTTGCAGCATCCGGCGCAGGCCGTAGTTGCGGTCCGGTAATCCTGGAGTTACCGCCGTGGTACTCATCCCCAGCTCTTCCCACCGTTTCTTGCTTAGCATCTGGGCGTGGCCGTCCGCGAAGCCCGCATTGAGGCCGTCACCGTCATTGTGCCGGAATGCCGGCGTACCGTCCGGTTGTGCGTCATAGATGATTATGGCCTTAGACTCGTCGGGAATATCCTCCAGCTTCCATTCGCTCCAGCGCTTAACCATGGCGTAGCTGCTCGGCTCCATGGGCGCCAGAGGGCATTGTAGAATCTCCTCGTTATTCAAGTATGCTGCCATGTCCTCGGTCCAGGTCCAAGCATTGGGCAGATGCCCGTCGTAGTCGTCGGCATACATCTGCATAGCTAGGACGACTTGCTTGACATTGCTCAGACAGCTAGAGACCCGTGCTTTCGCCCTGCCGCGGGAGAAAACGGGGAACAGGACGGCGGCTAGCACGGCACAAATGCCCACTACGGCAAACAGTTCCGCCAGCCGCAGTGTGAAGGCTGGCTTAGGTTTTGCTCCGGCTACTCGTTTCTGTGCAGACATCTTGGTCACCCTTTTCATCACGGCGTCTAGGATGTCTGCCGGGCGGCCCGTTAGCGTCTCGGTGAAAACTTCCCGGTCGGATTCAAGTTGCTCCAGCCACTGGCGACAGTCGGCACATTCGCTCAAGTGAGCCTCGACGGCTGTGCGCTCGTCTTGGTCACACTCCTCGTCCGCGTAGGCGGATACTGCTTCTCGCCACTGCTCGTGGCTATCCACTTGCGCCACCTCCCGCCCCCGCCATCGCTGTCCGCAGGGCCTGCTTGGCCCGGAAACAACGCACTCGGGCGTTATTGACGGTTATCCCCAGCATCTGGGCAATCTCCTGGTAGTCCATCTCCTGCAGGTACCTGGCGGCCAGTACCTCGCGATGTGCCAGCGGCAGAGTCTGCAGGACCAGAATTGTGTCGGTACTGTCCTCGGTCGGCGGCGTGCTCGGCTCCGGTATTCTGTCCCGCTCCAGGGATAGCTCCTGGGGCCTTTTCCGGGCGAGGTGCTTGCGGGCCATATTGCGGACGATGCCGTGCAGCCATGCGGCGAACTTGCCCGGCTCGTTCAGCTTGGCCAGCGACTGGTAAGCCTGGATGAAGGCTTCCTGGGCGATGTCCTGGGCGGCCTCGAAATCGCCGCACAGATGATGAGCCGCTGCTATCACCCGCGTCTGGTGGGTGCGCACGAGTTCGGCGTAGGCTCTGTTATCGCCCTGGAGCGTTCGTCGGACCATTTGCTCATCCCGGTACGAAATTGCCATCAGGACCTCTGGATCATCTGGCCGCTTCCGCCGAGTCCACCGCTAAGCTGGGCCGCCAGGGCAGACTCTACTGTCTAGATAGTGCCCCACGGAAGCGGTTTCATTACACAGAGCCGGGAAAAGAACGCCCAGGGCACCTATCTCAGTTCTATTTCGCCAGCCCTGACCGTGTTCCTTGTGGTGATGCGATTCGGCCGGAGTGGCGCAGCGGATAACGAGCCGGGGAGTATGCACAACAGGAGGCACAAACCGTACAAGCACAGGCCGGTGGTGCTACGCGGATTGGCTTGGGCCAGCAGCACCTCGTCCTCGTTCTCACGGATTGGGGCTTGGCGCGTCGGCAGTAGCGCCCGGCGATAGGCGGTCCCCCAGACGCGGCTCCGTTCCGGCGAGCAGGCGTCTGATATTGTTGGGATGGCGCAGCAGAATGAGCACAGCCATGCCCACGGAAAGGCTGAAATAGGCTGTCGCTGGGTGCGCAGCCCACACGGCGAGAGGAATTGAGACAGTCGCCGCCATCGTTGCGGGCGATATGCAGGACCAGCGGCCCGTCAACAGCCGCGGGCCCAGCAGACCGGTCACCCAGACGGCGACCGGAACTACGACCGCCCACCACGGCAACGCCCCCAGGATGACCAGTCCCACGAGAACACCCAGGGCACAGGCTGCGCTCTTGCCCTCGGAAAACCGCCGCTCTTGCACGAAAAACCATGCAGAGTAGGCGTGCCCGACCATCACGAGAAAAGCGGAGCTGGCGACCGTCCAGACAGACGCCGTCACCGCAGCAGCCAATAGCACAATGCCGAGGGCTTTGCCGATGTCGGCTAACAGCGTCACCAAGCCAAGCCAGAGCCCACCGACCCGAACGACGTTGATCGCACCCACGTTGTGCGAGCCGTAGTCTCGCACGTCCAGCCGGCAAGTCGCGCGCACCAGCAGGTATCCGGAGGGTATCGAACCCACCAAATAGGCCAACAGACACAGAAAACTGGTTGTCACCATTGCCATCACGCTCCCACCAAAACAGGTGCAGCCTCGCGCCGATAGCGTCCCTCCACCGCCCGTATCTTCCCGACCTTGCGCGCTGACCGACCGCCGCGGAACTCGGCGGCCAGCCACGCTTCCACGATGGCACAGGCCAGCTCAGTGCTGACCACATTGGCGCCGAGGGTGATGATTTGCGCGTTGTTGCTCTGGCGGGCCAGCCGCGCCGTGTACAGGTCGGCCACCGATGCCGCAAAGATTCCCGGCACTTTATTGGCGGCGATGGCCATTCCGAGGCCCGTCCCGCATACCAGTATGCCCCGCTGGATCAGACCTGCTTGCACTGCTTCAGCCACCGCCACGGCAATGTCCGGGTAGTCTATCGGCTCGTGTGAGAATGTACCGAAGTCGCGCACCTTCTCGCCGCGTTCAGCCAAGAACAGCCGTAGGCGCTGCTTGAGGGCAAAGCCGTTGTGATCACTTCCTATCCCTATGGTCATCGTTTTTCCACTCTCCTCTCAATGGCGCTGCCACGACCCAATAATCGCCGACACAGATCCCCAAGCTGCGAGCTACGCAAACCCGGCGGCGGGGCGGCCGCTGGTGCGCAGCAGGACGAATGCTGTTCCAGCACCTCCTGGTACACGCCGCAGAGTTTCTCGGCCACCATGTCAGGAGCAAAGTCTCGCGCCCGCTGCCGCGCTGCCTGGCCCATGCGACGGCATAGAGGCTGATTGTCCAACAACTGGCACACAGCATCTGCGAATGCCCGCTCGCGAAAAGGAACGAGAAACCCTGTGACTCCGTCTATCACCAGTTCGCGGGGACCGTATTTGTCCACTGCCACGCATGGTAGGCCCAGACTCATCGCCTCCACCAGTACCATGCCCATCGCGTCGGCGGTCGAAGAGAACACGAACACGTCCGCAGCCGCGTAGTAATCAGCAATTTGCTGATGAGGAATCCAACCACAGAAAATCACGCGGTCGGCTATTCCCAGTTGCTCGGCCAGGCTGTGCAAGTCTCTCTCCATAGGACCGCCTCCGGCCAGAGCCAGGTGGCAGTCGTGCGCTGTGCGCAGGTAGGTGACAGAGCGAAGTAGGAAGTCCAGTTGCTTTTCTCTCGCTAGGCGGCCCGCGTAGAAAAGCAAGCGTGTGTCACATGACACTCCCAAGTGACGTCGCACACGGTCGCGGGCGCCGGACGTTGGGTGGAGCAAAGGCACGCCCTCGGGCACGACAGCAATAGGTGTCTTCACGCCCTGCTCCTGAAGAAACTCGCGCACGATTTGCGTTGCCGACGTGACGCGGTCTGCCTCTGCACAGTGTCGCAGGAATGCCCACGTCAACAAGCGTTTTCCTGTCCTGTGCAGCGACGGCACGTACTGGGCGAATTCGTTGAGCATTGTATGGAATGAATAGACTAACGGTAATCCGTGCTTCCTCGCCAGGTACACCGCTAGACGCGACATCGTGAAGGGCTGGTGACTGTGGACAAGATCGAAGCCCTGCTCCGCCAGAATGTCCCTGCGCCAGGCCAAAGGTGATAAGCATGGGTAGCAGACATTCGACCACTTAACACTGGGCAAGCGTACCACTTTCCCGTTGCTGTCCTCATGTCCAGGATACGCAGGGGCGAAGATGACGACTTCATGTCCCCGTTGCGCCAACACACTTTGGAGAGTTTTGAGGCTCGTGACCACACCGTTGATGAAGGGGTCATATCCCTCCGTAAAGAAGGCAATCTTCACGCTTAGTCATCCTTTCTACACGATGATGCCGGCAACGAAGCTTGTGACGTTTGCCCCAATCGAAGTCCCGAGTGCCCGCCACCCGCTCAATTCCGGCACGAAGTGGTCGGCCAGTGCCTCGGCGACCACGATGTCAGCGATGCCAAACACTGTTGTGTGAAAGTAACCTTTATGCATTTCTGACGCCTCGCGTTAGTGCAAGTCATAGGCTTAACTCTACTAATAGGATACCACGCACATTGCCCGGACAAATGAGGCTGCAGCCCTAAATCGCCAGCGGCAACGGTCCCGTTTCTTTGGGACCTATCCGACTCACCACCAAGCGCCTGGTTGGTGAGGTAGCATCAGTTGTTGGGGGATTGCGGGGGATCTGTTAGGCCGTGGCGGGCCGCGAGGAGGGCCGCTTCGGTGCGGTCGTTTACCTGAAGCTTGGCCAGGATGCTTGACATATGGTTCTTAACGGTCTTTGTACTGATGAAGAGGCGCTCGGCGATCTCCCTGTTCCTGAGACCTTCGCCCAGGAGCTCCAGTACTTCCATTTCTCGGCGGGTCAGCTCAGCGAATACTTCCTTAGCTGCCGCGCGCAGACGGCTGATCCGAGAGAACTCGTCCAACACTTTGCTGATCAAGGAGGCGTGCAGAAAGCCTTCCCCAGCGGCAGCGGCTCTAATGGCCCCAATGGTCTGCTCAGGTGGGGCCTCTTTCAGCACGTAACCTGATGCCCCGGCCTTTATAGCCTGAAACAGGTGCTCATCGTCGTGATAGATGGTCAGGACAACGATCGCGCATTCAGGCATCTCTTCCTTAATCTGTCTGGTTGCAGCAATGCCGTCCATCTTCGGCATATTCAGGTCCATCAAGACGACGTCGGGCCTGTGCCGTCGGGCCCTGACAACAGCAGCCTGGCCATCACCAGCTTCTGCCACCACATCGATGTCCTCCTCGGCACCCAGGAGTTGAGCCAGAGCATACCGGACGACCGTCTCATCCTCGGCGATAAGTAGTTTAATCTTCTTCATTTCTGATATCCTCCCCGAAAGTGGTGTCGTGCCCCGCCATAGGAACGCTGACAGTGATCTCCGTCCCCTGGCCGGGCACGCTGTTGACCCGCAGGCTACCGCCGACAGATTCTGCCCGCTCTCGCATGCTGGACAGTCCCAGCCCTCCCTCGATCCCCGGCCTTTCGGCTGTGTTTGAAGGATCAAATCCCACGCCCTTGTCTGCGATCACACATTCGAACAGGTCAGGGCTAAATCTCAGCGTCACCGCTGCTTGGTCGGTTTGGGCGTGCTTTTCGACGTTGGTGAGTGCCTCCTGCAGGATGCGGAACGCGGCGTGTGCCACTTCAGGTGGCACGGGGGTGGTGGTGCCTTGGATCGCGAGTGGGGCGGAGATTGATGAACGTTCGGCAAAGAGAGACAGGTGGTGTCTTAGAGCGTCCACAAAGCCTTCTCGCTCGACCGCTGGCGAGCGCAGCAGGCGGACCAGGTAACGAAGTTCATCAGCGGCCTGTCGGACGGCGAACCGCTGGTCAACAGCTATCTTGGCGGCTTGCTCTGGTTCCTTGCCCATCAGCTTCCTGGCCAGTTCGAGCCGCGCAGCGATGTTAACCAGATAGTGTTGAATGCCGTCGTGCATTTCCTGGGATAGACGAGTGCGGTAGTCGGCGAGTACCACCTTCTCACGCAACCGGGCCATCTGTTCCACACGCACAACCTCGCTACGCGCATAATAGACGGCCAGTAAAGTTGCCAGCAGGAGAACGAGGATGCGGGTGCCCAGTGTAGTCAGATAATAAGAGCTGGGGTCGGCCGGCCACGTGGCTGCCGTGTACAGCACAGCACTGACCAGACCAACTGCTACCGTTCTGCGCGGACGACGTTGTATCGAAGAGGTTGCAAGGGGCCAAAAGTATACGAGGGCGGCCTCGCTGCGTATGCCCCCGGTGAGGCGTACTAGCCCCGTGATAATGATGAGGTCAATTGCCAGCCATACAGGCTCCCAGCTCCTGGCTACTCTCTTTCCCATAACCAGGTAGCCTCGCAGGCAAACATAGCAAATGGCCAGGCTATCCAGCACGTAGAACAAGTTCATACTGTCGCCCACGCGCTCACGCACATACCCAAACTGCACCCAGACCAGGCCATACACCAGTAAGAGGAAGTACGCGGCGAAAAAGACAGTAGACCTCGCCTTATCTGTATCCATATGCTACCCCCCCTGCATTTGAGTGCGTGATCAATTGTATACGTATTCCCTGTGCACCGCGATTCACCTGCATTCTGCACCTGGGATGGTACCGACCATCGGCGCCCGCGATTTCCTCAGTGCAATTTGGCAGTCCGGGGAAAATGGGTCCATACTTCGAGGATAATTGGGAAGATGGGCCCATGTCTGAGCGCGCAATAGCGGGTAAGGTAGCTGTGGGTTAAGAAGGTAGGTACGGGGGCTCGACGAAATGATATTGCGCCAGTGTCGTTCGCTCCGCCCAAAGTCTTTGGCTTCCCCGAAGACGGGGACGGGACAAATGGCGCAGAAAGACAGGTGCGAGACAATGACCACACGATCTGAGGAACGAAACTCGCCAGTCCTGCGCGTCGTCAGCGTCAGCCTCGGCTCCTCCAAACGCAACCACGCAGTGGAAGTGGAGATGCTGGGACGGCGTCTAGACATTGAACGTATCGGCGTGGACGGCGACTACGACAAAGCATGCGCCATGATTGCTCGCTTGGATGGCGAAGTGGCCGCTATCGGCCTGGGCGGGACTGATCTGTACCTTGTGGCAGGTAACCGGCGGTACGTCATCGAACAGTCCCGGCGGCTCGCGCAGTCAGCTCAGGTAACGCCGGTGGTGGATGGGAGCGGCCTGAAGAACACGCTGGAACGCGAGACGATTCGCTGGCTGGCGCAGCACGGTGAGTTGCCCCTGGAGGGAAAGAAGGTTCTGCTGGTTAGCGCAGTGGACCGCTTTGGCATGGCCGAAGCCTTCACGGAGGCGGGTTGTCAAACGATCTTTGGCGACCTGATATTCAGTTTGGGATTGCCAATCCCGGTTCGCTCCCTACGCACCATCAGCGTCATCGCTGCGCTGTTGCTGCCCATTCTCCGACGCCTGCCCATTAGTGTGCTATACCCGACCGGCAGCGCTCAGGAGAGCACCAAGCCCAGGCACACCAGATTCTTCCAGTGGGCAGACATCGTAGCGGGCGACTTCCACTACATCCGCCGCCACCTACCGGACCGCATGGACGGCAAGACCATCATTACCAATACCACCACACCGGACGACGTTAGCCTGTTGCGCGAACGCGGGCTTGCAATGCTCGTCACTACCACACCCGAACTCGAGGGGCGTTCCTTTGGCACCAACGTGATGGAGGGTGTGCTGATCGCGCTGGCCGGCAAGCGACCTGAAGAAATGCAACCCGAAGATTACCTTTCGCTATTGCGTCGTCTCGGTTGGCAGCCGCGAGTTGTCCACTTGGCGAGTCCTAGCCAAGGAACAACTCTGTAGTGCTGTGAAAAGGCCCGTCGCTAACCGCTGGAGGTAGCTCGAGCATGACAGCAACACCCCATATCCTGGCGGGGGCAGCGATCGGCAAGGTGCTGCGCCGGCCCTGGCTCGCCTGGCCCGTGGCCTTCGTCAGCCACTTCCTTTTGGACTTTACCCCACACTTGGATTCCCACGCGATCTATGGCGTGGAACAGGGCGGGCCGACCGCTCCCGAGGCCGCTTTGGGAATCCTGAACTTCACGTTTGGCGCCTTGCTGATCGTATGGCTGGTGCGGAGGCAGCCAGACCGGCGAGTGGTGCTGGGTGGGGCACTCTTCGGCATACTTATAGACCTCATCCGCGAAGCGCCGCTCTTGGGCGTCTGGTTCAGAACCTGGCCAGGCACGGCGTGGCTCAGCGTCTTCCACCACAGCTTCCAGCACAGCGTCACGCCGGCCCAGTGGCCCCTGGGGATCGCAACCCAACTGGTGGTCGTTGCGATTGCACTGTGGGTTTGCCTGCCTCGCAAGCACAAGGACCCAGGATGCAGCACAGAGAATACCTAACGTAGCCATGCACAGCGGCGCGTTGGGCACGCCACGAATCGGGAGGGTACGAGCATGTCAGAGATCAGGCAGGACCAAACGACCAAACGGTGGGTAATCCCGGACTACTGTGGGAGGACTCGCGCGTGAGGTTGCTAGTGATCTCACCTTCCTGGCTCCCGGAGTTTTGGCATGGCGGCAAGGTTCTTGCGCCTCCCATGTGTCTACCCGTCCTCGCTTCTCTAACGCCTCCAGGCGTCAATATCCACCTTGTTGATGAGAATGTTGAGACGGTCAACCTGGCCGAGCCAGCCGATCTGGTCGCCATTAGCTGCATGACGGCATCCGCCCCGCGGGGCTACGAGATTGCTGATCATTTCCGTGCCCGAGGTGTACCCGTGGTGATGGGGGGCATGCACCCATCTGCCCTGTCGCAGGAGGCTGCCGAGCACGCGGACGCTGTGGTGATCGGCGAGGCCGAGAACCAATGGCCGCGTGTTTTCGCGGACTTTGCTGCTGGTCGGCCCCAGCAACTCTATCGAACAGAAGAGCGGCCCCAGCTTAAGGACCTGCCCCTTCCACGTCGTGACCTGCTGTGCACCCATCGGTACCTGACCGTGAACCTGGTGCAGACTGCTCGCGGCTGCCCGCATGCGTGTGACTTCTGCTCAGTCAGCCCGATCTTCGGCCGCCGCTACCGATTCCGCCCGATTCCCGAAGTGATCGAAGAGATCCGTTCATTGGGCTCCCGTTGGGTGGGGTTTCCAGACGACAACATTGTGGCCAGCGCGACGCGAGCCCGCGAGCTGTTCGAAGCGCTGCTCCCGCTCGATTTGCGGTGGGTTGGCCAGGGGGACCTCTCTATGGCGCGGGACCAGGAACTGCTCAAGCTTATGGCCCGGAGCGGCTGCCTGGCGATGTTTATCGGGCTGGAGTCCCTCTCCCAGGACAGTCTCGCCGCGGTGAATAAGCGACCCAACCTGGGGCTGGACTACGAACGGGCCGTCGCGGCGATTCACCGGCAGGGCATCGACATTATGGGCTCCTTCGTATTCGGTTTGGACCCCGACCAGCCGGGCGTATTTCGGCAGACGGTAGCCTTCGCTGAGCGAGTCAAGCTCAGTGCGGCCCAGTTTCCCATTCTGACGCCCTTTCCGGGCACTCCGGTTTACGACCAGCTTAAGAATGAGGGCCGCATCACCAGCTCTGATTGGTCGCTCTACAACATGCGCAACGTGGTCTACCAGCCGCGGAACATGACGGCAACCGAACTCCGACACGGCCGCCGCTATGCGAACCGCCGATTCTACTCGCTGCCCTCTATTGCGCGCCGCACGTTGGTCCGCCGTGCTGGCAGGAGCAAATGGCTTCTGCGCATGGCCGTGAATCTGAGCTACCGGCGCGTATACCGAGGCGGCAAGATTACGGACAGCATCCCGGGCGAACGCGCCACGGTGCCGGCCCCCGCCCGCCAGTCGAAGAGATCCACCCACACGGGCAGCCCTAGTCTGCCGGAGTCACGACGAACCAAGCTACACCCACCAAGGAGACGGCACACTGGAGCTTGACGAGTCATTTGTGGAGGTACCCAGGGAATCGAGGGCGCGATGGCGAAGATACTGCAGTGTGGTGAGGGCAGACAGCGCATCTATGCCGGCAGCGGGCTAGCGGGCTTTGAATTGGGAACGGGTATCTGGATCAATACTATACTGCCCGAATCGCATCCGCCCTGGTTGCGGTTCGCCCCCGGCCCAACGACGCGTTGCGCACGCCACGAATCGGGAGGGTACGAGCATGTCAGAGATCAGGCAGGACCAAGCGACCAAACGGTGGGTGATAATGGCCACCGAGCGAGGCAAGCGCCCGCGGGACCTGGTGGCTACCGTCTCCACCACGGAGCCAGAGCCCGAGCACTCGCCGGACTGTCCGTTCTGTCCAGGCAACGAGAGCAAGACGCCGCCGGAAGTGCTCGCCTACCGAGAAGGGGGCGGGCCTGCCGATTCGCCTGGCTGGCAGGTGCGGGTGGTGCCTAATGCCTTCCCCGCCCTCAGGCCGGAGGGAGAGGTCACCGTTCGGGAACCATACTGGTTTACCAGCGTCACGGGCGTCGGCGTGCATGAGGTCATCATTGAGAGTCCGGTACACAATGCCAACCCGGCCACCATGGAAGTTGAACAATTCACCCGCATTCTGGCGGCAGCCGGCAACCGCTTCAATGTGCTCCGGCAGGACCGACGGCTTAGCTACATTGCCTTCTTCCGCAACCACGGCCGGCCCGCCGGCTCATCACTAACGCATCCCCACACCCAAATCATTGCCACGCCCATTGCCCCCACCAACGTGCGCCAGGAGATCGAGGAGGCGCGCCGACACTACGACGACCGCATGCACTGCGTGTACTGCGAGACGTTGCAGCGGGAAAGCGACGCTGCCGAGCGCATTGTGCTTGAGACTGACTCGTACTTCGTTTTCGAGCCGTTTGCCTCGCGATGGCCTTTCGAGACGTGGATCATTCCCAAGCAGCACGCAGCCGTGTTCACAACGGGCGACGCTTCCCAAGTTGAACCTCTGGCCCATGCACTTTGGACGACGCTGAATGCCTTATACCATGCCTTGGGCGACCCAGCGTACAATTTAGTCCTCCACGAAGCCCCGCTACGTGATAGCTGTGAGGACTACTACCATTGGCATATCGAAATCCTGCCCCGTCTTGCCACGGCAGCGGGCTTTGAATTGGGAACGGGCATCTGGATCAATACTATGCTGCCCGAGCACAGCGCGGAATACCTGCGTGACTTCGTCTCCGCGTAGCGCCGTAGCGTCCCGTGACTGCTGGGCAGGTCAGGGTGGAGTTGTGGGGGAAGCACTACAACGGCGAGCGGCCCCACAGCTCTCTTGAGAACCTGACGCCAGAACAGTTCGCCAATCAGTCGATCGCTGGCCATCCCCCCAGGGATGGCCAAACGGCCACACAGCCACCAGCTATGACCTACCAACCAGATGACGAACTCTGCCTCGTATAGCGCAAAACTCTCATTGCGGGTGGATCAAAAACGGGGAGCACTCCAAGGGCCCTGGCACTAACACAGCAACTGATACTATGAATGCGGGCACGTCCCACTACGTACAAATCGAGGTGTCTTGAGCATGAATGTCTTGGCAGTTGGCGCTCATCCTGATGACCTGGAGATAGGTTGTGCCGGCACCCTGGCCCGTATGAAGCAACAGGGACATGAAATCGCAATGTGTGTTATGACTAATGGCGACCTGGGCCACAAAGTAATTCCGCCGGAGGAGCTATCCCGCATTCGGGCTGCTGAGGCCCAGGCCTCAGCAGCCCAGTTGGAAGCTGAGTTCTTTATAATGGGATATAATGACCTGCGTGTACCCGATTCCGAGGAGCCTATTGCCCGGCTTACTGAGGTTATCCGCCAGGTGCAGCCCGATTTTATCATCACCCATCCCCAGGGCGATTACATGCGGGAACATAGCCTGGTCGGCGAGCTGGTCTTTGAGGCCTCCTTTCGCGCTACCGTCCCCCATCTTTACCAGCACTTAACGCCCACTGAGGAGGTTGTTCCCATTTACGAGATGGAAAGCATTGGCGGTGTAGGCTTTCTGCCCGAGCACTATGTGGACATAAGCGCTGTCCTGGAACGGAAGTTGTCCATGCTGCGCGAGCACCGCAGCCAGGTGCAGTGGCTGCTCGAGCACGACAAGATTGACGTCTGCGAAATGGTAGCCTCTTTGGCCCGACTACGGGGTATTCAATGTGGCGTGCAGTACGCCGAGGGGTTTCGGGAGAGGCGCGCGTACATGCGGGGGCGCCCGGCCCGACTCCTGCCCTAGGTGGTCTACCCGTAGGGTATGGCTTCGGAGTTTCCACAGGAGAGTGAGTAGTTTGCGGATGTTTCCGAATACAGGAGGCTGTACGACAGCTTTGGGCTGGTCGGACATAGCGGGATTTTGCACGACGTGAGGGGAAAGCTGCTCGAGATCAAGTAGCAGACTGCAGCCGAATAGGCCAAGCAGTCCTGTGGCGGAGAAGTCGGAAGGGTAGTCGTTGGCACAACACAATTCATTGGCCAGCCGGCAGAACAAGCACAAACTGCCGACATATCGTACTAAATGGAGGAGCAAGCTATGCCCAAAGATATCGATGTTTGTCCAGTATTTACCTCGGGAGAACTCACGTTCTCGCCGATACCACTTTTCATCTATCAGAGCGACCTGGGAGATGAGTTGAACCAGGGCCTGAGCGCTGATGATGCACTCGGCCTGTATGACTGTATGGTACTCATCAGGGCCTTGGAGGAGATGGTCATCCGGCTTAAGACTGGTAAGTTCGAGCCACTACCGGGCTACAAGTACTACGGCGCTGCACAGGTGTGCGTTGGTCAGGAGGCCGTCGCCACCGGCGCTATGTCGGCCATCCGCCCCGATGACTTCATCACGAGCACCCACCGTGGCCATGGCCACCACATTGCGAAAGTCGTGTATGCGCTGCGGGCGGCGTCGGCCGCAGAGTTGCGTGAATTCCTCGGTCGTGAGGCCGGTACCGAGAGCCGCAAGGAGCTTGAGGAGCTGGCGCTCCGTCAGCACCTCAACCGGACGATGGCCGAGCTATTGGGCAAGGAAGAAGGCTACTGTCGAGGACGGGCTGGTGGTATGCATATTGCCGACTTCCAACTCGGGCATCTCGGCGCCAACGCCATTGTCGGAGGATCTTACGCGATAGCTACCGGCGCGGCGATGGCCTGCCAGAAGCTGGCTACCGACCGGCTCACGCTGTGCCTGGTGGGTGATGGCGCAACCAATAACGGCATTGCTCACGAATCGTATAATTTCGCCACTATGGCCCAGTTCGAAAGCGGCACGCCGGTGATTTATCTCATCGAGAACAACCATTACGGGATGACCGGCCAGCAACAGGGCGAGGTGACCGGGTTGAAGTATCTGGCCCGGCGGGGGGCCGGCTATAACGACTTCAATATGCACGCCGAGGTGGTAAACGGGATGGACGTTCTGGCGGTGCGCGACGCGGTGTCGCGGGCAGCTAAGGTGTGCCGCGGTGGAGAGGGTCCGGTGATGCTCGAGTGCCATACCTACCGATATTCTGGCCATTCCGTGCGGGAAAGTGATAATCGGGAGAGCTATCGCAGCAAAGAAGAAGAAGGGATGTGGCTCGAATGCGATCCCATCAAGCACTTCCGGGCGCAGCTTCTGGAACACGATTTATGCACGGAAGACGATTTGAAAGCGCGGGAAGATCAGGCGTCCCAGCGTATTCGGGAGGCGACCAGTTTTGCCGCAAATGCTACCGATCCTGACCCGGGCACCATTCATGAGGGTCTGTTTGCCGAAACCACCAGTGACAGGGTGGACCCAAAGTGGGCGACGCCGGAGGCGGAGTTGCTGAAGAAACCACGGAAACGTGCAGGCGAGGACGTGCGGCAGATTCTCGTCCGGCATGCAATCAATGAAGGTCTCATTGAGGAAATGCTGCGTGACCGGCGCGTGGTGCTTTATGGCGAAGACATCGCCGATTACGGCGGCGCGTTTGGTGTGACTCGCGGTATCCTTGAGATATTCGGACGCGGGCGCATCTTCAACACCGCGATATCCGAAGCGGCCATCGTCGGCACTGGCGTGGGTGCGGCGATGGTGGGCATGCGCCCGGTCGTGGAAATAATGTACATTGACTTTATGCTGATGGCAATGGACCAGGTGGCTAACCAGGCGGCCAAGAATCGCTATATGCTCGGCGGCAATGCGAGAACTCCGCTGGTCATTCGCACCTCCATCGGCGGGGGCCGTGGCTACGCCGGACAGCACTCGCAGAGCCTGGAGGCGATTGTGACGATGTTCCCGGGGCTTAAGGTGGTGGCACCAGCCACGGCCTACGACGCCAAGGGTCTCATCAAGTCGGCTATCCGGGACGATAACCCTGTGGTTTACATCGAGCATCAGCACGTGCTGACCGAGCGCGGCGAAGTTCCTGGTGAAGAATACACGGTGCCGATCGGTGTGGCTCGCGTGGCCAGAGAGGGCACAGACTGCACGGTGGTAGCTTACAGTTGGCTATATTACCGCGCGATGGAAGCCGCCAAGTATCTGGCCGAAGAGGGCATCTCGGTGGAGGTGATTGATCCGCGTACGCTGGTGCCGCTGGACATAGACACCATTGCCAAGTCAGTGCACAAGACCGGCCACTTGGTTGTTGTTCAGCAGGCCTCGGAGCGCGGCTGTTTCGGTGAGCATATCGCCTACCAGATCCAGCGGTGGGCCTTTGCCAACCTGAAAGCTCCGATCGCTATCGTGGCTGCACACAATGTGCCCCCGCCGATGGCTGCGCCGCTGGAAGAAGAGAACATCCCTTCGGTACAGAAGATTATGGATCAAATCCGCGTCACGATATGAGAGCTTGGGACGCCGGGTTTGTTGCACGAGGTCCGAAGATTGGAGGGAGGACAAGGAGGATTACAGGTGCTGGAGGCGCGAATTAACAGCTGTCGTGAGGGATGAGACAACTCAGACCAGAGCGAGAGCATACCCAGAATAAGCCATAAGGAGGAACCAAGATGAGTGGAGAAGCCCTCAATACGGCAGATTATCGTGGCGAGGTGGTTGCGCGAATCGTGGAGGAGACCTATCCACAGATCGACTTTTCGCTCACAATTACGAGAGACGAATATCAGGAAAGGTGGCGACGTGTCCAGGCGGCGATGAAAAGCGCCGGCTTTACCTTAGGGTACGCGTGTGGGTCAGAGCTAGACCGCAGCGATATCGCGTGGCTGGCGGGGGTGTATGACCCGATTGTCGAGCGGTATGGGTTACTGATACCGGTGACGGGTCCGCCGATGGTGTTGGCTGGCTCGGAGGGTGGGCAGGTGCTGAAGGAGGCGGTAGCGAAATCCGGGGCGAGAATTGCGCTGATGGCAGAGTTCCAGATGTCGGACGAGGAGTACCGGCACACGCACTTCGTAAGCCTGGACGATGTAGTCGCGGGGCTGGACCTGCCGGAGGGGCCGCAGAAGGTGGCGGTTTTTTCC
This sequence comes from bacterium, assembly GCA_030602615.1. Taxonomy (GTDB): domain Bacteria; phylum Armatimonadota; class Zipacnadia; order Zipacnadales; family Zipacnadaceae; genus JALGTD01. The sequence continues at coordinate 52,819 of JAUVZM010000007.1, forward strand.
AACTCGGAATTTCTGCCGCTGATGCAGTACCAACTCCTGTGCGACCAGTTCGGCGAAGAGAACGTAGTGTTTGCCGAAGAGATGTTACAGCGCATAAAGTACGAAAAAAGCAGGAAGGAGCTGCAGATTTCTCAGCAGGCGAACATCGTGGTGGATGCGGCGTTTCGGGGGATGCTGGCGGCTGCAGTACCGGGAGCGCGGGAGACGGACGTGGCGGGGGTAGGCGAGTTTATCATGAAGCAGCTTGGAGCTCACCGGCTGGGTTTCCCTACTATCGTGACCTCCGGGGAACGGAACTATACGGTGATCGGGCCGGCGACGGACAAGGTGATGGAGGAAGGTGAGATGGTGTCGATGGGGGTGAGTCCGACCTGGCACGGGTACCACGGCATAGTGCGGCGGACTATTAGAGTGGGTGCGGATCCCACACCACAGCAGCGCGAACTGATCGAGGCGGTGGAGGGACTGTACCGGGTAGTGATAGAGGCAACTCAGAAAGCCGCGGCGGAGAATCTACCCACGAACACCATTGACCAGGCGGGGAAGGCGTACCTGGAGGGTCTGAAGCTGCAGACGATGGCAGGAGAGAGGGTCGCTCCCAAGGAGCCATACACCTTCCTCCACAATACGGGGTGCACGGAGTGCCTGGAGGGGTTCGGAGCGGTAACGCCACATACCGAATTCCCTATGGCCGAGCGGGTGACGCTGATGATTGATGTGGCGCTCATAGGATTCGAGGAGCGCGGGAAGCCGATCTTCCCAACGCTGTATGCGGTGGTGGAGGAGAGCCTGTGGAAGGATGGCGGGGAAGTGGGTGTGTACAACAGGCTGCCACTGGACGTGCAGCCGCTCGTAGGAAACCTGGAGGCGGAGTTTGAGGTGAACCCGTATCACCGGTTGTATAGGTGAGGACAGCGAACAGTCGAGAGTGGCAGTCGGCAGTAGGGGAAAGGTGAGGCGGAAGTGGTAATTTGCGCTGCAAAAGCGTTCTAAAACGTTTGAAATTCCTTCCCAGGAAGGAGGATACGCCATACCCTGGCGTGGAAACGCGGTAAAACGCTCCTAATGTCACGCAAAGGTGGTCTCACTGCCTCCCCCGGAAGGCAAACACTTCTTCCCGGATTTCCGCTATAGAACGGGCTGTCAAGCCCAAAGATCGGTTTTTTGGCGATAGAATGTCGTTTGGACTTTCTACCGTTTGGGTCAGCTTCGTCGAGCTTTTCATTACTCGCGCTAGTCTCGATCGTTCGCCAGCTGCGCAAACACCTTGCGTTTGTCCGTTGTTTCGGTGCTGGAGAAGAGCAGTTGCCCCGACTGGACAGCCGCCTCGAGCACGATCACGTCACAAACTAACTGTCTTTGCTAAGGGGTGTGCACACACCGTATTTCGGAGTCCTTTCTCACTGAAGTGCAGGTACACCGCTGTCGTATCGAGCCGCGAGTGGCCGAGAATCTGTTGTATTTCGACCAAGCTGCACTGCGAGGCGTTGAGGATTTGCTGGATGTCTTCAACGCCAAGATACCTGGGCAGGCTCCGCGTGCGCTTGGGCACCGAGACCGCACGGACAGGATCTTCGGAGACCATCTCTTGCTTGCGGAGGTAATCCCAGAAGCTGCGGAGTGCGTAGAGGTACCGGGCGACTGTGTTGTTCGACAGCCCCCGGCCGTGCAACTCGATGACCCATTCGCGAACCAATCTGGTGGTGACGTGGCGGGGATAGAGCAGGACATCATGGGCTTCCAGGAATTCACAAAACTGTTGCAAATCGTACTGGTAAGACCGGGCTGTCTGTGCACTATAACCTAGTTCCGCACACAGATAGACGCCAAAATCCCGGATAACTGTGTCCATAAGCATTGGGTTCGAGCATACCCCCCACTTGTCGAAGCGCAGCGGTGTCCAGCCCTGAACGCCGAGGTGCACATTCACAGCCCAGACTCGCATAGCTGGACTCGAACATGGCAAGCAGAGGCAACACGAATGAAACGCAAGGCAGTAACAGCGGTGCGGGCCTCGGTTTCGAACGGGAACTGTGCCAGGCCACCGATGCGCTTCGCTCCAATATGGACGCGGCCGAGTATAAGCACGTCGTGCTTGGCCTGATCTTCCTCAAGTACATCTCTGATCCTTTCGAGGAACAACACGCCAAGCTCCAGGCCCAACGCGACCAGCGAGCCCACCCCGGACGACCCTGACGAGTACCGAGCCGACACCATCTTCTGCGTGCCCAAGGAAGCGCCGTGGTCGAACCTCAATGCTAACGCCAAGCAGCCCCACATCGGCAAGTTTGTGGACGAGCCCCTGGTCGCGATTGAACGTGGCAACCCCTCCTTTAAGGGTGTACTCCCCAAGGAACATACCCACCCGCGCCTGGACAAGCCCCGCCTCGGCCAGCTCATCGACCTCATCGGCAACATTCGCCTTGGTGACGAGGAGAACCGTTCCAAAGACATCCTCGGTCGGGCATTTGAGTATTTCCTCTCGCAGTTCGCCAGCGCCGAGCGTAAGAAGGGCGGCCAGTTCTATACACCTCACCAGTGGGCACCCTTGACTGAGAATGTGTTATCATGGTATAATCATAATGAGTTGGTCGAGCAATTACCAAAGCTTAAGGTAGTTCCCGAACCCGGCCGCTACATAAATCGGCCTCTAGCTACGCAGTAGATTTGCAGTCTACAACGCAGCACCAGAGATAGCAACTGATGAGACTACTTGCTGAGTCTGGAAAACGGTCTACGACCTCCTTGGGTTGTCCCCCATTCTCTACGCTGTCACGTTGTATACCCGTTCACAAGCCGGAGACACCCACTCCGCATCGAGTAAACAAGCTCCACACAGATCGCCACCACTATTGCAATGGGCTGATAGCCGCTTGTATTTCTGGGTGGCGGATAGCGTATATCAGCGATCCGCAAACGCTACTTTAGTAGACTTGGAACTAAAGCAGATGTTTCATCCAGGTAACATCGAGGTATGCTCAATAAAGGACAAGAACACTCAGTACACGATGAACGACCTGCAAAGAAAGGAGGGAGGGCATATGACAAGGCGAAACACGATGTTCTTGGCAGTGGCGGCGGCAGCATTCCTGCTGAGCACCACGCTAGCGAGCGCCGTGGTGGTCACTCTGCCTGACACGTCCCAGACCACCACCTTCACGGCCAACGTGTCGGAACAGGCGGACGTGACAGTGCCCGCGACGGTGACTTTCAATGTCACCGATGTGACCACCACCACGGACGCCACGGGCGCGGTAAGCGCGACCAGTATTGTGCTTACCGATCTCTACGCGCTGAAGATCTCGCTTCAGGGCAACGCGGCGGCTTTCACCCCGCCTGCGGCAGGAGGAACTACCTGGGATGTGGGAGATGTCTCTTGGGCTGCGGGCACCTGGACCAACGGTACCGGGGCCGCGAATACGCTGAGCAATTCGGTCTACAGCGAGCTTGCTACCAGTGACGACAACGCTCCGTCGACCAGTAGCACCGTAACGTTCACGCTGGCGGCGAAGGCCACAGCAGACCCGGCAGTCAAGGCAGGTAACCACACGCTGATCGCTACCTGGAAGTTCGAGAGTGTCGGGCCGTAGAGTGGAAAAGTGGGACTTACGGGCAGGGGAGAGTTGCCACTCCCCTGCCCCTAAGGAGGAATTACGCATGAAGTGGCGGATTGTAGGGGCCACAATTACTGTGGCACTTGTTTTCTTCTCTGCTCAACCGGGGGCGGCGGGGGGAATGGGAGAATCAGCCAATGTAACCGTCCCCGCAGCAGTGAGTTTCTTCGTCTATGATATTGCCATATCTACCAGTTCGTCCAACCAGTCGGTGAGCGCTACCGACATTAGCACGAGGATGGGCCGCGCCTTGAGAATCTCACTTCGGGCGAACGCGGAGAACTTCACTCCGCCGGTCGCGGCAGTGACCACTTGGTCGGCGAGCAACATCTCCTGGAATGCCGCGACCTGGGACAACGGCACTGGAGTCGCCGGAACGTTGAGCAGCACAGCATATGCCGAGGTTGCGCATACTGGTGGGAGCCCAAGTTCGACCAGCACTACCAATCTGGTATTTACTTTAGCGGCCAAGTCAACCATCTCCAGGGCGGGTGAACATAGCCTCAGCGCCACCTGGAAGTTTGAAAGTTTCTGACCACAATAAGAAGACACGGACACGGGAGGAGGTAGAATATGAAACGGCTTAGCGCAACAGTTATCGTGGCGGCTTGCTTGCTGGGGTCGTTTCGTCCTGGGCATGCCCTTGGTTTGCACTTTACTCCGATGACTATAAGAGTGCAGGCGCGGCCCGGGCAGATAATCAACCGACTCTTCCTGTTGACCCTGAAAGAGGGGGGCCAGGCAGTTCACTTCCAGGGCCATATAGAGGACTGGTGGCGCAGCGCTGACCGACGTCAGACTTTCTATCGGCCGCCCGGCACTCTCAAGCAGTCGTGCGGCCCTTGGTGCAGCCTGGCTCCGGTCGAAGCGGCAGTATCGGAAGGAGAGACACTAACGATACGAGTCACTATAGCAGTTCCGGAAGAGGCTAATCCGGGGGGCTACTGGGCCGCCCTCACCGTCAACGAACTGCCAGACCCACTAGAGCCGCGCCCTGAGGGCATCGTCATGCGATTCTATGCTTCCGTATCTGTAGGCATCTACGTGGAAATACCACCAGTAACTCGGAGCGCCAATATAATTGGACTGCGTTGCGATGGTGAACGTATATGGACCAAGATAGAGAACACCGGAAATACCTGGCTTCCCGTTCGCGGCCACATAGAATACCTGAAGTCCGGCGATAAAGAACCCTTGGCCCAATCGTCCATTAGCCCCGACGTGTCGCTGCCTGCGCCAGTAAATCCGGCGGAGTATTGGTCGGCGTTGCCCCCTGCCGAAGAATTGCCTGACGGCACATATGTAGTCAGGAGCATACTTGACTTTGGCCTGGATCACTATGTCGGCGCACAAAAGCAGATCACCATAAACCATGAGCAGCCGACAAATGAGAAAAGCGAATGATAATCTTCCCGGTTTCGCGCTAGTATTGGTTATTGTTATGGTGCTTCTGGTACCAGCGTGGGGGCTGGCCGATCCCTCTTCGGAGACTGACGAAGGGCTCGAAACCTTCATTATAGAAAAGTCCCCCGAAGAACTCGAAGAGCAGGCGAAACTGCTTGCCCCTGCTCCGTCGGGCGCCCTTCCCCCTTCGGTATGGCAAAAGCAAGACCGGTTGCGCCTCACCACCGGTCTGGGATGGATGGAAGGGGAGATGGTACAGGAGTTCAGCGCGACCGGGCGTGTGCTAGGCGGTGACACGAACTTCTCTAGCATCCTATCTCTTACCAATCAAGGCACCGTGCTAGAGTACAGCCACTTGGGATGGGTGGATGAGGATGGAGGACACTCCATAGAGGCGGGCGATTTACACAGTGATATTTGGGGGCGAGTCCACGGTGTGCGTTACGGCTGGAAGCTTGCAGAGAATCGGTGGCCCCATCTGGGCCTGTACTTGGCGAATGGTAGAGTAGGCAACCGCAGATCGGTGTTGACCTACAGCGATGGGGCAGACCTTACTGCTCGACTGCGTTTGGTTGGCGAAGTTGCCACGGATGGCGCGTATTATGCGGGACTCGGGTATCAGGGAGAAAACCTCAACCTCTACTCCTACTCTCGCGATACTCGCGGCCGCAGTGGGCATAATTATGGATTTTTCGGTTCGTACCATCTGTTCGATGAGGTCTTCCTACATTATGGCTGTGGCGAGAGACGCTCTCAAGAGCAAGGGCGGGAAAGCAGCGAAAGATGGGCCGTGCGCTTGCCCTTGACCCCCAAAATACCATTAGTGCTAGAGCGGGCGGAAAATACTTATCAGGATTCCCGCCACACGACTCACAGTGTTATGACTACATTACCGATTGCAGACTTGCGCTTGTTGCTCCGCTACCAGGATACATCCTGGGAAGGCCACAAATTCGCAGGCAAGCTGATAACTGGGGATTATCAAAGCGTAGTATCGTCGCTGAACTATTCTCCTGACCCCAGGCTGTACTTCAACTATCAAGTTGACGTGCAGAGCCAACATGGAGGGCGAGTGTCGCACCAACGCCTGCTTAGCAGTTACCGGCCCTCCTCACGCCTCTCTTTGAACGCATACACCGGCTTCCCCGATATAGCTGATGATAGCCTTCTGCGGCTTCAGTTACGCTATAAGCTAAAACCTGACCTGAGCTTCTCGGTGGATTATGGTGATGTGGCTCCGTACCAGAGTAGAGCTGATGATAGGGAAGCTGGTCGCGGCTTCAAATTCATGTTCTCAAAGACCTTCGACGTCGCCACCCCCGCGGTAGGAGCTATAGTCCTGGGCAGGGTCATCGACCAGACCGGTCACGGAGTGCCGGGCATCACAGTAAAAGTTGATAACTACGCAGCAGTCACCAACGAGGAGGGACAATACAGATTTGAGGGGCTTCCTTCGGGTAGTTCCCAAGTGCGCGTTGATGAGGATAGCGTGCCAACCTTCTACAAAGTGCAAACCCCGCCGTTGACAATCCAGATAGCCCGCAAGAAGACTATTCAGGTCAACTTCCGATTAGTTCCCCTCTCGACAATCACGGGCCGCGTCTACTGCGACGCAAACAGTAATGGCACATATGACGAAGGGGAGGGAGTTGAGGGTGCTGTTATTCACGTGGACACGCGCGTTACTGCCTCCAACCATGACGGGATCTACGGATTCTACAATCTTCTGCCAGGCCGCTACACTGTTGAGTTCGATACTGAAAGGATGCCCAGGGACAATGAGAATGCTAATGGGGATGGATATGAATTGACCTCACCGCAACGAGTTCCCGTGCAGCTCGACCCCGATAAGCCGGTACTTGGCGTAGACTTCACGCTTGTGCAGAATCAGAGACCCACGATCTTCCAGGACTTGCCGGAATAACAACGTTCCTCCGTCAGGCCGAAGAGGTACTGCGACAGCCTGCTAGGTATCGGTAGTCTCTCTCCTCTCGCTCTTCTTCCTTGGCGCGCTCTTTCGCCACGAACTCTCGGAGCTTGCGCCGTTCCCACCCCTTGCCAAGCACACCCCCTCTGACGAACACTCTAAGTCCGTGAGCCGCTAGACCCACGCCCCATCCCAGCAGCGGCCAGTAGAACCACAGCGTCTCTGGCACCGTGATCATGTTGATGGCAAATAGCACTATATTCACCACCACATACGCCCCAAGATGGCTATAGAAACGCTTGATCTCGTGGACCCTTTGCTTAGCTTCCTGGTAGACCTCATCGTTGTCCATTACTTCTCCCTCCTTTTAGCCGGAATTACCCCTATGGTTTGCTCCTACTCCCAACCTTGCCGGTGTGATCCGAGAATTCCTCTGCGGCTTGGCCATTTATCTGCAAAGTGTGAGTTTGGAGCCCTCTTGAGCGCAGCCCAGCGCCTTGCCCCGCCCCGCCGCTGTTCTCCACTTTCGCCCCTGCTGAACTACCTCGGCTTGCATTTGCCGAGGATCCCAGATAGGTTCACAGGAACAGACGCGGGTGGCCTATCTCGATGTTACCCACTGCGATCATAAGGTCGCACAGTCGCTCGGGGTCGTGGGTGCGGAAGGCGTAGCCGCCGTTACGAATTAGTGATTCGTTAAACTCGAAGTCGGCCCCCCCAGCGCCATACTTGTTATGCTCCTCGGCAGTGAGGGTGACGGTGTGGATTCTAATGCCTTCCGCCTCAGCACGGTCGGCAGCATCTATTGTAGCTTGCCGTCGCTGCTCAGTGATCCCGTTACTGGGACCATAAGGCATGCCGTCGCTGACCAGCACGATCGCTCGATTGCAGTTGGGGTCACCATCGGCAAGATATTGTTCAATGGCCCAGTTAATAGCTACGGCAGGGTTGGTATAGCCGTTGGGGTGGTGCGAGTTGGCCTTGTCATACATGTCATCAACTTCGGGCGGCAGGTCCTCGAACTCGGCTTTATAGAAGTCGGTCAATTCCAGTGTGAGGTGGGCTTTGGTCCAGCTCCTCCCTTTGCCCCTGCCCCGCTGCCAATCCTTGTTATATGCTATATCACTGTCGAAAGCGACAAATCCTATCTTGTCGCCAGCGATGGATACTCCATTGACCAGGCCCATCAAAGCCCAGTCGCCCTCTATGGCATCTGCCCATTCCTCCTGGAATGAGCCGGAGGCGTCCTGGACCACTATGATCTCCACCGCATCTCGAGGCGAGGTGGAGGTCCTGACACTGGCTGCGCCCGACGCCGTTAGACCCACATGTTCCACTCCGAATAGCTTGCCAAAGATCATCGCGATAGGTCCGTCGGGAGAGTCGGTCGTTCTGCGTGCCGTTACCTTCACCGCCACCCCCGTGAAAGTTGCAGACCATGGGACTATCTCCTGGGTGTGGGGATCCCACCCTCCGATCTCCACGTCTACGGCGGGATCGAGCACCAACGGCCGGCCCAGTACCGTATTGGCATTAGCTATCTCAACGACGGCCTGCTGAGCTTGGTCCATATCAAAGCCCTGACGGAGTCTGGCACAGCCCGCCAGCGCAGCAGCATCTGCAACATCCTGTAGTTCCTGTTTTGCGAGGACCAAGCGGCCGACATCTATGGTGAGGGCCGCGATTCCCAGCAATCCCATCAACGCCAATACCACAATGACTACAACCGTGCCCTGCTGTGACTCTTTCTGTTCTTCCCACATGCTTAGTTCGCCTCTTGTTCTGTTTTCGGTAACCTACTACAACATATTATAGACATTTACAACATATTCTAAACTTTTTCGCAAAGTTTGTGAAATATTACCCAATCAATTATGTATGGTTCGTGTCCAGCTGGTTGTTCTAGCCTCAACAAGGGCGTTCATATACGAATGCAGCGGGATAGCTGGCCTAGTACGCAGCGACAGTGACGACGGCCACCCAGTAAACACCGGAGCGCACAGACTGCAGGGGGATATTCTTCACTCGCCTGGAATTGACATCAGGCGTTATCAGCCGCCACAATTACGAGAAAACAGATTCGCGGATACACCACGGAAGGTGGTGACTTCAGTGTCCGAGGTAGTTGACTTATTGACCGATTTGATAGCAATTCCCAGTGTCAATCCCGGCAGCAACACCAGCGCCTTGCCCCGCACCGGTCCCGTCTTCCGAGGACGCCAGGGCCGTGCCCTGCAGCAGAGCACTCTCCAACGCTGGTTTACTCTCTGGTGCCAGCGCGCCGGATTGACAACCGACAACGGCCACCGTTTCACTTTGCATAGCCTGCGCCGCTTCGCCGCCAAACAATGGCTGAACCACGGTCTTAACATCCGCCATGTCCAGATACTGCTCAGCCACAACGACCTGCAAACCACGATCCGCTACCTCAACTACCACCTCGACGAAATCCAACACGCCGCCCAACACGTCGATTTCGGCCTATCGCCCCAATAACACCCATCCTCCCACTCCCAAGGCAGCGCCGTCCGCAAAAGCCATCATGGCAACCCCAGTTAAACCCGCATTTGTCATATCAAACAGGTTAGCTAAATGATCCGCAGCAGGAGGAATCAGTGCAGGACACAGAGCATACTAAACGTAGCAACAGGACATATGGGAAATCCCAGATTAAACCTGGACTCGATCTTGGGGCCAAGGTCACGTCGACAGCAAGCCTGCTCACTGCCTGAGGAAGCAAGGTGACTTATGACCAGTAGTGAACACCAGCAACTGATGGACAGCATTGCGGGGCTGTTGGACTCGCGGTGCCACTGTCAGTGTGGACGTCTTCACGAGGTGCCCACTCAGTATATCATCATCGCCCCAGGAGCGCTGGACCGTCTTCCCAAGGTGCTCGCCGAACTGAACCTGACAGGCTGCTCCCTACTAGTTGCCGACGATAACACCTATCAGGCAGCCGGGCACCGCGTCACCAGCATACTTGGGCAGGCTGGCCATCATCCCGCACAACTGCTAATTGAGCCAGAATCAGGGCAGCCGGACGTCGAGGCTACCCAAGAGCCTGTTCAACTAGTCGAGCGCGAGGCGGCCGGCTGCAATTACCTCGTTGCTGTCGGCAGTGGGACGATAAATGATATCGTCAAGATGGCCTCGACCCGGCTGGACATTCCCTACATAGCCATAGCCACGGCCGCTTCCATGACCGGATATCCTTCGGGAGTTGCTGCCCTGCGCGTAGGAGGACTGAAGCGGAGTATTCCAGCAACACCACCGGCAGCAATAATCGCCGATATTGATGTCATCGCCGGCGCAGCACCGCAAATGGCCGCCGCCGGAATTGCCGATCTGGTCTCCCGCTCTCCCAGCAGTATCGACTGGCGACTGGCCGCGCTGCTGCGCGGCGATTACTTCTGCCCCAGGATTGCTCAGATTGCTGAGTGGCCGGACCGCGCCTGTCGCACCGTAGTCGCTGAAGTCGGCCAGAGGGATCCTGAGGCACTGGCCGTACTGATGGCTGGGCTGATGCTGGCCGGAATCGCCATGAAGATGGCCGAGACTTCCGCTCCAGCATCTGGCGGCGGCCACTTGATTTCCCACTACTGGGACATGACAGCGGCCGTGCACGCACGCCATCGCAGCCTGCACGGGCTACAGGTGGCAATAGGGGATCTGATCTGCACTACCCTCTACGAACAGCTATGGCCGCGCCTTGACCAGGTCGACCTAGCCCAGATAGTAGCCGATCGCCGGCCGGCCGAAGAGTTCGCCTGCCAGACTCGCCAGCACTATGCCCCACTGATTGGGCAACAGGCCGCTGACCAGGCTGTGGAAGCCGCTCTGAGCAAGTACGCCGAAGGCGAACAACTACGCAGCCAATTGGCACCGCTTAGCGCTGAGCCTGACAAGATATGGGATAAGCTGGAGGCTTGGCTGACGCCGGCAGAGGAACTAAGGCGGATCTTCGCCGAGGGAGGGATTCCCACCACAGCAGCCGCCCTCGGTATCGGGGAGACCGAACTAGTCAATGCTTACCACTTTGCCAGCCGCCTCCGTGCCCGTTACACGGTGCTTGACCTCGCCCACGATCTGGGGCTGCTGGATGAGTTGCGCCACGAGGTGCTCGCAGAAGCCAATGCAGTCTGACCACCAGCAGTCGTCTCCCACTGGTGCCCGAGCTGAGTCGCCAGTACAAGCCTGCTGGGGGGCAGACGACACGTGCGCAGCCCCTTGCAGAGACGAGAGCGAGTGACCGAGGATAGCGCCTACTCGCCAAGCGTTAGGTGGGTCTGCTTCAACTGCTCAATGATGGGAATATCCTTCAATAAGAACTTGGAACACGCCTGTGTGCCCCAGGAGCAGGATATAATAGAGGCCGTCAAACGTGCCGCGTATGCATAAGACTCGTCTAGCCAGGGACAGGGGTGTTAAATATGGCATTGGAAACAATGATAGAGATGCTTCAGATAGCCCGAGCGCAAGGCTATGCGGTGGGCGCATTTAATATCGTTGACTACACCTCGATGCGTGCGGTAGTGCGAGCTGCCGAGGGGCTGGCTGCCCCCGTTATCGTGCAGACATCAGTAAGAACAGTTGTTTACTGGGGCCAGTCTACTCTGGTGAGCTGGATGCGGGAGATAGCTGAAGAATCGCCGGTGCCGGTCGCGTTACATCTGGATCACTGCAAGGATGTGGCTTTTGCCAAGCAGTGTATCGAGGCGGGTTGGACTTCGGTGATGTTTGATGGTTCTGCGGAGCCGTTCGAAAAGAACCTGACGCACACGCGCGAGGTGGCGGAAGCGGCTGAAGCTGCTGGGGTGAGCCTGGAAGCAGAACTGGGCAAGATTGGCGGGGTAGAGGAGGAGATAGCTGTTGCCGATGCTCAGTCACAACTGGCGGACCCTGAGGAGGCCGTAGCTTTTTGCCGTGAGCTTAAGCTTGCTGCTTTCGCGCCCGCCATAGGCACTGCGCACGGCGTGTACAAGGGCAAGCCAAAGATAGCCTTTGAGCGCATTGAGACAATCGCCAACCAGACCGGGGTGCCACTTGCTTTGCATGGGGGGACCGGTTTGGAAGATGATGTTTTCAGAAAGTGCATTGCGCTGGGTTGTGCCAAAGTGAACATCTCCACGCAGATCAAGCACGTATTCATAGACAGCTTTGTGGAATATCACAACACTCATCAGGAGTATGAGCCGCTCAAGCCGCTGGCTGCGCAGTTCGAGCAGCTCCGCGCAGGAGTCGCCGAGAAGATCCAACTGTTCGGCGGAGCAGGTTGGGGGGCGACAGGATAGGGATTTGGGCTTATGATACCGATTGTAATGCCTCAAATAGGACAGGATTATACCTCCGGGACTATCGTACAGTGGTGCAAAGAAGAGAACGACTCGGACACCAATGGCGAGGTTATTCTGTTAGTTGAGTCGGAGAAGGCCGTTTTCGAGGTAGAGGCAGAAGCCTCCGGGGTGCTGTTGAAGATCCTGCAGGGAGAAGGCGAGGAAGTAGATATTCTCTAACCGGTCGGCTACATTGGCCAGCCAGGAGAGGTCGTTGAAGAAGAAACAACCTCGACCGAGGGAGAAAAAGTCATCCAGCAAGCACAAACGCCGGTCTCCCCAAGCACGCCTCGGGCGGCAACAAGTGAATCGGACCTAACTGCTGCTGGGTTGTCAGTTTCACCCAGTGCCAGGAGATACGCCGCGGAACACGGCGTGGATCTTGCCAAGATCAAGGGCTCGGGCCCGCGTGGTCGTACCTATGTCGGCACCTTTACGATTTCCACGCTAGGGATGTATTCGATCAAGACTTTTCTCCCAATAATCAATCCGCCTGAATGTGCAATCCTGGCAGTGGGTGCGGCCGAAAAGCGAGTTGTGCCTATTGAGGGCAACATCGAAATCCGCGACATAATGTCCCTGGCGCTGGCGTGCGATCACCGGGCTGTTGACGGAACCTACGCGGCGCAGTTTCTTAACAGGATAAGATATTATCTTGAGAATATCGCCGCTACCCGCGAACAGTGGGCTATTTGAATTGCGCATAACTCCTGGCTGACAGGAGGGAACAGACGATGATGAAGGCGCTAATCTTTGATTGCGACGGTGTTTTGGTAGACACCGAAAGGGACGGTCATCGGGTCGCCTTCAATCGCGCATTTGCCCAAAAAGGGTGTGATTTTGAGTGGGACGTACCCCTCTATGGCAAACTACTCAAGGTTTCCGGCGGCAAAGAGCGGATGCGGCACTATCTCGACGAGTATGGCTGGCCCTCTGATGTTACGGATAAGGACGCCTTTATCAAGGAAATGCACCGCCTGAAGACGGATCTGCTCATGGAGATCATCGCCAGTGGGCAGTTGCCCTTGCGGTCGGGCGTCAAACGGATTGTGGAGGAGGCTATTGCCGCTGATATAATTCTGGCTGTCTGCTCTACAGCCAATGAGCGCGGTGTCAATCTAATATTGGAGAAGCTGCTGGGGGCGGAGCGCAAGGAAAAATTCGCCGCTATCCTGGCAGGCGATATTGTTTCCCGGAAGAAACCTGATCCGGAGATATATAATCTTGCCAAGGCAATGCTGGGATTGCCCGGCGCGGAGTGCCTGGTGATCGAAGACAGCAGAAACGGTCTGCTCGCCGCCAAAGCGGCCAATATGCGGTGTGTGATTACGATGGCCAGTTATACAGTGCACGAGGACTTTAGGGAAGCCGACGCTATCTATCCGGAATTGGGCGATCCGCCCAACGTTTACGTTGCCCTGCAGGATCTCAAAGACCTGTTTGGCCACGGAGGGAAGGAACTATGAGCACTCGTCCTTACACCTTGCAAGAAATTGAAAGCCAGGCCGAGGCTCTGCAGGATGCCCAGCAGACGATGTCAGCTTGTGGCGCCCAAGTGGCGCAACTGCTCCAGCCTGCTCCACGAGTTCTCTTCGTCGGGTGCGGTTCAGCTCTGAACGTCGCCTTTGTTGCGGCCCCGGTCTTTGCTATCACTACCGGACGGCTGGCCATGCCCGTACCGGCTGGTGACGTCTTCCTATATCCACAAGCAGTTATTGGACCGGGCACTGCGGTGGTGTGCATATCACGCTCCGGGCAAACCACGGAGACCGTCCAGGCCCAGCGCACTGCCCGATCCTTGGGTTGCCAGACTGTGGCACTGACCGCTTACCCCGACAGTCCCCTGGCCCAGGAAGCGGATGTGGCCGTAGTCCTGACCGGTTCGCAGGAGCAAAGCGTTACGACTACGGGTTCGGTATCGGCTATGGTTCACGCCGGCACGCTTCTGGCGCTGCAAGCTGCGGGCGAGGCGGCTCACCTGGCTGAGGCGGGCCGGGTTGTAGAGAGCTGCGAAGAGCTGCTGCCCCGAGCCCGGCGGCTGGCCGAGCAAATCCAGGAGGAGGCCCGGTTCAGCAAGGTTGCTTTTGTGGGAGCGGGTCCGCACTACGGCTTGGCTCGCGAGGCCCAACTCAAGTTCAAGGAGATGACTCTGCTACCCAGCGATGCCTATTCGCTGCTGGATTACAGGCACGGGCCGATGTCCAATGTGGATGGGCAGATGCTACTGGGCCTCTTCGGCTCCGCCCCCGGAGCGCCGCAGGAAGACCAACTGGCCGCCGAGATGGCCGACCTGGGAGCCACGACTGTGCTGGTGGCGGAGAGTTGCGGCTCCCCGGCCCGGCAGCAGTACTGCCTGAGCCTGGACAGCGGATTGGACGAGCTACTGGCTCTACCGCTGCAGCTCGCCCTCTTCCAGTACCTCGCCTGCTATACCTCTATCAGACTTGGCTATGACCCAGACCATCCCAATAATCTCACCCATTACGTACAAATCGAGGTTACAGGCATCCGCTGCTGCTGGCATACAAGTTTCAGGGGCTCCTAGGGGCGGGGGTAGTTAGCAATCGGGGCGTAAGTCCGGCTTATAGCCCCGCTAAAGTGGGCACATAATCCGTGGACTATTGCCCAGAATCGTGGAAAGTGAGTCTATAAGCCGAGTTATAGACACAAAATCCGGTGCCTTTTCGGCCCTTTTCAGGCCAAATTGAGTCTATAACTCTGCATCTGGTCCAACTACCGATTTCTGCCTCCGATCAACGCGTCTTGATAATGCCCGCAAAGGGCAAGTGGTCCATAAGCAGTATTATGGACTCAGTTGGCATGTCCAACCGCTGATGGACCAATAGCATAATTCGCCGAGACGTACACATACTCCTCCACCAATACCTACGCCTCCTGCAACCTGTTGATGATCTGCTCCGGCATGTGCTTCTTTTGGCTCATCAGCTTGCCCCTTTCTTATATCCAGATTCCTCAAATACTAACATTAAACCTGGACTCGCTTTTGGGGCAAAGTCAGGCGTGGTCATTGCTACAGACGATTGTGTATGCGCGCAGGGCCGGCGCCTAGTCGAAGTACTCGATGACCCGAGCCTCGATAAGGCTCACCGGCCTGTGATCGTGTTCAGTAAACTTGAGCTGGAGGTTGGGCCAGAACCATCCCCAGCGGCCGCAGGCCAGCAACGTATGCGAAAGCGCCGGACACGGCAGGAGTTCGAAAGACCTACAACTGCTGTCGTCGTATTGACCCAGCAGTTGCTCTGTCTCCTTTGGTGTCATACCTGCATGCAGGTGGGTGCTGAGCAGATCATTCAGCATCCGTGCCCGGCTGTTGTCACTCCACGAGAACCGTTCGCAAAGACGACGCGTCGGCGGGCCGGGCCCGCGCCACTTATTCGCGTCGAAAAGCATTGGTGGCCCCCAGGCCAGGACCAGCCCGACTGCCAGCACCAGCACCATCGCGATAGGCACGATGACTGCTGCTCGCCCGCGCTTTGGCGGCAGCAGACGGACATTCACTTGTGGACTGAGCGTCGCAGTTGCGGCTAGAGCACATATTATGCAAGTCCAGAGTCCCAAACAGATCGCCAGTCCAGGGCCGGCTGCTAGCCATACTGCCAGGAGCAGCCCTATGACAACGACTATCCCTATCACCGACCACTTGTAAGCGGCAGCAGAAACATGTGCGCTCCGCGTAGCTACTCGAATCCTCGCCTCAGTCGCTACCCAGAATTGGAGCACACACACGGCGACGAAGAGCGCAGCTCCCAACAACCCGCTGCCCCAGGGAGCACGCGCGCCCAGAGTAGCCCCGCCGAAGTCTCCGCCCACCCGCGTTGAGACCGCGCCAATGGTGTCGGCAAACAGCCAGCCGACCAGCAGACTCCACCAGCCCATCCACAACCAGCCCCCCCATCTGGTGACCACCATGAGCGTCCAGAGCAGAAGTGGGAGTAGCAATGTGAGCCACCCCACCTCTCGGTACCACTCATGGAGGTCCAGTGACAGGTGCCTGAGGGCACAGTTGGCGGCGCCACTGGTCGCGAATACTGCCCCCAGGGCCACAGGGAGCGCCGCCAGCCAGGCCACCACCCATACCACGAAGCGGACTTCTTTTGCAGCACTTATATTGCTACACCTCGGTTCCAGGCGGCACTATTCACCGACATCAATATCTGCCTTATTCTGCTCCCACCAGTCTCGCCAGTTTGCGGTGTCGTAGCCAAAATCTTGCCCCGTTATCTTCACCAGTGCCTCGGCGGCGCTCCTGATGACGTGAGGATCCCTGTCCTCCAGGGCAGCGATCAGGGGCTCTACGACCCCCGAGTCGTCTGTTTCGCCCAGCACCACTGCCGAAGCCCATCGGACCGTGCCGAGCTCATCCCCTAGTCCAGATATCAGGGCCTCTATTTGACCTGTGTTGATCGTCTCTCCCAGTGCCACTCTTGCTGCGCATTGGACAAGCCAATTCTCATCCTCAAGTGCAGCAGTCAAGGACTCGGCAGCGCGGGGATCCGCCATTTCCCCTAGGGCAATCGCGGCTCGCACTCGGACGGACTCCTCCTCATCTTGGAGGGCGCCAGCCAGGGCCTCTACGGCCCGCGGATCCTTGATTACTCCCAGCGCTCTTGCTGCATCTCTGCGAACGAGGATGTCCGGATCGCTTAACACCACAATCAGGGGTCCGACCGCACGAGGGTCTTCCATCTTGCTTAGAGCAAGTACGGCATACCATCTGACCCGCGAGTCCTTATCCTGCAAAGCGCCAATCAGGGGCTCGACCGCCCGTGCGTCCTCTAGCTCGCCCAGTGATCGGGCGGCATGACGTCGCACAAATGCGTCCCTATCCTGAAGTGCCCCAATCAGGGGTTGAACCGCGCGGCTATCCTTGAGGTCTCCCAACGCCGATGCTGCGACAACCCGGCTCTGTTGCTTGACGTCATCCAGAGCAGCTATAAGGGGCTCTAGGGCGCGGGAGTCTCCCATGTTGGCCAGCGCCTGAGCTGCCCTAAGGCGAACCGTCTCATCCTCATCCTGCAGGGCAGAGACCAATGGCTCTGCAGCACGAGGATCCCCTATTTGTCCAAGTGCTGATGCGGCTTGCGCTCTCACACTCGGCTCCTCATGCGCCAGACCAGCCAGAACAGGCTCCACACCCCGGTCATCACCTAGTTCTGCCAGGGCCTGCGCCGCCGCCAAGCGCACATCCCAAGCATCATCCTGCAGGACCGCCACCAGGGGCTCAACGGCACGGGGATCTCTCATATGCTCGAGGGCCAGCGCGGCCCACGCTCGCACGCCGGAATCCTCATCCTGCAGTGCACTAGTCAGGGGCCCAACGACCCGGGGATCCTTGATGAATCTCAGGCTCAACACGGCTGCCAACCGGGCCCCTAGTTCATGATCCTGCAAGAGGCGAATTAGGGGTTCGGCGGCGCGCCGGTCTCGTAACATTCCCAGGGCCTGTGCTGCCGCCCCTCGAGCCCGCGAATCCTCATCGTGCAAGGAGATAATCAGGGGCTCGACGGCCCGCAGGTCTCCTGTTACTCCCAGTGCGTGTGCTGCCATCCATCGGACCCGTGAATCCTCATCCCGCAGAGCAGCACACAATGATTCCACAGCAGAGACGTCGCGGATCGTCCCCAGCGCCCGAGCAACCTCCTCCCGCACCCGAGAATCGGCATCGCCCAGTGCGGCAATAAGAGGTGCCACGGCTTGGCGGTCATTCATCCTCCCCAGTGCTCTCGCGGCTCGCTGTCGGACACCGGCATCCTCATCCTGCAGAGCAGCCATCAGGCGCTGCACAGCCCCCGGGCCTTGCAATACCCCCAGTGAGGTCACCACCATCTCGCGCACCTCAGAGCTCTCATCCTGCAGAGCATCCAGCAGGGGTTCCACTGCCTGGAGGTCCCCTATCTGTCCAAGTGCCATTGCCGCGTTCGCTCGTACTCGTGCATCCTCATCCCGCAGAATGAGAAGCAGTGGCGCCACAGCCCGACGATCCCTTATCACCCCCAGTGCCCTTGATGCGTACGCTCGGACCCGCGAGGCGTTGTCTTGCAGGGCAGACAGGAGAGGTGCCACAGCTCGACGGTCTCCGATTTCGCCCAGTGACAATGCCGCATTCTCCCGGACGTAGGGGTGCTCATCCTGCAGGGCAGCGATCAGGGGTTCCACGGCGCGAGGGTCCTCTATTCCTCCCAGTGCGTAGGCTGCCCCCCTTCGGACCGACGACTCTTCATCCTCGAGCGCGACAATCAGGGGCTCTACGGCACGGGGGTCCCCTATAGTTCCCAGTGCGACTGCTGCCCGACGCTGAACGTCAGCGTCCTCATCGTCCAGAGCCGCAATGAGCGGCTCAACTGCCCGCTCATCTCCTACATATCTGAGCGCCTCGGCCACCAACTCTCGCATCCCCGCATCCGGATCCTGCAGAGCAGCAACCAGTGGCTCCACTACCCGGGGATCCTTCATGTGTCGCAACGCTCTGGCCGCTCCCTCCCGCATCCGGTCATCCTCATCCTTTAGGGCAGCAATCATCCGGTCTGCGAGACCGGGATCTTCCATTCGTGCCAACGCTCGTGCTGCTCCGGAGCTGACGCCCGAATTCTCGTCCTTCAAGGCGGTGACCAGGGGCTCTACCGCAGCTGTCCCCAGCTTGAGAAGTGCCACGATTGCGGCTTCGGCAGGATAAGCGCGGACCGCCAGTTCGTAGTCTCCCAGTATCCCAATCAGGAATGGTACGGCCGAAGCAGCCGACTCGCCCATCTCCCCCAGCGCTTCCGCGGCGGCCACGCGCTCGGCCGGATCGGTGGAGTATAACCGTTCGATCTGTTCACGCACATCAGCAGGAATATCGGCTTGGCTTGGCTGCAGTGCACAGCAGCTCTCTCGTGCTTGACCAGCTCCGACAAGAACTTGTCCGGTCGAAGATCGAGCATTCCTAGCAGTCACGCTTATTGGCACCTCGATCCTCGGCGTGGCCGGGTCATTGGTGTCAATAATCACCGCCCCCTCATGCTGGCCAACCTGCTCAGTGGGCACGACCGTGATCTGCACGAAATGTTCTCTTGTACGGTATCTAAGCTCACTTTCTCCTACCAGCAGTTTTACAAAGGGCAAGTCGCAGCTTGTGCCAGTGATCTTCAAATTGCCGTTGCCAGTGACTCTAATCGACCTGCTGGTCGGTTCAAGAAAGCCAACGTTGACAGCTATCTGTTGGGGCCCAACTTTCTTGAACTTGGGCGGCAACAGCTCAATTTCGCCGATGTCCGGATGTTCGGCCGCCGCCTTGAGGAGCGCCACTTGGACTGCCTCCGCCGCCCACTCAGGCCCCTCTTCGACTAGTTCCCCAAGGATGTCTGTGGCCAGGCTAAATTGCTCAGTGGCCGTCAGCGCGAAGCCCAGTCGCACCTTAATGCGGCCAACGGTATACGCTGGCAGCTCGTCAGACTCTCCGGCTTGCTCCAGCCAATATTGGCACACTCCCAGGGCCTTTTCAAATTGGGCAATGGCCTGCTCGTATTTGCCTTCGCCACTTAGATCAACACCTGTGTCAAGACAACTGAGCGCTGCCTGTTTCATGAGTTCAGTCGCCACCGTGGCGACGTTCGTGTCAGGATATCTAGCGGCTATTATATGTAGTTTCGACACCGCCGTGACTAGGCCGTCGCGCGCCTGGTAGATATCTTTTAAGTGCCTTAGCGCTCCGGCAA
>JAUVZM010000025.1 GCA_030602615.1 bacterium
GGGCGACCATCGGCCCGGCATTGACCTGCGCGGGCATATCCACGCCCACGTACCGGCCGGTGCGTAGGCTGGTGGACTGCCATGTCAGCGTCCAGCCTTCTGGGGTTCGCTGCTTGGTGCTGGGCGAGACCGACCCCTCCGGGAAGTCAATGTCGTGGAAGTCGGTTGTCGCCACCAGGTCTAGGTTATTGACCTGCCTGACTCCCTTGCCGAAGGAGTAGGTCCAGGTGTCGAGTCCCCTTGACTTGTAGCGGAGCTTGACCGTCGCCGTCTCGCCCGCCGGCAGGTGCACCGAACGCTTCAGGTATCCGCCCTCACTCCCGCTGTCGGCGTCTTTGTCGTTGATCGAGAAGGCGAAATCATCATAGTCGGCATCGTCAACCGGGAAGGCAAACTTGGCAATCAGGTACGGCTGCTCGGTGTGGCTGTGCTTAACGGTGTAAGTGGCATCAAACTCGACGGCATATGTGCGGTACCACAGTAGCCCCTTGCGCCGTGCGTCCGAGTTCAACTTGACCGTGATATCACTTGACTGGGGGATCACGTCGTGGTAGGCGTACCGGGTCTGTCGCCTTCCCTTGTTGTCGCGGTAGTAGACCGTCTCCTGGATGGTAAAGGTCGGCGCCTGCTGATGCAGCGGCTGGCCCCACAATTCGCCGACTTGGCTGCGCAGTTGATGTAAGCTTATTTCGGTTCGGGTGGAGACGGTTGCACCGAGGATGCTCCAGGCGATGGAAGTACCAACGAAGATGAGAAAGACCCAGCCGATATGACTTGCGCGCATGACACTCTTACCTCCTCCGCAGATAACAGCACGCTACACATAGTAAAACGCTTGAGCAGGACGCAGGGTTCCTCCTCAGGCGTCATAGCGCCCCACGACATTGGCCAGGAAAGAGACCGTGCCTGGCAGAAGGAACAGGCGGCGGGCACAAAGATCGCGTTGCCAGCCCATCTGACTATCTGCTTGAGGCCCGGCCGTCACATTCCGTAGACCAGTCCCAGCATTGTCTCTCCCACCTGGTAGAGCGCGTCGGGATCGCAGTGCTCAGGGGTGTCGGCAACCGTATGCCACACCGGCGGAGCAAAGTCAATAATGTCAACCGCAGGAAGGCCAAGGGTGTTGATGAAGGGGAGATGATCGTCGATAATATAGGCCTGTGAACTGCGCTCAAAAGCACTATGCCCCAGGAACTCGGCGATATCCCAGATATGATCCACCAGTTGAGGAGCAGCGGCCTGAGAGTATGATTCAATGCGCAGATTGAAGTAGTCATTGCTACTCTGGGCAGGGCGGACAGCACCGGCCGGCTCGGGCTGTACCTGCCCCCCGACCAGGTCGAGGACAATCACGCGGTCGGGTAGTTCAATCTGAGCAGGCCAGTTGTGCGCCATGTAATCTGACCCCATACAGAATCCTATGTAGGGCCGACCGCTGCCGGATTGGCCGGAGTCTTCCGCATCAAAGAGGGCCAGGTAGACCGGGCTGGGCGGCGGCTGCTCGCTGAATATACGGGCCAGCTCCAAGAGAATTGCCACCCCCGAGCCGCCGTCATTGGCCCCAGGCACCGGTTGATCGCGCAGCTCAGGGTTAGGGTCTTCATCCGCCACCGGCCGGGTATCCCAGTGGGCGCCGATCATAGTGGTTACCCCGGGCGCTTGGGATGAAAAGACAGCGATCAGATTAGTAAGATCGTATGGGCCTCCGAAGGGGGTGCTTGCGTTGAACGATTGTGGAATCAGGTTATCCGCCAGGGGGGTGAGGGTAGAAATCATCCACGCAAGCTGGTCCTGATGACCGGGCGAGCCGGGCATCCGCGGGCCAAAATTGCATTGCTGCTCAATATCCGCGAAGGCCCGATCCGCGTCGAATTCTGGTAACTCTACGGGAATGACGCCGTTGTCGCTCCCGCCGCCCCCGCCGCATGAAGTGCATCCAGCAAATAGTAGGGCCACAACCACTAGCAGTAGCCGCATATTTGGACGATCTATCCGAAAATTGGTTGATTTGCCCGCCATCAACTCTCTCCTTAGTATTAAGGCTTGACCTGCCGAAATAGCACACAAACTCCCGTCGCAGCTCCTCCTCTTCACCATTCAGGTGTTTGGCCTGCTGCTCGCAGCACAGGGGAATGCGCTGGCGCCTCGCCGACAAGAGATGGTTGACAGTATATCACACGAATCGTAAAATGAATACCGCTAGACTACGGGCACTGTGGTTCTTTGATTGTCAGGAGGGGCAGATGCGAGTATCCTCCCGAGCCCGGCTGATGATCATGAGGGGAGCGGGATACGCCGGCCACGATGCTCAGCAAGTTAGATTGCAGCGTCGGTGGAGCTGGTTAGGGATTACTGTGGCATCTTGGGTGGCCGGTGCCGGTGGCGGATTGGTGCTTGCCTGGCAGGCTGCTGAGCAGCTCTCGCTCCTTCTGATTGGGGTTGCAGTTGTCGGTGGTGGCGGGGTAGCTTACCTGCTGCTGGCCACTTGTCGGGCTTCGGTGCGCTTGCTTTCTGCCTGGTGGCATCGGATACATCTGCAGCGATTGAACAGAATATTGCAGCGCAACCTCCAGCTTGCGGTTGAAGACCTGAGTAGGCACTCCTCCAACCCTCAAGCTCTAACAGACCTGGCAATAGCCCTCTATCTGCGTGGTGACAACGATGAGGCGCTTTCACGCTTGAAGCAGGTTCAGCAGCTTGGCGACCCCAGCGCGCACTCCCTCAATGTTCTGGCTGCTGTGGAGGCGGCTCGAGGCGGTTGGCAAGAAGCCGTTGAGGCCTTGTTGACCTCCTTGCAGCAGACCACTGATGATGATCGTTCCCCTGCCGCTAACGTGGCAACACTGCTGGCTCATCTGCCCCATGGCTTGCCCGGCGAACAGGCGCTGCGCGATGTGGAACCTTCGGTAGATGCCCGGGCCTTGAACAATATTGCTGTGCGCGAGATCAAGGCGAAAAACACCTCCGCCGCACGGGACGGGCTGCACCAGTGCGTCAAGCAAAAGCCTAACTACCCTTATGCTTTGGCCAATCTGGGTGTACTTGAGTTCCGCGAAGGTGAGCTGCAAGCGGCAGCCAAGCATCTGGAGGCAGCAGTACGACTTGGACACAATGCCCCCGATTTTCTGAGTAACCTCGGCGGCGTTCTGGGGGCTGGTGATGATCTGGACGGTGCCGAGTACATACTCAAGCTGGCTCGCAAGCTCAATTCTCAGCACCCAGCGGCCACAGTCAACCAGGGATGCCTGTATGTGGCCACTGGCCGATACGAGTCTGCTCTCCAGCAACTGCCTGGTGAATACCCAGACGAGTTCATCAGTACTGTTGCATGGCACGCCCAAGCCGTGGCCCATGCTGGTCTTGGTGCGTACAACTCGGCTGACAAGTGTGCCCGCCAAGCCCGGGATGCTGACCCCGACCATCCCGAAATAGCTACTACTCTGGGAACCATACAGTGGCAGTTGGGCAAATACGCTCAAGCGCGCCAGTTGTTTGAGATGGTCCAGGAACGCGCTCCCGAGCGACTTGCCGCCCGGCTCAATCTGGCTCGCGGGGACATCGCTGCCGGCCGCCCCCGTCAGGCCCTCGAGATCCTTCGCCAACTGCGCGGGGAGCACGGCGATGACCTCCGACTGACCTTTGATATAGGCGCAGCCCACTTGATGTCGGCTGTTGCCTACGATAAGGATGACGCCACCCGTACCGAGCAGTTGCTGTTCGCCAGTGCCTTGGATATGTCCATTGAGGCCTTCGAGGTCTGCACCGACACTGTAAGTGATGTCGTCGGCGAAGCTCACTTCAATCTGGGCCTGGCCTACTACCTTCGTGAGGATTACGAGCTGGCGACTAACCATTTTCTGAAGGCGGCCAAGCTGCTTCCCGAGGATTCCCAGACCAATTTCTGCATTGGCACAGTGCTGGCACTTACTGCGCAGAAGGCTCAAGAAGAGCACGGGACGCCACCTGGTGAGCTAACCTCGCGAGCTGCTGGGTTGTTCAAGAAGGCGCGGGCCCAGCTGCAAAAGGCGGCTGAGGCAGAGCGGCCTACCGCGGACGTCTTTTGCAATCTAGGACGCATCTGCTATCGGCTAGGCGACCATGATCAGGCCACTAATGCCTTTCGCCGCTTTCTACAGATGTCGCCTGGTGCCGAAGCGAACAACAATATTGCTCTGGTCTATGCTCAACAGGGTCATGAGGCCCATCGCCGCGTCGAGCAAAGTCATTGGCTGCCTGATGTCCGCAGAAAAAGTCTTATGGATGAAGCACAACGTATGTTCTCTCGGGCCATTCACTACTTCTACGAGGCCCTGCGCACCGAGGCACTCAATGCCGTCTTGCATTGCAATGTTGGCCTGGCTTACATGCTGCGGAACCAACGCCACGACATCGAGCGCGCCATGGATCACTGGCAGCAAATGCGCGAGACCGGCGGGGCCTGGGCGGCCCAGCAGTTCCGCAGCATGATGCAAGTTGTTGACAGCAAGGAAAGCGCCAAGGTTGGATTCATGGATTCTGAATTGGAGATGCATCCGATAGAGGTGACGGAGGCCATAATTGGTTTGCCGCCGCTGCTGGGACAAGTGGGATATGTGGTCTTGCCGGTGATGGATGATGTCCAGTGGCAACTGGAGGCGGTAGATTCACGGGTGCAGGCTGCCTTGGAGCTGCACAATCGGCTGGCCCGCGCCAGGCAACGTGTGCACGGTATGGTACAGTAAGCAGCAGGTGCCTAGATTCGCGGAGCTATTCTGAGCCATCTGTGAGGAGAAGCACTACTCTCCGCACGTCATTGGATCACGAATCTCCGCCAGCAGTTCCTGGGCTGCCTGTGATATCTTAACGCGGCGCAGCACTTCCCCACGGCAGAAGATAACACCATACTCACTCCCGCAGGCCAGTCCAATGTCGGCTTCTTTTGCTTCGCCCGGCCCGTTGACCTCACAGCCCATCACCGCCACCACAATGGGCACGTCAATCTCCTGGAGCGCCTCCTGGACCTGCTCGGCAATAGGGCGCAGCTCCACCTTGCACCGACCGCAGGTCGGACAGGAAACAAGTTGCGGACCTGAGATCATATTCAGCGACTGCAGGATGGCCCGCCCCGCCCGCACTTCCTCCACTGGGTCGTCAGTTAGCGAAACGCGCACGGTATCGCCGATGCCCTCGGCCAGCAACAGTCCCAGGCCGACTGCGGATTTGGCGATCCCGCTTGAGCCGAACCCGGCCTCGGTAATGCCCAGGTGCAGCGGCACGTCGGACTCGCGGGAGAAGAGGCGATTCGCTTCAACTGTAGTGGGCACACTGGAGGATTTGATAGAGATAACGAAGGCGGAGAAGCCCAGATTCTCAGCTCGCTGAACGCTGTGCAGTGCGCTCTCGCAGAGTGCCTCGGAGGTAGGGTGACCATATTGGTCGAGTAGCTCCTGCTCCAGCGAGCCGGCGTTGATGCCGAGACGTACCGGAATATCCAATTCGCTGGCCGCCTCTAGGACCGCCCCCAGGCGGTGGTCGTCGCCGATATTACCCGGATTAATGCGGATTTTATGCGCGCCGCGCTCAATGGCGGCGAGGGCCAGGCGATAGTCAAAGTGGATGTCGGCGACGATTGGCACCGGACTGCCTGCCACTATCTGAGCAAAGCCATCCAGCGCTTGCTGCGAAGGGATGGCGACGCGGACAATCTGGGCACCGGCGGCGGCCGCCGCCCGAACCTGGCGCAGCGTTGCCTCGGCGTCGGCAGTATCGGTCTTAGTCATAGTCTGGACGGAAACCGGCGCTTCTCCGCCGATGGTCACCTCACCGACGCGCACTGCCCGCGTAGGTCTGCGCTGTGGTGGGAAGTTGGTGGCTTTGGAGGCATTATGCATAGCTAGGGCACCGGATCACTAAGCGAGCATCGGCCCTGCGTGCTATCGGCCGGTGCTGGTGGTCTGTCCTAAGGAGTTCCGTACAGCCACAGATTGATCACATCTTTGGTCATCAGCAAGGCGAAGACTACCATTATTACGATGATGCCCACGACCCGGATCGAGATTTCCTGTTTGGGCCTGATGCGCCGACGAATGATGCCTTCGTAGCCGATGAGGACGATATGAAAACCGTCGAAGGGAGGCATCGGAAAAAGATTAATCACCGCCAGGTTAGCGCTGATGATACCACACAGTGACAGTACCGCTGCCCAGCCCGCCTGGGCCTGCTGGGCGGTCATGGCCATGATCCCGATGGGGCCGATCGGTTCAGCGGTGATCTTGCGGGTTATCATCCCCTGCACCGATTCAATGACCATCACCACTGCGGCGTAGGATTGCTTGGCCCCCAGCAGCAGGCCTTCGGGGATACCGACACGCTGAGTTGGGGGACTGAGTAAGACCCCGATTCGACCGATCTTGCGGTGAGGCGCGTCCAACTGACCATCTATTGTTATTGTTTCCAGTCTTCCCCAAACTGTTTGCGAAGAGACTGTCAGGTTGACCTCGCTGTTGTCGCGAGCAACGGTTATATTTACTTGAGTCCCAGGTCGCAGCGATAGGTAGCGGACCAGCGCGGTCTGGTCAAGTGGCTCAAAAGTCAGACCCAGGTGTTGGCGGGCTACTATGGTAGCCTGGTGAGGACTGATGGCTACATCCAAAATGTCGTCTAAGAATCGGAGCGGAACCATGGTGCGGCCTCGCTTGATATAAGGAGCCAAAGCCAACTGCCGCTTCTGGTCATTAACTCTGGCAAGAGGGTTGCCAATCTGCAGATTAATATCCAACTCTTCGTTAACCGCACGGATCTTCTTTTCCTGAGCAGACCAGTGTAGCACTCCGTTGGTCTGCTCAAATACTTCCCGAAGCGGCACCATGGAGATGTTAGCCTTGACCTCGGGGGCAGCGCGCAGGTCGAGCATCCTCCTATCGAATAGTGCGCTGATTTGGCCCTCCCCCGATATCCGCGGCAACCGGGTAGTCACTATTGCTGCAGGTAGGCTGTCTGCCCCCGGGTCTATCGCGCCTATCTGGATACTGTCGGTCTCAGCTTGCTGCAGAACTTCGATAAGCCCTGGGGGAGCAGCGATATCTTTGCCATTGGCGGTGAGTATGAAGTAGCCAGGGGTGATGCCGGCCTGGTCAGCTAGCGAACCAGCCTCCACACTTGCCACTTGCAGGCCGTATTGGTTGCCGTCAACGGCTACGATCTCGTCGCCTGTCTGCAAACCGGCGGCTTCTGCTGGTGTTTCAGACATCACTCTACCAACGACCACGGCTCGGCTACCGGGGACGGGTACTCCATGGAAGACGTTTATGATCCAGAAAAGCACCATAGCCAGCACTACGTTCATCAAGACGCCCGCGAAGATGGTTGCAAAGCGCTGCCAGCGGGGACGAGTATGAAAACCTCTCGGAACATCTTCCTCCCCGGGCTCCATTCCGGCAATGTTTACCATTCCTCCGAAGGGAATAGCGCGGATGGCATAAGTCGTCTCGCCCCAACGAAGGCCCTTAATGAGCGGTCCAAAGCCGAAGGCGAATTCCTTCACCTGCATGCGCGAGAGCTTGGCGGCGATGAAGTGGCCCAATTCATGGCTGAATATACACAGACCCAGAATGAAGACAACCCAGAATATCTGGTTGGCCCAGTTGCCCATCTGCTCGATCATTGCTTAAGTTCGGCTGCCGCCTGCTACCGAATTACCTCCTGTCGGCGACGATCTGTCCGAGATAGTCTCTCGTCCACTGGTCTGCCGCTATTACATCAGATAGGTTATTCACGGAAAAAGGTTCGTGTTCCTCCAAAGTCTGCTCGATCAACCGCGGTATATCCATAAACTCAATTTTATCCTGCAAAAACCACGCCACTGCTACCTCATCAGCAGCATTAAGCACTGTCGGGTAGCTCTGCCCACTGCAGCCAGCCTCCCGAGCCAGCCGCAGGCAGGGGAATTTGTCGGGATCAGGGGCCGCGAAGGTCAGTGAGCCGACCTCAACCAGGTCCAGTCGGTCGAACTGGTTGGGCCTCCGGTTGGGATAGAAAAGCGCATACTGAATAGGCAGGCGCATATCCGGTCGCCCCAGTTGCGCCAGCACGCTGCCGTCACACAGTTGCACCAGCGAATGGACGATACTCTGGTGGTGGATCACCACCTCAATCTGGTCAAATTCCAGGCCGAACATCCACTTCGTCTCAAAGATTTCAAAGCCCTTGTTCATCAGGGTGGCCGAGTCAACGGTCACCTTCGGACCCATCTGCCAGGTGGGATGGTCCAGAGCTTGCTCAGCAGTGACCTCGGCTAGCTGCACCTCCGTATAGTCAGCAAACGGCCCCCCTGAGGCAGTCAGCAGGATCTTCTCGACGCTCTCTGCTTGTTCGCCCCGCAGGCACTGGAAAACGGCCGATATTTCGCTATCAATTGGTAGGAGTTGAACGCCAGCGCGGCTAGCCGCTGTCGTCACCAATTGACCGGCGGCGACCAAAGGCTCCTTGTTAGCCAGGGCCACCTGGCAGCGCTGCTCCAGCGCCGTCATTATCGGCGGCAGGCCAGCCAGTCCCGAAATAGCCGCCACTACCAGATCGGGGCTAGTGGCCTGAATGATCTGTTCCAGGCCCTCATTACCGGAGTAGACTTGCAGTTGCGACTCGTAATCAGCAAGCTGCCGGGCGGCCTGCTCGTCAGCGAGGGCAACCGTGCTGACCGCAAACTGCTGGGCCTGCTGCGCTAGCAGTTCCCAGTTGCGATTAGCAGCTAGCCCGACCACCTGCAACCGGTCAGGGTAATTTCCAATGACATCAAGGGTTTGCCGGCCGATCGAGCCGGTCGCACCCAAAATCAATACGCGCTTGCGTTCCATAAACGGTGTTGTCTGACTGTGATGCTGTGGTGCCTCGAAGTGGCTGTCAGAATACCCTGAGACGGCGAGCTTGTCAAGTTCAGCGCAGTCTGCCTATGGAAGGAAAATCCCAGCCAGCAGTGAACTTGAGGCATGAGATGAATGCAGCCGACACCTCGGCAAACGAGCCAGATCAGCAAGCCGGCCTGAGCACTGGTGGCAAGTGCGGCCTGTGGGCCTGCGGCGGCTGTGCCTTCCTGCTGGCGGTTGCCATTGTCGTCAGCGGGGTGCTAGCGGCCCGTTGGCTGGCAGGTAATCCCGAAACTCTCAGCAAGCTCTACGGTGAGCAGCCGACTCCGCAGATACTAATCCAGCCCGGTGGGGTGGTGCGGATGGTCTCAGATGAGTGGATGCCCGACTCGACGCCGGTGTGGAGTCCGGAGGGCGGACGGATAGCCGTTAGCGCCACTCCTAAGATAAACGTTTTTGGTATCCTCAGTCGGCCCCCGCCGATGGTTGTTGACCCTCGCCGCCAGGAGGAGGCCGGCATGAGGTGGGTCGTGGAGGTGATGGCACCGCGGGTAGTGATATTCGACATAGTCGCCGGCGGTGAGCGGATAGCATATCAAGCCAGCGCTGAGCGTATGCAGTGGCCAACGGAGGTGGCCTGGTTCCCGGATGGCCGGCGGCTGGCGGTGGGCGTTGAGCACATGCCGATGGACGACGAGCAACAGGAGAGGCCCCCGGAGCTGTGGGTCGTGGACATCGAGAAGAATGAGACCCGTAGGCTCGCCGATAATGTGCAAAGGCCCCACGTCTCGCCGAAGGGCCGCTGGATTGCCTGTCAGCAGCCTACTGGTGAGGAGTACGAGACTGCAGTAATGGTGCTGGACGCCGAGGACGGCTCCGAGGTGTGGGCCTGCCAGAAGCCCTCCGGGAACACCCTCTGGGATGTGGCAGGCGACATTCTCTATTTCTTCAGCTATGGAACCGAGGAGAAGGCCAGGGGATGGCGCAAAGCTCAACTCCCCGCCGGGGAAGTGACGAGTGTGGCGCTGAAAGAAGTGCAGGTGAGCCGCCCGTCGCGCCTCACCTCTGCTCAGGAGGTGTCGGTGCCCGGCCACAGCGGCGGTCCCCAGGATCAAGAAGAATGGACCTATCGGCTGCGGGTCAGGGATTTCACGCGGGGCCACTACTGGTATCTGACACCACCTCTCAATACCCGCTTTGCAGCGCTGGGAGTCTGCTTGGACGGGCGCTACATGCTGGTCCGGGCGGGCAAGGCGCTCTGGGCTTACCGGCTGGCTGATGGCAAGTTCTACCAGGTGACCGATCCGACAAGTCTGGATTTCCTCTGGGCTGAGCTGGATCCGTCGGGCACCAAGGTGTGCCTTGTCGGCGACCTGCTGGAGGAAGACATCTTTCGCATATTCACCACCGGTCTGAGTATGCCGGTGATGATGTTACAGTTGGACGAAGAGCGGATTCTGAGCCAGCCCGGCTACGACGAGCCGGCGCTGCCATCATCTGACAATCAGGAGGAAGATCAATGAGCGAAACAGGATGGCCCCCCAACGAGATTAAGCTACTGATGCTGGACGTGGATGGAACACTCACTGACGGTGGGCTTTACTTTACGGGTGAAGGTCAGGCCATGAAACGATTTGACGTTCAGGATGGTTTGGGTCTGGCGCGACTCCAGCGGGCCGGAGTCGAAGTCGTCATCATCAGCGCCGACCGGTCTCCAATTATTCGGGCGCGTGCCCAAAGGCTGGGCATTCGCGCTGCCCTCGAGGGCTGTCAGGATAAGGGGGAAGCTGTGCGCCTGCTACTGGAGGAGCGCAAGCTGAAGCCCTCCGCGGCCCTCTATATGGGCGATGACATCAAGGATCTGGCGGCGATGGCCGAGGTGGGCCACAGTGCTGCGCCGGCCAACGCCGTGGAGGCGGTCCGCGAGGCGGCGGATTATGTAACTACCAGAGGCGGCGGGCACGGGGCAGTGCGGGAGGTTTGTGATCTGATAATGAAGCGCATTGAGAAGCAATAGCTGCTTGATTCAGAAGAAAAAGGCCAGCAGCCAGTAGGAAAAAGCCGCCAATACGGCGGTAATGGGCAGAGTCAGGACCCAGGCCACTTTCGTTCTATGGCCTGAACCTGGAGGAGGTCATTGAACTTTGAGCAGGGAAATGTGATTACCAATTGCTCCTGCAAATCGGGAACTGAATGCCGGCCTACCCTCTTCGGCTTGACATCCGATGAACCCGGGGCGGTCCCAGAAGAACCAGCCGGTGGGTTCCCTATTTGCACTGTCCCAACATAAGGAGAATCAAAATGAAAACAGGTTTGCTAACTGCTGGTGACTGGGTGGCAATTGGTATCTACCTGATAGGCATAGTGGTGCTGGGCTGGTGGATCTCCAAGCGCCAGAGAACCTCTGAGGACTACTTCGTGGCCGGTCGGCGAATGGGCTGGTTTACTTTGGCTATATCCATATGGGTATCTCTGTGCAGTGCTAACACGATGCTGGGCGCCCCGGGATATGCCTACGAGCATGATCTGCAATTTCTGCCAGTAGTGTGGCTGCTGATCGTACCCATCGTCATTGTAGTCATCTACACTATACTCCCGGTATTCCACCCCCTGTCGCTGACAACGGCCTATACTTACTTGGAACGGCGCTACGGTCTGAGCGTAAGAATGATAGGGAGCATTCTGTTCATTCTGCTGCGGGGAGGATGGCTGGCGACTGTCATCTATGCGCCCTCGGTGGCGCTTAGCGCCGTGATTGACATCCCCGGCATCGCGGAGCATCAGGAGACCTGGGCAATTATTATCACCCTCGGCGTGGTCGCTACTATATATACCACTATGGGTGGGATAGAGGCAGATATCTGGAGCGACGTCATCCAGTTCTTCATATTTACCAGCGGTATAGTGTTTATATGGGTCTATGTGCTTCGCGATGTAGGGGGCTGGCAGGAGGTGTGGCGCATTGGCACAGAAACAGGTCACACATATCCAATGAGCAGTGGCAAGGAGTTCTGGGACTGGATACGGAATCCTAACTTGAAGTTCTCAGTCGAACTAACGTTCTTATGGATACTGATGAGGCAGGCACTCGGCCAGCTAAATGACAGGGGGATCGACCAGCTTACTTTGCAGCGCTACTTCAGTGCTCGCAGCGTCAAAGAGAGCATCCGCGCTGTCTGGATTGCTGGGATTTCCGACTTCCCCTTGGTGACACTGCTTTACATCACCGGCACCGGAATATTCGCCTACTTTCATCTTTATGGCGACAGATTCGCCAATATGCCCCAGAACCCCGACCAGATGCTACCCTACTTTGTGGTGGCCGTCCTTCCGGTAGGGATATCAGGGCTGTTCATCGCCGCGTTATTCGCTGCAACTATGTCCAGTGTTGACTCGGGGATGAATTCGCTTAGTGCTACCTGTATCACCGACTTCTACCGTCGGCTGCGCGGAACCGAAAGCACCGAGAGCAGCCGGCGAAGTTTTGATAAGTTCGTCGCTACCCTGGGGGCGGTCGTTATTACTGGCATACTGGTGGCAATAGGTCTCAGCATATTGCCCGGCACATGGGTAGCAGCTCAGAGCTCGATAGGCCTGCTTATTGTGGTCCTGACTGCGGCTTGCCTGGCAGTGATAGTCGGCCTAGTTGCATATGCCTTCGTCACGCGGCCGCTGCTCCGCAGAGCCCTGGCGCGGAGCCAACCCGAAGTCGCCGACGAAGCCCACTACTTGCGAGCCTCGCGCTACACCACTGTTTTTTGGGGCCTGATGGCCACATTCGTTGCTTTATTCGTTGGGCAACTGGGTCAAATCTATAGAATCTGTGTCATGCTAATGGGCTTCTGGACCGGGCCGCTGCTGGGCATCTTCCTGTTGGGTCTCTTCACGCGGCGAGCTAATGCTACCGGGGTGATTATTGGCGCCCTCACCGGGGCTATCTGCTGCGGTATCTGGGCTCTAGTACTGCATTACACGCCGTGGCTGTATGCTTTCGTGGGGTTAGTTCCGACAGTCACCATTGGCTACCTGGTCAGCGTGGCTACCACCCCGCCCGAGCCTGAGCAGATTGAGGGCATGACTTTCTACACGCGCTTTCCACTCGACAAAGACGCATAGGGGGCCAGCGCCGGGGGAACTGCTCGGGAGCACACCGATACCTCAGCCCCAGCCGCCTCGCTCAAACTGGGCCAGGATCTGCCCAGCAGTAGCCGTCCCGGTAGTACCGATCTGTTGTATGGTGACCGACGCAGTTAGGTTGCCTATTAACGCCGCCTCAGCCAAGGAAGCGCCGCAGCATAACGAGCAGACTATTCCGGCTGCTGTGCTGTCGCCGGCTCCGGTAACGTCGATTGGTCCGCTGGGTGGCACTGTGGGCACATGCGTTGAGCTGGCCGCGGTGCATACGGAGATCCCTTCGGCATCCAGAGTGACAAATACCGGTCGGCCGGTCCGGGCAGCAAGCTCTCGGCCGCAGCGTTCCGCTACAGCTCGCGGCACTACCTCTCGCGTTTCCTGTTCCACAGCTACTAATGCCTCGTATCTGTTCGGCTTGAGGGCAACATTCTGAAACTGTCCTATGCGGGTGCGCGAGTCCGCCAGGAAGACCACCTCGGAGTGGTCGGCTGCCAGGTCAGCCAGACTACCTCTGACCCGGTCGGTAATCACTCCACGGTTGCGTTCCGGGACCTGATCGGCAATGACCACGGCGTCGGCGTGCGGGATGAGCGATCTCAGTGCCTCAACGAGCTGAGTTTCGACAGTCTCGGATAGGGGCTGACGGTTCTTGATATCAAGGCGATTCAGTTCCACCTCGGTGCCGTCAGGCTTGCGCTCCATCGGCTTGATGTAGGTGGGAGTGAATACATCGCGGCTTTGGATCAGGTGCGAGCCAGTGACCTGCTGCTCGGTCAGATCGCATTTAAGCTCATAGCCAGGCCCGCCGTCGCCGATCAGCCCCACTGCCCATATTCTGTCAGGCCCCAGGGCTGCCAGGTTGGTGCAGACATTTCCCGCTGCGCCGGGACTGTGGCGGACCTCCACTATCTGGAGGGTCTCTTTGCCTGTCTCCAGGGAGGTTTCGCTAAGAGAGGGGTCAATGACCAGGTATTTGTCCAGAAAGTAGTCACCAACCACGATAACACTCAGCTTGCTGAATTGCCCCAGAATTTGCTGCAATCGCTCTGCGGATATCATAGACTGAAGGTAGCCTCCCCGTCGGCTACTGCTCGATCATAGAAGTGACCATGCGGTGCAAATGCGGCAGCGTCACTCGATGGTCAGCGTTAATATAAAAGCTCTCCCCGCCGTCGGCCACTGTCCGGACCAAAATGGTCTTCCAGGGGCGGAAATAGTAGAACGGATTGCTTTTGGGCGGCTGGTGGTGATAATCATCGGGCAAAGGGATGAGGTCGAAGACAGCGGTTGTAAAGTGTCGAATCTCGCACCCCTCCTGCTGGGCGACGTTGCGGGCCATAGACAGGGCCTTCAGATAAGTCTCGGGGCCCATTATTGCTGTGCCTACATTCAGCAAGACGCCGCCTTCAAGCTGGGAGACACTGTGGGCCAGCGTCAGGAAGTCTCGGTACGAGGATGCTCCGAGTGCTGCTCCGTCGCAGTTGGGATGTGCGTGAACGATGTCGCAGCCAATTCCGACGTGGATAGTCACGGGCACACCCAACTGGTAGGCTGAGGCCAAAATGCTGATTTCTTTGTGGGGGAAGTCACGCTCCCAAATCGCCCGACCGGCTGCTTCTCCCAGGCCGATACCCTCTGCGGCGGCCTGCTGGGCGAACTCGTTGACGACTCCGCTCTCTTGCCACAGTCCAAATTGCCCTGCGCGGATATAGCGGCTGACGCTCTCGCTGGTCGCGCCGATCATGGCAAGCTCGGTGTCATGAATGGCCACGGCGCCGTTTCCTGCTACATGGCTGACTATCCCGCGCCGCAGCAGATCAATGACAAATCGGGAAAGCCCAGCCTTGACCACATGCGCGCCCATCATGAGGATGACGGCAGCGCCCCGCCGACGGGCCGCGACCATTCGCTGGGCAACCGCCGCCAGCTCCTCGCTTTCAAACGGCGGAACCGGATCATCCAGTTCGTACAGATCCTCAACAACTACATCGTGCTCCCGCTGGTCGAGGGGGCGAAGATGCAAACGGCTGCGGTCAAAGATTGGATAAGGCATGGTTAGACTTCTCCGCATAGATATGCAATCAGGCTTTCGTGGTCGCGCAAGTCAGGAACGATCAGGTCGGCCCCCGCCGCGATGAGTCGTTCCCGCTTCCATCGGTTAAGCTCGCCTATATTGGTCTCAGTGCTGGCGACTCCGACTGCTGTTCCCCCCGCCTGCTTTGTGCTTTCAATCTCGACGTATCCGTCACCGAAACATAGCAACTGGTCGCCAGAAAGACTGTTCGTCTCCAGGATGTCGCTGATCAGTAATCCCTTAGAGAACTCCTTGTAGTCATCAATGGCCCCATAAACCCGGTCGGCGAAGAACCCCTCGAGCTGCAGCGCACGTACCTCCCGCAGCACGTAGGGCCGGTCGGTGCCGCTGGCTAGATACATCACCAGACCGCGGCTGTGAAGGGCCTCCAGAAGCTGCCGGGAGCCTGGCACCAGCATCTGCTCCGCATCTGCATCGCCGCTTTCTAAGCTCGCCACTCTTTCTTTGATTGTGTCCCACAGTAGCTGCAGATATTGATGCTTATACTCCAACGGAGCTTTCGGCCGGCCACCACGTTTCTCAATCTCCTCACAAAGGCCTATCATTTGGTAGATGGTCTGCTTGCCAGTCATGTCAATGACAAGCTCTTTGATGAGCAGGCGGATATCCTGACGCGTCTCGCAGTTGCGTTGATGCTGGGCCAGGATATCTGTCAGCATGGGTATCATAACGTCCTGCCAGCCTGCTCTTATCAACGACAGGGTGCCGTCAAAATCAAAGAGCACAGCCTTAAAGCTACCGCGGGCCAGCTCATTTGTGATCAGCTCAATATTGGTTCCCGGCAACCTGGTCGAAGCTCCGTTGCCGTCTGTCGGTTGTTCAGCGGTCACTGGTCGAAACACTCCTATAATGTTAGTTGCTTGTATTGGTCCCGAGAGCGCTTCATCCCGGCTCGCGCAGCTCGCGCTTCAGTACCTTGCCCAAGGCTGATTTGGGCAACGACTCTTGGAACTCCACTATGCGGGGCACTTTGAACGGCGCCAGGTGCTGGCGGCAATGACTGATGACCTGCTCAGCACTAAGCTCGATACCCTCGGCTGGCACTATCACTGCTCTGACCCGCTCGCCGCGCACAGGATCCGGCCTTCCCACCACGGCCACCTCGGCGACCTGGGGCATCTGGGCTATGACGTCCTCGACCTCGCGCGGGTAGACATTGGTGCCCCCGACTATGATCATATCTTTCTTGCGGTCAACGATGTACAGGTAGCCGTCGGCGTCCAGCTTGCCCAAATCGCCGGTGTACAGCCAGCCATCTTTGATGGCCTCCGCGGTGGCAGTCGCGTCCTGCCAGTAGCCCTGCATGACATTGTCACCGGCCACTATGATCTCGCCCACTTCTCCTGTGGGCAGATCCTGGCCGGTATCGTCCACGATGCGAACTTCTACTCCCAGTATGGGCGGCCCAACACTGCCGGGCTTTTGCACTCCCTGGGGCGGATTGGCGCTCACCACCGGAGAGGCCTCCGTTGGTCCGTAACCTTCGACCAGCACTACGCCGTAGCGCTCCTGGAAGCCGGAGAGAACCTCAAGCGGCAGCGGCGCGCCGCCGGAGATGCATGCCCGCAGGCTATGCAGGTCATGCTCGCGGCTGGTTCGGCACTTTGTCAGTACAGCGAACATCGCCGGGACGCCGGCAAATATGGTAACCTGATGCTTCTCCAGGGTCTCCAGCACCGGCAGTGGGGCAAACGCTGTCTGCAGCACAATTTCGGCGCCGGCTAGCAGCGGTAGTATCATACAGACAGTGGCACCAAACGAATGAAACAGCGGCAAGACGGCCAGGAATGTATCCTCGCTGCTCACCCCTATCAGCTCGCGGCAGGAACGGGCGTTGGCCAACAGATTACGGTGGGACAGCACCGCACCTTTGGGCTGGCCAGTCGTCCCCGAAGTGTAGATGAGCACCGCCGGGTCGTCAAGTTGAGCTGCGTCCGACTGCACGGGCCGGTCAGCACGCGCGGACGTAAGCTGTTCCAGATCAATGGCCTCTTCTATCGCTGACTGCCCGCTGATGAGCAGATTCGTCAGCCCGGCTACCCGGCTGTGCAATTCGCTGACCAGAGAATCCAGCTCTGCGATGGAAATCAGCGTCTGTGCTTGCGCGTGGTTGAGGATATACGCTGCCTCAGCCGCGCTCAGTTGACAATGGACAGGTACTGCCATCGCCCCCAACGCCGTGGTAGCCAGGTACGAGACTATGAACTGGGGACAATTCGGAAGCAGCAGTCCCACGCGGTCGCCCCGCTTTACCCCCAGCTCAGCCAGACCGGCGGCCAGGCTTCCCGCACTGGCCGTCAGTTGCTGATATGTCAGTGTGTATTCGCCAGCTAGCACTGCTGGGCGCTGGCCGAATTCGGCGGCGGAGCTAAGCACCGCCCCAAACAGACCAGTCCTACTGTTATTGTCCATTCCAATCACTCCCTGTGCCTTCGTTAATCTGTGCAGTTCCTTCTCCGCGTGCCGTACGCTTTCCTTCGTCAGCATATGGTGTCTACGAACGAGGTCGGGGAGGACGGAGGTATCAATGTGTTGGGTGTAGAACGTTATGGTTCGAGACGGGGATCGCAGGTCGTGGACGAGACCAGAGAATGAGGAGCTGATCGATGATGGCCGATGACGCCGCCAGCGAAGAACAGGACCTATCCCGACTGCTCATCGAGGAGCGAGTGTTTCAGCCTCCCGCCGACTTTGAGGCTGCGGCAGTGGTGCAGGATCCCTCCGTGTATGAACGAGCTGAGGCTGATCCCGAGGCGTTTTGGGCGGAAATGGCTGAGCAGCTCGACTGGTACGAGAAGTGGGACGAGGTGTTGCGGTGGGACCCGCCTCATGCTGAATGGTTCGTGGGTGGCAAGCTGAACGCCTGCTACAACTGCGTGGACCGGCACGTGCACAATGGTCGGCGCAACCAGGCAGCAATAATCTGGGAGGGGGAACCCGGCGAGCGGCGCACGCTCACCTACTGGGATCTGTACCAAGAGACTAACAAGCTGGCCAACGCGCTTAAAACCCTGGGCGTGGAAAAGGGCGACCGGGTCGCCATCTATATGCCGATGATTCCCGAGCTGCCGATCGCGATGCTAGCCTGCGCGCGCATCGGGGCGATCCACTCGGTGGTCTTCGGGGGCTTTAGCGCCGAGGCGCTACGAGACCGCATTGTGGACGCCGAGGCCAAGGTGCTGATAACTGCCGACGGTGGCTATCGGCGCGGCCAGATAATCCCTCTGAAGCACGACGCCGACTACGCCTTGCGCCAGACTCCCAGCATCGAACACGTCATCATAGTCGAGCGCGGGGAGTTCCCGCTGCGCATTGTACAGGGCCGTGACCATTGGTACCATCGGCTGCTGCAGGAGGCCGAGCCCTATTGCGAGCCGGAGCCGATGGACGCCGAGGACATACTGTATACACTCTACACTTCCGGCACGACCGGTCAGCCCAAAGGGATAGTGCATACGACTGGCGGCTATATGACAGGGGTGCTGGCGACCCTACGTTGGATATTTGATCTCAAGCAGGACGATGTGTATTGGTGCACCGCCGACATCGGGTGGGTGACCGGCCACAGCTACATCGTCTACGGTCCACTGGCAGCCGGGGCGACCATGCTGATGTACGAGGGCGCACCGAACTGGCCGGAGTGGGACCGGTTCTGGCAGATCGTCGAGGACCATGGGGTTACTGTCTTCTACACCGCGCCCACCGCTATTCGCGCCTTTATGAAGTGGGGCACCCAGTACCCCCAGGCTCACGACCTGTCCTCGCTGCGTTTGCTGGGTACTGTGGGCGAGCCGATCAACCCCGAGGCGTGGATGTGGTACTATGAGCACATTGGCGGGGAGCGCTGCCCGATAGTGGACACCTGGTGGCAGACCGAAACGGGCATGATTCTGCTCACCACGCTCCCCGGCATTGACTACATGCGCCCCAGTTATGCTGGCCGCCCCTTCCCTGGAGTGAGCGCCGAGGTGCTCAACGACGCGGGTCAGCCGGCGACCAGTGGCTACCTGGCCATCACCCGCCCCTGGCCGGCTATGCTCCGCACCATCTACAACGAGCCGGAGCGATATGTTGAGCAGTACTGGACCAAGTGGGACAAGGCGACGTACTTCACCAGTGATGGGGCAAAGCGTGAAGACGATGGCTACTTCGGACTGCTGGGGCGCGTGGACGATGTGCTGAATGTATCGGGCCATCGCATCGGCACCATGGAGGTAGAAAGCGCCCTGGTTGACCATAAGGCGGTGGCTGAAGCGGCGGTGGTGGGCATAGCCGATGAGGTCAAGGGCCAGGTAATCGCGGCCTTCGTCACCGTCAAGGAGGGCAATGAGCCCACCGCGCAGTTGAGCCAGGAACTGCAGAAACACGTGGTGGACAAGATTGGCGCCATTGCTCGTCCCCAGAGCGTCGCCTTCGCGGGCGATCTGCCCAAGACCCGCAGCGGCAAGATAATGCGGCGGTTGCTGCGCGACATCGCCGAGGGGAAGGTACTGGGCGATATCACCACTCTGGCTGACGCCTCGGTAGTCGACGAGCTCAAGCGTCGATACGAGGAGCAGGAGTAGCCGTGAGTAGGGCCTTTGCCACAACCCGGGTGGCAGTCACGCGAGGGGGTTGAAGTTCGCGGTAGTGACCAGCCGGGGCCAACGGCCCCACCGATAACCCCCCGCCTCCCTAGGCGGTCGGACCGGCGATAGGGCATTCCTTGCTTGCCTCTGGCCCCGCTCGAGGGTATGCCCACGAGTCCCCACGGTCGGTCCCACTGCGCTGGCGGGGAGAAGCTGGCCCAGGCCGTGATGGGCCGGAGCAAGGGGCGGCTCATCTTCCAACTGGGTGGCTCAATGCTTGCTCGAGAGCAAAAAGGGTTCTATACTGCTAGCAATCCACGCCTAAGCAGGCCCAAGGAATCTTGGCTGGACCGTACATTTGGACTGTCACTGTGAACGTCACTAAAGGAGCCTGAGAATGAGGAAGCTGTGTGCAATAGTTGCTGTAGTCGCGCTGGGCGGTGGAGGGCTACGCGCCGTCCCCTGGTTTGCCGATGTCACCGCCCAGGTCGGTCTGGAGGGTGGCGCCGCTGCTTCATGGGCCGACTACGACGATGATGGCTGGGTGGATGTGTGCATAGGCCAGAGCCTATTCCACAATGAGAGTGGCAAGAGGTTCGCCCAGGCCGGGGAGTACGGAGGCATCTGGGGTGACTGCGACAACGATGGCGACCTGGACTTATTCGTCTGGTGGGGCTTGAGTAAGTTGTCTCTGAACAACGGGGACGGAACGTTCACCGACCCCAGCGACGCTCTGCCGGCTCTGGTTAGTGAGCAATCGCGGGGCGCCTGCTGGGCGGACCTGAACGGTGACGGTTTGCTTGATCTGTACGTGGGGGGGTACGAAGTGTGGGCAGAGATAGCGGGGTTCCCCGACACGGTTTACGTAAACCAGGGAAACGCCTCGTTCGTCGAACACTGGAGAACACCACCGGGCCAGCTCCAGCCGGCGCGCGGTGTCACTAGTGCCGACTTTGACAACGATGCAGATATTGACATCTACGTCTCGAACTACCGGCTTCAGCCGAATCTCCTATGGCGCAATGACGGCTCTCTGGTTTTCACCAATCTGGCCCATGAATACGGCGTTGCAGGAGATGGAGGACTGGGCGCATACGGGCATACTATCGGCTCGGCCTGGGGTGATCTGGACAACGACGGCTATATTGACCTATTCGTGGGCAACTTCAGCCACCCGCCCGCCTATCAAGATCGCCCCATGTTCCTGCGCAACGAGGGGCCACCGAACTATCACTTCGAGGACATGAGCAGCGGGGCGGGTTTGCAGTGGCAGGAGTCGTTCGCCAGCCCGGCATTGGGGGATTTCGACAATGACGGTGACCTGGATCTTTATTTCACCACCGTCTACGGCGGTGACCACTCGGTCCTCTACCGCAACGACGGTAACTGGCATTTCACTGACGTTACCGCGGAGGCCGGCATTGATGCGGTGCAGACCTACCAGGCAGCCTGGGCAGATTATGACAACGATGGTGACCTGGACCTGCTCACCGGGGGTAAGCTATACGAGAACCAGGTGGCCAGTGGCCATTGGCTCAAAGTACGCCTGGCAGGGCCAGGCTCGGCTATTGGTGCCCAGGTGCGCATTCAGCTTCCGCGGGGTGAAAACCCGCTCGCCCGACAGGTTCTTACGCGCCAGGTGGAGAGTGCCACCGGAGAGGGCAATCAGAACGAGCTGACATTACACTTCGGCCTGGGTGACCACTCGGGGCCAGTGCTGCTGGAGATTAGCTGGCCGGATGGAGAGCACGAGATGGTTCCGACGCCGGTGGATCGGCTCATAACCGTTACACAGCGGTGAGCAGGCCCTAGGCCACAGCCCGGGCGGCAGTCACGCGAGGGGGTTGAAGTTCGCGGTAGTGACCAGCCGGGGCCAACGGCCCCACCGATAACCCCCCGCCCCCATAGGCGGTCGGACCGG
Organism: bacterium; assembly: GCA_030602615.1. Lineage (GTDB taxonomy): Bacteria > Armatimonadota > Zipacnadia > Zipacnadales > Zipacnadaceae > JALGTD01. Next base: position 21,559 of record JAUVZM010000025.1, read on the forward strand.
CGATAGGGCATTCCTTGCTTACCTCTGAGTCCGCTTGATAGCCTGCCCCAATTGGCGCCGAATATTGCACAGCTGCGGCAATGGAAGCCATCGCCTCGACGTGGCAAAGATGATAGGGGCGATAGAAAACATAACTGCCAGATTGTTTCTCAGCAGTCTTCCGGCCTGATTTTGGGCATCTGTTTGAGGATTATGGCTACACAGGGATACGCTGCCAGAGATGCAGGTGATCTAGGGGAGCGATGGCGAACAGGCTAAGATGTCGTCTGTGCGCACAAGACCAGTACAGAAGCCGGTCAGTAAGGCCAGAATCGGTAGGTTCCGAACTTCCCAATGGTGCCGACTAGGCCCCAGAAGGCGCCACCGACGACAAACTCGCCCAGAATCAGACCCAGGAAAAACGGATAGCAACGTTCGTACAGCTTGTAGCCTCCGTAACGCGTGATCAGAACCTTTATTAGCCAGGCTATCAACAAAGGCAGCCACAGTAAGCCCATGAACGTCATGCTGGATGCGGCATAGCCCGCGGGATGCAGCGGCCACCAGAGAAATCGGTGCCGCAGCAGCAATAAAGTCACGGTGAACGCAAGGCCGCCCACAAGTCCCCCCAGTCGGTCCCACTGCGCCGGCTGGGGAAAGCCGACCCAGCTTGTGGTGTAGACAAAGGTATCCTTGGCCAGATATATGGCATCGCTGGTCGGATTGACTCCCATCCCGTAGGCGTGACCGATGTGCAGCATGACCCAAAATCCGGCGATCGTGGAGACCACCGCGGCCACTGCCAATGCAGCAAGCACAGGCGGTGCGCCCAGTCCGCGCCGTTCCCCCAGAGCCATCCCCTCCAGGGCGTGAGGCATTGGCTGACCGCGCTGTGATCTGACCAACCAGAACAGCGGACTGAGGGCTATGAGGTTTGCTTCGCCGAAGGGCCTGGCACCGGCTATACCTACTGCAATCCGGGTGGGACCTATCCAGAAGTCGTGAACCGGGAGGCCGAACTCCCCACGCATACGTGTTATCGAAAAGATCAGCAGCAGATACCCACCAAGAAACAGGAGCGCCGAAGGTAAAGCGATACCCATAACGTTGGTGGCGAAGAATAGCAACACCAGCAGCCCCGCTACGAGGGTTCCCACGATCATCCGGTAGGGTATTCGCCTGTCTCCCATCACATCCCCGCCCTGCAAAATATCGCGGAAAAGCTGCCCGAAGTGCTTTCGGCCGGTCCACATCGCAAACAGCCCGATACCGACGTAAGCACCATAGGCCTGTTCGTTCAGGTATGGAAACGCGATGCCCTGTTGCCCAATTGCGTAACCCACTATCATCTCAAGCTTCCAGAACCAGTAGAAAAACCAGCAGGAGAACAGGAAGTCCTTGGGCATCATGTAGCCCAGGCCGATCGCGAACGGGTAGAATGCAACCACGGTCCAGCCCATCGCCCGCCAGGGAAGAGTGTTCAAGCTCGGCGTCAGATCCACCATTGTCACGTGCAGCGAGGGCACTGCGGGGTATAGATAGGCAAAACCGTTGAGCAGGTCTATACTGCCGGCCAGCAGGAACCCAACCCATAATAGTCTATTGCCCAAAAGCTGCTTCCCGATCAACTCGAAGCCGGGTCTGGTCAGCTTCAGGGGAAGTTCCAGGAGCGGATAAATAAGCTTCTCCTCATCGTTCCAGCGTCTCCAGACCAGCGCGTTGATCGCTATCATTACGCCCAATAGCACTATGGTGAACCCGATCCATGTCGCAGCCGGCACCAGCCACGGATGAAGCGCCTCCACCGTGTAGAGGTTGACTCCTCCTTCCCAGAAGTTTACCGCCGCGCGGTGATCCGTGACCAGTAGTGAGGAGGGCAGCCGGTTAGCAAATATCTCTTCCCATTTGTTTTCCACCGTTCCGTAGTAGGTAGGGGTTGTAAGAAGGATGACCAGTACCTGGATGAAGTCGTGTCCACAGATGGCCGTCCCCAGACACAGCATCATATACACAACGACCAGCTCAGCCCCAGACAGCGCCCAGGCGGACAGCCAGCGGCGCAGTGCCAGATTTACAAGTGCCAACACCAACAATATGCAGACTACATTGAAGAGCAACGAAGCGGCGTCAGGCCAGCTTCCTCCCCACAATAACTCAGAGATCTGCACCCAGAACGCATTCAGAGGAATCAGCAGCGCTCCTATCAGAATTGCTCTCCACCGAATCGTGAAGGTATATTGCTTTCTGGAGGCGGCGTCCATTGCCATCACTTATCGCCGATCATTAGGAGTCGATGAGCATCTGTGTCCACACTCACTGACGAGCTTTCAGTCACCGCACCGACGAATTGAACAAGCATCCGCCCCGCTTCGGGTGGCGGGCTCATCCAATTATGATTGTATTCCCCGATATTTGCAGGTGGTATGTCAGCAACGATTCTCTTCCCCGTCGGCATGACTATTTCCTTCCACACACAGCACACTGAACTGCCCACCAAGCACGTCCAAAAGTGACTGATAACCAAGCTGGCCCAGTGCAGAATCCCTCGTGCCAGCCTTTTCGCCAGACTCAACCATAGCTGCTAGCGCCCGAGTGGTCATTAGTCCGTCATAGCTGCTAGTCAGGGGTTCTGGGTCGAGTAATAGTGAGTTAAGGAAATGCTTAATGCCGTGGGTGGCGAACCTGGGGCAAATCGTTAGGGAACGAGGTGGTAGTCAGTCTGCGTCCAAAGGAACGTAACGGTTTTCGCCCGGCCGAGGCACCCGCCATGAGCAGATGGCATGCTCCTGTATGGCTTCCCAGGTGGCTGAAGCCCTGGCGCAGGTGGAGAGGATTGAGTTTGACGAGTTCAAGTGCGACTCGCCGCTATGCCGGTTGGTGAAAGACAGGGCATCACGGGACCCTTAACAGGCGCGTCCCCAAGAGTGAAAGAGGACGAATGTTTGTCCACCTGCCCGGCTCACCTGGACTGCCGCGGAGTTCATGGTAGTTCGAGCTTAATGACGGTGGGGCAGAGGCTGTCTACGGTGACGTCGTGGATTATGAGGATGCCCTCGCGCCACTTGTTGGAGAATTCGTATCCGACCGGATGGGCGCCGTCGGGCAGGTAGACCTCCAGATCCATGGTTCGGACAGGTTGATGGTTGATATGGCGGTTGAACTGTAGCTCCCTTAGCCAGTTGTAAGTGGGCCGCGGGGTCAGGCTGTCAGCGCGGACGATGCCGAAGCCAAAATCGTTCATAATCATTCCCTCAGGTAGCTGCGGCTCGCCGTCCGCGCGGCGCTCATTGTCGGCATCGAACTGATAAGGAAGGACCTTCTGGTACAGCGGACGCTGCCAGTGATCTTCCAGGACGGCGCGCCACTGGGCCTTGTGGGCCTGGTCGAAATAGTTGGCGTCGTCCTGGTTGCGCTGGTGGGGCCAGCCCCAGGCGGCGACCAGATTGCCGGCGTCAATGCCCCACTCGGTGTTCCACAGCGGCCGATTCTCATCGCCGAATTCCTTCATCACCTGGTAGACATGCAGGCCCCGCGCAACGAAGGCGTTCCTGACCGGCACCCCGTAGGTGTGAATATTCATTATGTCAAAGTAGTCTTTGCCGCCGCCCTCGTAGATGCCACGGGGGAAATCACCGGTGTCGCTCATCCCTCCCGTCAGGACCCAGGCCTGCGGGTTAGCTTCCTTGATGGCAGGATAGGCCAGCTTGAGCATTTCGGCATACGTTTTCCCCCTATCAAGCATGGGAATCGGCGGGCCGTCGGGGCCATCTACGCCGACACCAAACAGGTCGATTTCGCCTCGCCAGGTTTCGGCTGTTCGCTTCTCCTGCTCATGGTAACGTCTCCTTCCTTGTCCGGATCCCGATCGTCCCGGGATCGAAGCGCAGCGCCGCCCATCTCTTGTCTCCTTGCACACCTTGCCGTTGGACGACGGCCCCTTGCACGTCGGCAATCTGCCCGGCCGACCACCGCAACCCCATCCTGAACTGATAGCCCGGAGGGACGGTCTCAACCCATGGGGGAAGCTCCGTCTCGACGGTGAACACGCCGCCTTCCCAGCGAGTCGCGCGAACGGAAGCGAACGTGCCGATCACGCGGGGACTGGCGGGCGCCCCCCTCTGCACACGTATCCTATGTTCGCCCCTCCTGTTCGGGAGGAAGACATGGTCGTCGTCGAAGTAGCGCCAATCCTCACCGTCGAGTTCCACTTTCGCCACCGGCCAGGGCAACCTCACCCGCGGGGCGAAGACAATGGGGGAAACGTCCTCAACGGAAACGGTCGCGGACACGGCGTCGCCATCGCCGACGACGTCCTTGAACCGAAGCACATATTGGCATCCCCATCCCGGCGCAATGGCACCCTCCAGCAAGCCGCCTTCGCGGATGCGCGCGTCGTGTTCCTTCGAGAGATAGACCTTGACGAAGTCGATCTCCGGATGCTCCCGCGAAGGCTGAGCGCCCCTCGCGATCCACCACCCGTCTTCGAAGACCCAGTAAGGACCGCCCTGCGTGCGTTTCAACTGGACCGCGCACGCGCCGTCGTAGCCTTCCTCGTTCGGGACCGTCTCCCCGGCGTGGACCTCGGGCGCCGGCGGAACCATGGGGGCGACGTCGTTCAATGCGATATCGATTCCGAATCGCGCGTTCGCGGCGGTCCCGTGGCTGATGCAAATGCAGGCGTGCTGCAGGCTGAACGTCCAGGGCGTTTCGGCGTCCTGACGGCGAATGCGCATCTTGACGACCGGCGAGTCGAACCGCCCTTTCACGTTGAGCCATTGATCCGTCACGTCGTCCGGCAGGTCGTAGCGCCAGTCCTCGCCGTCGAGTTCCACTTCCGCCACCGGCCAGCGCAACCTCACCCGCGGGGCGAAGACATCGCAAGGCGTCACACCGATGCGTGAAACGACTTCGCCCGTCTCACCCACACACCGTCGATCCACGTCGATGGAGAGGACGGGCGAATCGGCGACCAGGCGGATTCGGTACGCGTCCTCGATCCTCGCGCCCTCGGTCTCGTATGCGACAACCACTCTGAGCGCGGCTACGGCGCCGGCCTCTTCGATCGTCTCGACCGTGCACGACGCCGGCGGCGTATGGTGCAGATCGAGAACGAGGAGTTCCTCGGTGACGAGCCGTCGAGTCGTCTCAAGAAAGTCGGTGTAGTTGCCCCGGCCCGCAATGTCGGCATGAAGCTCGATGCGACCGTTGTCGCGGACGTATACCCGGAAGGTGTTGTTCTGAATGAAGTGCGTGCCCTTGGGATGCGCGACGCGCGGGAAGGGCCCGTCGGCGGCGGTCGTATACAGTTCGCCCGCGACGGCGGCGCGGACGGGGTCCTGGGACACGCCAAAGACGTATCGCCGCATCTTCTCGGAGATGAGGGGCTCGTTGATCCACCACGTGGCGGTGGTTACGGCTTCGTGAGGCGCGATCATCTTTGCGCGATAGAGGTTGCTCATCTGTTCGACAATGGCGTCGGCGCCGGCCAGGCCGCTGTACGACCTCCAGCCGGGATCGTCGCATTCGAGATCGCGCGCCTCGGCCTGACATCCGACATACTCGCTGCCGTGCTCAAGCCGGATAGGCTTTCCCTGGTAGACCTCGACGGGATACCATGGCTTGTTCCATCGCGCGCTGCCGTAGAAGTAGTCCCGCCCGTCGCTCAGGTGGAAGGCGTAGCTGCGGATGTGGTGCGGCGCGGCAGAGTCGTAAACGTAAGAGGCTTCGCGCGTGTACATCCCGGGCTGCTCGTCCCAGAGGAGGTCCGGGATCTTCTCGGGCGGGACCGAGTGTCCTTCCGACCCCAGGCCGTCCACCTGTGCACCCCACCCATCGGCGCATACGTCGCAGACCTTCTCGGCAAGCTCCCGGTGAATGCCCGAGACGATGCGCCACCATTCCTCTTTGGAGTCAAACGGGAAGGTGTGGTGGATGAACCACGCCACGAGATAGCCGTGCTGGTGCGCGTGCCGGTTGAACGCGCGAAAGGTCTCGATTGTCCATGGGTTTTCCTGGGAGTCGTCGGGCAATTCCTTAAATGCGTACTGGGCCCACATCCTGTGCTGGTAGACCTCGGCGACCGGAAAGGTGCTCTCCTTGTTGGACGGGTACAGGTCCACGTAGTTGGCCCCCCACGCGGCGGGCTCGTCGATGGCGATGCGCTTGGCATCCTCCAGGGATATCTGCTTGTATCCCGGCCGCTGGTAGGACAGCGGCATGTGAAGCCCCCAGGCCGGGCAGAGCGGTACTGAACGTGTGCGTTCGATGTTGATTGCTCCTATCTTCGTATTCATCGCGCCTCATTGAGTATGCCTAACTTTTGTGCCTTGGGCTACTCCACCGAGAGACCAGACATGACTGCCTCATAACGCACGGACAGTTCCAACCAAGTTACAGCCGACGAGAGCCGACCCAGCGAGCCGGGGCCTGGCAGGATTACGATGTGGTTAATCCCTTGCCGCAGCGGCGGGGCGGACACTGCCGCCTCAAAGGAATCCTCCGCGACGCGTTCTATATCAGCTGCGGGCACCGGCACGCCGTTTACCGTGATGGTAATCCCTTCACTCTCATCCATATCACTGACCTTCACCTGCAAGCGCATCTCGTCCAGCAATCCTTCCTGAGCTGCCTGCTGGACATCATCGCCTACTACAAGCTCGATAGGCGTCCCATCTATGATCCACACAGGATTTATTCGCCACGTGACCCCGGGAACATACGGAGTAGCGGGAAACTGCCCGGGCGGATTGGTGTAGCCACACCAGATGATGCTGGAGCCATTGTCGGGCAGGTACTGCTTATCCAGCCCCAACAGGGTATCAGGCTCTCCGAGCTGGTTCAGGCACCCAGCCTCCTCGGCTTCGTTTTCGACGCCGAAATAATTGAAGATGTACACCCCGTCGCCGCCCAGCGCCCAGAAATTACTGGCGTAGCTGCGCACTATCTTGGCAGGGTCCGAGTGTGTTTCCCTCACGTCCGAGAAAACGTTTGTGGCCGGATAGGCCGGCACCCCATAACGGTGAGCCATATCAATGAACTCCTTGTACCGGCCGGCGTAGGGCATATAGCCACCGCCAATGATGAGCATATCCAGCAAGCCCTCTTGGAGCCACTGTTCTACATCCAGGCCAGTCCGAAGGGCCATTGTGGGGTCGTCAGGCACCCGCACGGTCAGCAGGTAGGGCTTGCCCCGCTCGCGGCCAATCTCATTCAGCCCCTGCCGCACCTGGCGCACAAACTCAGTCATATTCTCCAGGTTCTCCTCCTCTTCACCTAGTCTGAAGAACAGGGGATGGCGGAAATAATCCAGTTCGACGCCATCGTAGTCATATTGCGGACAATAGCCGAGAATGAAATCCAGGAAATGCTGGCGCACTTCCTCATGAGCATAGTCAAATCCCGACCACAAAGCCCGCATAATGGCATCATTGGGATAGGGTTTTTCCGCTGCTTCGCCAATCAGCAGGTCGGGCCGCTGGACCTTCAGCGGATAAGTGAGCTTGGGGTAGAGCTCGGGAAAGGCGTCGTGAATGTCGTTCATGCGCATGGACGCGAATATCTCCATGCCGGCGTTGTGCGCGCGATCGATTAGCAATCGAGTTGCCTCGTCGGTGGCTGGATGTAGTTTGCCGGGTTCGCCCCAGTAGAAGAATTGCCCCATGCTCTGCCACGGGATAAGATTTACCTGTCCCTCTTCTACCGGACTTGCAGAAGTACACGCCACACAGATGAAGTAACTGTCTACTTGCGTGTCAACACAAGGATTAAATCTTACCGCCAAGAAGTCTTCTTCCTGTCCGCGTCGCCATTCCTCGCTTGGGGGCCCGATGTTTCCGTCGTCGTTGACGATGATGCGCCGCTGCTTGAATGATCGGTCTTGCTCGGCGTTTGCTGGTTGGACCTGCACCCCTGCTCCCATCGCTGTCGCCAGGACTATGGCTATCCCCATCATCATTACTGCCGCTTGGGCGAGATTGTTCACTGTACCTTCCTCCCTTGAGTTGGGTTTGTCACTACGCTGTAGGTCTATGACTGCTGCATCCGTCTTTTGGTCACAGCGGGACTTGCTTCTGTGTGCAATTGTTCTGACTATACCACAAGTTGGCTGGCAGAAAAAGGCCAATGTAGTTGTTGATGTCATCGAAGGGAGGAAGATATCCCGGCGTCGGCGAACAATAGCCAGCGGCTACTCACCAATTGAGCGATAGCTTGCCGCCGGCAGCTTGTGTGCTATCTTGCCGCCGCCGTTAGCTCATATACTCACCTGTTTGGAGGGTAATTCTATGGCACGTGACCAGAACGAATCGAAAACTGTACAGACTGACGATGCCTCTGGCCGGGGCTCGGTTGGGGATTTCAAGGTGTCCTTTCCCGCCCGGATGCGCTCCTACAAGGAGGCCGAGATTGAGGTAGTAGTTGACGTTATGCGCAATGCCGAAGCCCAGACTCAGGGCCAGTATATGCGCCAGTTCCAGGCCGACTTCGAAGAATACACCGGGGCTGACCACGCCTTTGCGGTGGACAACTGCACCAACGCCTTGCGACTGGCGGCTATGCGCTGCGAACTGGAACCCGGCGACGAAGTAATAATCTCCGGCTATACCTTCTGCGCGACGGCCATTCCCTACGGCGAGACCGGCGCCCAGATTGTCTGGGCAGACATTGACCCTGACACCTGGGTTGTCGATCCCGCCGACATTGAGCGGAAAATCACCGACCGCACCAAGGCGATTGTGGTGGTGCATCTGCTGGGTATGCCGGTGGATATGCCGGCGGTGATGGCGGTCGCCGACGAGCACGGCCTGCGCGTGGTCGAAGACTGCGCCCAGGCCCCCGGTGCGCAGATCAACGGCCAGCATGTCGGCACTTTCGGGGACTTCGGGTGCTTCAGCTTGCACGCTGCCAAGCAGATCACTACTCTGGGCGAGGGGGGAATGCTTACCTGCAAATTCGACGAAGATGCCGAGTTGATCCCGGGGCTGCGCCATAACGGCGCTCGGGCCTATCCCGAGGGGCGCGAGCGCTATTGGGATCCGGCCATGGGCAATGTTGACCTCGACATGGCAGGAGTCTGGCCCAAAAACTTCTGCCTTGGCGAGGCGCAGTGCGCGCTGGGCAGTGAGATGCTCAAGAGTCTCGACGAGATCAACGACACCCTGATTGAGCAGGGTGAGAAGATTAAGGCCGGTCTGGCTGATACGCCTGAGATTTCTTTCGCCCAGATTCCCGCAGGTTATCGCCACGTCTTCCATCAGTTCGTGCTGCACTTTGACGGCGCGGATTTCGGTGCGACTCGCAACGACTTACTGGACATAATGGCTTTTGAGAAGAAGATCCGGGTCATTGTCCAGTACCATCCGCTGTACCGCTACCCACTGTTCCAGAAGCTGGGCGCGGGCGAGCAAGACTGTCCGGTACTCGAAGGCTGGTGGGGCGACACCTTCAGCTTCCCGTGGTGGTGCGGTATCCCTGATGAGACCATCAACTACCTGGTCTTCTCGCTCAAAGAAACCATTGCCGAGCTGAAGAGTCGATAGCTGGCGGGTAGCTGTAGACGGAAAGGAAGAATCGTATGGCCCAGCAGGCCATGTCGAGTCGGGAACGGATGCTGGCTGCTGTACGGTGCGAGCAGCCAGACCATGTACCTATGTCTCCTTACATGTATCAGGGACCGTGGCGGCGGGGGCCGCTGCACTGGCGCAACCAGTTTGAACGCGCCGAGGTAATGCTGGAGCTGGGGCTGGACCCGACCATTGATATCTGGCTGCCTGACCCGCAGCTCCATCCTGACGTGGAGATCAAAACCTGGCGCGAGCAAAAAGACGGGCAAACCTATCTAACCAAAGAGTACCATACTCCCGCCGGGACGCTGCGCCAGACCGTTCATGAGACTGACGATTGGTGTCATCCCGAGCATGGTCCCTGGCAGCCGACTATCTTTGGCGTCGAACACCGGCGCGGCTTCGGGGTGCACCTGTTCGATGACCATAATGTCTCGCGGCGTACCGAACCGTGGGTCAAGGGGCCTGAGGACCTGGATAAGCTACGCTATATCATCCGGCCTCTAGACGGCTATGAGCTGGATGAGTGGCGTATGGACGTGGCGCGGGCGCTGGAGTTTGCCAGCGAGCACGAGTTATTGACCCAGGTGAGACGTTCGATCGTCGGTGACGCCTTCCAATGGTTCTGCGACATCCCCTGGTTCCTGATGCAGCTCTATGACGACCCGCAGTTTGTCAGAGAATTCCTGGATATCTTTCATCGCTGGCAACTTGCCAGCCTCGATGAGGTTCTGCAGTTTGATGTTGATTGCGTCCAATATCGGGGTTGGTACGAGATACCCACCTACTGGGGCCCGCGGGGTTTTGAGAACTTCCTGGTCCCCATCATTGAGGAGCAGACTCAAAAGGTTCACGATGCTGGGGTACTGGTCAGCTATTTGCTACCCGAGGGTGCTGGTGTCTACGCCGAGATCCTCGCCAAGATGTCGTTTGATTGCTTGTACTATGTAGATCCGCTGATGCTACACGCCGGCGACCTGGACGATCTGTTTGATGCTATCGGTGACAGTAAATCGTTCTGGGGCGGGGTCAATGCTGAGTTGACGCTTGAGTCGGAAGACCCCAAGCTCATCGATGCCGAAGTCAAAAGGGCCATCGAAGCGCTCGGCAAAAACGGTGGCCTGATTCTTGGGGCGGGCCTCTTCCTGACTGTGTCCAACCAGAGCATACTGTATATGATTGACTCGTGGCGCAAATACAAAGATATGTACAGCTAGCCGCACTGCACTCAGACCAAGGAGGCATAACTATGGAACTGCGCAGCATACCGAAAACCGACTTGGAAGTTTCGCCCATCTGCCTGGGCACAATGACCTTCGGCACGCCAGTTGGCGAGGCCGACGCCATTGGCATCATCCAGTGGGCGGTCGATCACG
>JAUVZM010000082.1 GCA_030602615.1 bacterium
CCAGCGCCGCTGGCCATAACACATCCACGTCTAGCTCCAGGAGATCCTCATTCGTGATGTTCTCAGCTTCCGGGAAGTCCACGACCGATCCGGTCTGCTGCTTGTGCTCCAATACTGCCATGGGATCCAATCCGGCTTTGCTAACGATGCCTCCCCTACTGTCGCTCACCGCCATCACTTTGCAGTCAAAAAGCTCCTGCCCGAGCTGAGCCACATAGGAGCCTGCATTGCCGTAGCCCTGTACGGCAATCGCTGCCTGACTCAGGTCTATAGCCAAGTGTTGGGCAGCCTCGCGTACTGCATACCAGCCACCTCGTGCAGTGGCGTCGGCCCGCCCTTGAGAACCGCCGACTGCCAGCGGCTTGCCGGTAATGACGCCAAAATCGCTGTTACCTGTCGCCTTACAGTATTCATCCATCATCCAAGCCATCATCTGGGGCGTGGTGTATACGTCCGGCGCAAGGACGTCTCGGTCTGGCCCGATGATGTCGGCTATCTGTTGGATGTACGCCCGGCATAACCGCTCCAGCTCCCGGCTGGACATCCCCTTCGGATTGCAGATCACCCCACCTTTGGCGCCACCTAGTGGAATATCCACCAGCGCGCACTTCCACGTCATCCACATCGCCAAAGCGCGCGCCGTGTCCAGAGTCTGGGTAGGATGGAAGCGGATTCCGCCCTTAGTTGGCCCACGAGCATCGTTAAACTGCACGCGGAAGCCCGGAAACACCTCCACGTTGCCATCGTCCATTCGCACCGGCAGTTTCACCGAGAATTCGCGCATAGGCCAGCGCAAGAGCTCGTGCATTGCTGGTTCAAGACCCAGCAACTCGGCGGCCTTGTCTAACTGTGCCTGGGCCACAGCAAAGGGATTATAATCAGACATCTGCGTACCTCCATGTCATTGGTACCGGCGGTTGTCTCACCGAAAGGCTGAGGTCCACTCACAGAAGCACAATGCGCCATCTACTTACGGAAACGTATTTCCGTATGCCAACAGGCAGGTATTCCGGAAAACACTGTCTATACTCTAAGAGCCATCATGCCTGCTGTCAACGGAATACTACCGGCAATTTTCCACTTTAAGGGCCCTTGACAGGGCCAGGTCTTTCCGGTATACTTTCCCCGAAGTGGCAGCGGTCGGCCCGCACAAACCGCAAACAGCCCACTTAGGGGGAAAACTATGCCGGAAATTGATAGGAAGAAGCTGGCCATTCTCCGCGCCCTTGACACCCAGGGCGAGCCGCTGGGCAGCAGTCGCCTGGCCCAAGAGCTGGCTAACCTCGGCGTAGACCTGACCGACCGGGCCGTTCGCTACCAGCTTCAGCAGCTCGATGAGGCCGGCCTCACCGAGTCGCTGGGCCGCGCAGGCCGGCGCATCACTGAGGCGGGCCGCCAGGAACTGGCCGACGCCAGCGTCTCGGACCGAGTCACCCTGGTCATCTCCACCCTGGAACGGTTGACCTACCAGACATCCTTCGATCTGGCCACCCGCCAGGGCAAGGTGGTTCTGAACATCTCGCTGTTGCCCGCCGAAGCGCTGGATACGGCATTGCAGGTCATGCGCCCGGTGTTCCTGGCCGGCTTGTGCACCAGTGATCTGATTGCTGTCTACCAGGCAGGGCAGCGTGTCGGTGACGCTCAAGTGCCGGCGGGAATGGTCGCTATCGGCACCATCTGCAGCGTAACCATCAATGGCATCCTGCTCAACTACGGCATTTCAATGGAGTCACAGTTCGGAGGATTGCTGGAACTGGCAGGGCACAAGCCGGTGCGCTTTACCGACGTAATCCACTATGGGGGTACTTCCCTGGACCCGCTGGAGATATTCACCAAGGGGAAGATGACCTCGGTTACTCAGGCGGCCCGCACCGGCGCCGGCAAGGTGGGAGCAGGATTTCGACTGATTCCCGCCACCGCCTATGACCAATTTATGGAAATAGCCGACCAGATGGCGCAGACTGGCATCCGTGGTGTGGCCTCAGTAGGCCGTCCCAGTCATCCGCTCCTGGAGATACCCGTGCCTTTGGAGCGAGCTGGCGTCATACTTTACGCGGGCCTGAATCCCGGCGCAGCCATCGAAGAAGCAGGCATTGAGACGACCAATCACGCTATGGGCGCCCTGGTTGATTTCTCCGAGCTGACTTCCTACCGCCGCCTGTGAATGCCCCAATGCTAGCAGGTAAAGCGGCCATTAGTGGCGGCTGGCGTCGGGGAAGTTACCGATCTGATCTGTATGTCAACCCGTGGTGCTACTTGCTGGCAGCGGCGGCGGCGATCAACTCACAGAATGACTCTGCCTGCAGCGAGGCGCCGCCCACCAGACCCCCATCAATCTCCGGCTGGGCCATCAGACTGACAACGTTGGCTGACTTGACACTGCCCCCATACAGAATTCGTATCTGCTCGGCGGTTCCTTCGCCAACACACCCGGCTAGGGTTCGCCGGATGAGACCGCAAACCCGGTTGGCCTCCTCGGCATCACAGACCTCGCCGGTGCCGATAGCCCACACCGGCTCGTAGGCAAGGATGATACTCTCAGCATCGTCGGCCTCCACGCCTGCCAGCGCTGCAGTCACCTGCCCGCTAACCACCTCGTCAGTCTGGCCCTCCTGGCGCTCGCTGAGCAGCTCGCCGACACAAACGATAGGCACCAGGCCGTGGGAGAGTGCTGCCTGCAGCTTGCGGTTGACGCTGGCATCGGTGTCGCCGAAGACCTGCTGCAACTCCGGGGTGAAATCCTCATCGGCGCTGCCAAAGCGCCCGCGCCGCTCGGAGTGGCCAATGATGACATGCTGGCAGCCGCAGGACAGCAGCATCGGCCCGGAGAGCTCGCCGGTGTAAGCGCCGCTTTCCTCCCAGAAGATATTCTGGGCACCCAGGCTGATATTGGTGTCCTCGATGGCAGCCAGCACAGTCGTCAGTGCCGTGGCTGGTGGGCACAGAACCACCTCGCAGCCCTCGACGTCACCTTTCTCGTTAGCAATCGCCACAGCCAACTCCCAGGCTTCGTCGTTATCACAATTCATTTTCCAGTTTCCAGCCATAATGGGGGTGCGCATGTATTAAGACTACCTCCTCAAAGGTTAATGAAGATTAGTATGTAGGTGCCAGCTACTCCCTGTCATCAAGAGGTTCCACTGCCGGCAAAGTGCCGTTATTCTCAATAAACTCCAACGACGCCCCGCCGCCGGTGGAGACGTGGTCCATTTCATCAGCCAGGCCCATCTGGGTAATCGCCGCCACCGAGTCGCCACCGCCGACCACATTGTAGCCAGAGCACTCGCCCATCGCTTTGGCCACGGCAAGCGTGCCGTCGTCAAAGGGCGGCTGCTCAAAATAGCCCATCGGCCCATTCCAGAAGACCACCCGTGCCACACGGACAATCTCCGCATATTTCTCCTGGGTCTGGGGGCCGATATC
>JAUVZM010000037.1 GCA_030602615.1 bacterium
TGGTCGTCAATCTCCGCCTCAATATCAAGCACAATGCTGTTGTCGTCCAGGATGCGCGGCGTCACGGTCAGCGACTGCGTGATAGCCACCGTTTCGGTCTCGAAATCCACACTACGTTGCCCGTGCTCATCATAGCTTACCGTCGCATACGTGCAGGGGATCTCGCTGGTGAAGTCCACCGTGGCCGGGTGGTTATTTCGGGCGGTCACCCGGGGCGCGTTGACGATCTCGGCGCGCCCTTCGTCCACCAGCGCCTGCAGCTCTGACTCGAAGCGCCCCTGTCGGAAGCGGGCTACATTGATGCCCGTTCCCGGCGCAAAGCCCAGATTGAAGAACTCGGCTGAGCCGTTAGCCACAAACCAGTTAATTCCGAAGGCTTTGCCTTCTTCTTTCTCCACCTCCACGAACCGGGCCTCGATCTCAATCTGCTTACTTGGCTTGTCAAAAAAGGCCACTAATTCGCGGAATATGCCAATGGCCTCCTGCGTGCCGTGAACTATGAGTACGTTCTGTTGCACAACAGCCAGAGGCGGGTCCATGCCTAGCGGCAGTGTCACGCCACCGGCATAGCCACCACCCGCCGGCGGTGCCTGGGGCTGCTTAGCGGCAGCCATCAGCTCTTCGGTCTTTGCCAGGCTGTCCGGTCCGACGGTCACTGTTTGCCCGCCGAAGGCCCTGGCAACTTCCGTAACCTCCGCATGTCTCACGGGAATCTGGTCCCACACCCACTGTTTGCCGTCGCGTATTTCGCCGCTGATGACGCCTGCAAACGGCAAGGCTACGGGAGAAGTACCGGGAATGACTTTGGGCGTCACGAAGATGAGCAGTTCCTTATTGCGGTCAGCGGCGAGCCGCTTTCTGAAGGACTCACCCACAAGAGTCCCTTCCACCGGTGCAGTCATCACGAAGGGCCGGCTTTCACTGGTACCGGTAAAGCCGCCGATGACGATGGTGTCGCCGTCGGCGACACGCACTCGAGTGGAGAACGATCGGGTCTGGATCTTAGGTATCGGCTCTGCACTGGGTCCTCTTTCCTGTCCAACCTGGTGTTCGATTGTTCCCTTCAGGTCCAAGACGACAGTATTATCGCCCAGAATGCACGGCGTCACGTAGAGTGAGTGACGCAAGGGAATAGTCTCT
Source organism: bacterium (assembly GCA_030602615.1). Classification (GTDB taxonomy): domain Bacteria; phylum Armatimonadota; class Zipacnadia; order Zipacnadales; family Zipacnadaceae; genus JALGTD01. The sequence goes on from JAUVZM010000037.1 coordinate 1,141, forward strand.
TCGTGGCGCTCCTCGGTGCGGTTCCCGTGTTCATCGTAGCTGACAATTGCCCAGACCCAGGGAATTTCTCTATAGAAGTCTACTGCGGCCGGGCGGTTGTTCTGCGCGGTCACGTGCGGCGCCATGAGGAGCTGTGCCTTCCCCGCCGTCAACTGCTCCCGCAACCACTGTTCCGGGTTGCCCTGGAAGTCCATAGCCAGCGGCTTGTCGGGGTCCTTCTCGATTTCCACGAACTTGGTCTCAATCTGAATCTGCGGCCCGGGCGTTTCGATGAGCGCCCTTATCTGCTCCGGTATTTGCGGCGCTTCGTCGGCTGGCCCGACTTCCAGGAGCACGGCAACGCCCGCCGGGCCAGGAGCCGGCTGGGGGGGCGGGGGTACGGCCCGCCCCGGCTCAGCGAGGGATCCCACCTGTGTTCGCTCGGCCGTCCAGAAGGCGCCCAAATCATGTGGCCTGAGGGCCGTGTCGGCCTCTTCGCGTATCGTCCCCCCCCCGGTACCCCCAGGAGTGAGTCTTCCAGTCATCGCCAAGGCCCAGCCCTCATAAGTTACTCTGCACTCGACTTGTCCTGAGGGGTCAATCGTGCCCCTACCGATCTTTTTAGGAGGGTAAACATCAGTAGGGTGAACACCCACTACGATAGTACCATCGGATAGAACGTCGGCCGTGAACCGGACGTCCGATGGTGACATCGTAAGCCACCAATGACCAATCGCCCAGGGCGGCGCGCCCTGTGCTGCCTCGGCCCCCGGGACCTTGGTCGCCGTCCAGGTAAAGGGACTAAGCCGGGCTATTCCACGCTCTTTTGCATATCCAGTGCCACTTCCAGTACCATCAGGATCGAGCTTTCCGGTCATTCTCAAGACCAGGAAGTCTTCTGCGAACACTCTATACTGCAGTTGCCCCCAGGGGCTTAGGGTGCCGGATGGCCTGGGATGGCCGTAGAAGGCATAAGGATGATCCTCAATCAATACATCACCATTAGGTTGAATGACCATCAATGCAGGGTGCGTATCTTCTCCGGTGACCTTCATCTCCCACTCACCAACCGCCCAGGCCGGAGCTGCCCGCTCGATGCCCGGTGCCTGGACTCGGATTGCCGTCCAGGTCATGCTCTGGGGGCTGATGCGTCCGCTGGCAGTGCCATCTGGTGCCAGCTCTCCGCTGAGTATGGTCCAGTGCTCTCCTGTTAGAGACAGCCTTGCATGCACTTGCCCGGAAGAATCAACGGAGCCCGGCTCGGCCATCATGCGCCCGTCATCAAGATCAATGTGCCAAATGACGGTGCCGTCCGCTTTCACAGTTAATACTCCAGTGCCGTCCCCCGGCCCGGTCATCTCCCACTCACCCACGGCCCAGGATGGGGCGCGCCTGGGCTCTACTGGTGCCGCGGAATGGGACGGGGCTTGCCAAAGTATCAGAGTTTTCTCCGCCCCAGCCAGCGGCACGGTGCGGGTGACTACGGTTTTGGTCAACATGGGGCGACCAACGAAGGCGCGGAGAGCCTCGTCATACTTTCCCCCACTGAGCGTCCGCCGGGCCATCTCCAGCTCCACACTGATCTCGGCTTGGCCCGCGCTGCGCCGCACGCGCACGATATAGCCCTCCTTGTCGGCCAGCTCGACGCGGCGGTACAGATCCGGCTCGACTTCCTCCAGGTAATACTGCGGCCGGCCCTTGGGCCAGATAAACTCGAACGACTGCTCCTCACCGGCCTGCACAACGCCCTCCTGGGGCGCAATCCCGATCCCCTCTGCCGCGGCCAGGATTTGGCGAATGGACTCTGCCGACGGGGCAGTGAAGGTGTACATTTCCGTGGGGAGATCGACACCAATGCGCTGTGCGCTAATGCGCTGTGCGCTCAGTCTAACATTGTCAGTGCCTTCACCCCACACCGCCACCGTGACGCGCAGCGGCGCCGCTTCAGGTGCCGCGTCCCCCCGCAGCGACGGAGGTTGGGCTTCTGCCGCCAGCGCGATGAACACCACAGTTAGCAGACTGAGCAGACTCCGACCTTTGCATTTGTCTATCCATCTCGGCATTCTCATCATTTTCTCCTCCTGTCACTATGCGCTTACGAGGCCGGCGCATTACTCTTCGCAGTGGTATTGTCCTTGATGGCTTGTGCTATCTCCGTACCGGGCGAGTCGTGTCGGCCCTGCGTCGGTTCGGGCTGCTCCGGCTCAACTTCCTCCGCCAACTGCGCCGGCCGAGTCTCCTGGAAAACCGTCACGGTGGTCATAAGCGGTTCGGTCTCTGGCGGGGTGACGAACTGATCCGGCGTTAGCGGCGCGGGTGCCTCCGCAGGCATCACCACTGGCACAAGCTTTTCGACTTCCCGATCACGGTAGACGATTCTCGTCTTGTAGACGGGTACCCGCTTGATGACCACTTTCTCCTGAATCACCGGCACTTCCACCTCAACGATCTTCTCACGCACCTCGGGCACTTTGACGGTATTGGTCACGATAACCTCGCGGGGCCAGACTGCGCGCCCGGCATAAATGCCGCCAACGAAGATCGCGATGAGCAGGGCTGCGGTCGCTACCCGCCTCGGCCACCAGGTACCTCGTGCAGCGTGGCCCTGCCGCGACTCGATCCTCCGCAGCGCGCCGGCTATTACTCGGTCCCGACACTCCCCGGGCACATCGCATCGGACGTCGGCGCGGACAGCACTGGCTATTGCCTGGAGCTGGCGCCACTCGGCGCGACACTGGGGGCATTCGGCACAGTGGGCATCCAACTCGGCATGGTCCGCCTGCGTGCCATCCAGTACATCTTGCATAACCCTGCGAGCTTGTTCACAGTTCATGGTTCTAGGTCTCCTCCATATAGTCAGAGAGCAATTCTCTGAGATTCTGACGCCCGCGGTGCAGGTGTGTCTTTACCGTGCCAACCGCGCAGTTCATGACCCTGGCGGTCTCAGCCAGGTTCATCTCCTCTAACGAGAAGAGCCTGATTGCGGTGCGCTGCTGCTGCGGCAGTCTCATGATAGCGTTGCGGACAGCCGCTTGCATATCTCTGGCCGCCACCAGCTGCTCAGGATTCTCGGCCGGAGCGAGGGACACTTCCCGTCTCATCGGTTGCCCTGCGCGTTTCTGCCTGCGCACTGCCGAACGGGCGCAGTTCACGGCGATTCCCTTAATCCATGGGGCAAAAGCCTGACTTTCGTCAAATCGAGGCAAGGCCATGTATGCTTGGACAAAGCACTCCTGCACCGCATCCTCCGTCTGCACATGATTGCCAATGATTGCATAGGCCAACCGGTACAAAGCGTCAAAATGACGGCGCGTTAGCTCCTCGTACGCAGCCTGGTCATCCCGCTTGGCGCGTGCTGCAAGTGCGCTATCAGTAGCAAACATGCGTGAAGGTTCCACTCGTGATGTATGTCCACCTACTATATATTGACCTTGAACTGCCTTTAGGTTTACATGCGGGAGGCGATGGCGACTCGGGAGACGCCATGATCACCCGTGGTATGCAGCTCGGCATGCACCATCCAGTCGCCCCTTGTTGGCAATGCGAGTCAATTGCCGGGCCCGTTTGCTGAGCAAAAACGCAAGGTCAAAGGCACTATATGAGTGAAGGTATCGGTAAGGCGCGCTCCGGGATGGTCAGACTGACAGTCGCGGGTGAAACTGTGTCGGTTCCTAGCACAGGCCAGAGGGCAACAAATCTATCTGACGCGGACTTGGTCCGGCGGATCAAGTCGGGGGAACAGAAGGCTTTCGGTATCCTGATAGAGCGGTACCAGGGCGGTCTGCTGCGGCTGGTGGGGAGGTTTGCTGAGAATCGGGAGGATGCCGAAGATGTGGTGCAGGAGACGTTCATCGCAGCCTACCGGCAGATGGCACGGTTCCGGGGTGAGGCCTCGCTGGCTACGTGGCTGAGCCGGATCGCGATATATAGAGCATTGAAGGCCTCACGGCGACACAAACGGTCAGTAAACGCCAACTACGAGCACGACCGGGCCAACGACCACCAACCGGATGCAGCGGAATTCGTGACCGTCCGCGAGGCTGTGGCTCGGCTTCCCAAGAAGCTGCGCGTGCCGGTGGTGCTGCGGTTCTGGGAGGATTTGAGCGGCCGCGAGATTGCGGAGGTTCTGGACTGGAAGCAGAGCACAGTGTGGACTCGGTTATATCGGGGGCTTGACCACGTCCGGAGAGAACTGCAAGTAGATGAAGGGAGATGAGCTAAGATGAGGTGCAAGGCAGCCAAGCGGCTGATGCAGATGACTCTGGCTGGTGATGCCACGGGGGCCGACCAAGAGCACTTGGACGACCATATTGTGAGCTGTCTCAGGTGCAAGGCACAGTGGCGGGCGCTGACGGATATTACCAGGCAGGTGGAAACGGCCACGCCTTCGGTAGGGCCGGCAGCAGGGAGCCTGGAAGAATCAATCATGAGGTCGCTACCGGCACGCAGACTCACTGGCGCTCGTCAGAACGCGCGGACCCGGCGACTGGCGGGGTTGGTGGCAGGCGCTGGCGTGCTGCTAGCACTCGGCTGGCTCCTGCATTCGCGGCCAGGGAGTATCGACATAATCGCGGTTGTTGAGGCAGCGACCAAAGTGCAGCCGACCCATCAGGTGATGCGAATGTTCGATGCCACGGGAACGGCTATCTTTCTAAGCGAGCTGTGGCGGTACCCGGATGGCGCAATGTATGTTGAGCATCACGATCTTGTGAGCGGCGAGCGAACAGTCCGATTCAACCGGCCACGGGACCATGTCACGTGGACTCATCAACTGGGAACGAACGAATACGACCTATCGTGGACGACACCAATCCCGATTGAAGAAAATGGACACGATCTGGGGGACACGCCGTTGCCACCGGCCCTCACTAGCCAACACTCGACCACAGTGGGCTGGTTGCGTGAGATCGGAGCGTTGACCATTCTTAACGTCACCGAGACGCAGAAACAGTGGCACGGGCAGACTGTGCGGGTGTTTCATGTCGAAGCAAAGTCGTCGCAGGCAAAGGACACTCCTGTACAATTGGACGACCGATTCAGCATGTGTGAGTTCACCTATTTGTTGACCCCGGATCTGAGCCGGCTGGTGGGCGTACTCCAGACCTACTATAACCACGATGGTGGGAAGAAGTGGACGTACGACATCTGGCCAATAGAATACAACAATGTAGAACCGCCAGTGCCACAGCAAGCCCAGCTTCCCATGGACGGGGGCGCAGTCTTCAGTGCTCACAGTCTCTGGCAGCAGTGGGAAGAGATTGACCCCGTCTGGGAATACATGGACGAAGGCGAAAAGCAAGAGATTGTCAAGACGGTGCTTGCGCTAGGCGATGCGTGGCGAGACGGCGATTTCGAAGAGTTCGCCCGGCACTACGACTTCCGCGCGGGGCTGGAGTACGGTGTCAAGGGCAAGTTTACCGTTGAGGAGATTCGCGGGCGTTGGCAGGGATGGATCGCTCGCCAGCCCGGGCGCTGGGATGACTGGCAACTGACGGCGGACTATGGGTTTGCCAGCCCCAAGCCGCCGCCCATGGCTCTGGGCTTCTTCAGCATCTACCGCGAGAACCCGCAATCCGGTGACGGCTGGCATCTGTATCGCCAGCAGCCAAGTGAGGAACCGGGGATAGTAGTACTGGCGGTGGTGAAAGTGACCGAGCACGACGGGCAGACTCGGGAACTCCGCACGCGGCTCTTCGTGAAGAAGATCAACGGTGAATACAAGGTCATCCTGTGGCGACCGCCGTTCGCGTGAATGCTTGGGGTAGGTCATATCAAACAAGCCAAGGAAGCGACCTCAGCGCAAAACGGCGATTAGAACGCACTGGCGAGCGCGGACCGCCATCCTGCCATCGCTTTGTGGCCAATCAAGTGCACCTGGCCCTATTTGTATTGGCCTACACCCCGGGTAACTTTTTGCGGCGGTTAGCCCTGCCGGAGAGTATACGCCACTGGTCTCTGCGCAGCATCCAGGTTAAGCTGATCAAGATTGGGGCCAAGGTAGTCCGCCACGCCCGACAAGTAATCTTCCAGATAGCGGAAGTGGCAGTATCCAAGGAGCTCTTCGTGCAGATTCTGGAACGAATCTGGGCCTTAGCGCCTGGTGCCGGGTGACCATGACCTAGAGCGGCGAAGAATCGGTAGTTTTGCTTATGCCCAGGCAGGACTGTCTCTGCTATCGCCCCAGAGCTGTCATACTTGTTCAATTCGGACGGAATCTTCTTCAAAAGCCTTCCAATCTCGGGCTGTGTTGGCTAAATGATCCGCAGCAGGAGGAATCAGTGCAGGACACAGAGAATGCTAAACCGAGGAACAGACGATATGGGAAATCTCAGTATGGCTCTGGGCCGCTATCGCAATATTGGCGTCACGCAGGGCGTCAGCGAAAGTGGAGACGCCAATACCATGCGGTAATAGAGTAATCCCGAATGAAACGAGCTACTGATCAGGCAGGCGGATTTGGCAAGTCCCCCCAGCGGCGGGAGCGCATCACTCTCGCTGCTTTGGTGATTGGCTTGGTGGCCAGCGCAGTGCTGGTTGCTGCCACTCCTTTGAATGATTTCCTGCTGACGGGGACTTTCCTTGCTGGCAACCACTTTCCCATCGGCGCCTTCGCGGTGCTGCTGGTGCTCACAGTGCTGGTAAATGTCGTCCTGCGCAAGCTAGCGCCTCGTTTAGCTCTGGCCCCCGCCCAGTTGATCGCCATTTGGGCGCTGATTGCTGTTCCCTCCGGCATTCCTTCCTCGGGTCTGATGCGCTACTTTGTTCCCGACATGGTGGGGTTCAACTACTTTGCATCGGCGGAGAATAACTGGAAAGAGGTCTTCGCTGGCAAGATTCCCCCGCAGTTACTGGTGGCGGATCAGCAGGCAACAACCGGCTTCTGGGAGGGGCTGCCGGTGGGGGCCTCCATTCCTTGGGGGGCATGGGCGGGGCCAGTGGCGGTGTGGGGCATATATGCGTTTGCTCTGTTTGCTCTGATGATCGGTCTGTCGGTGCTGCTGCGGCGGCGATGGGTTGAACAGGAGCGATTCATCTTTCCGCTGGTGCAAGTGCCGATTGAGGTGGCCTGTCGTCCTGAGGGCGGACGGCTGATCAACAAGTTTTTACGCAGCAAGCAGGTATGGGTGGCTGTAGCTATATTAGTGGTCGTTCACAGCTTACGCGGTTTGCACCAGTTCTATCCCGGCATCCCACAGCTGGAAACAGGCTGGAGCATTGTCTTCGAGGAGTCGCCCTGGTCGTACAGTGGCGGTATATGGCTGTTTCTCTACCCGCTGGCGACGGGGTTTGCTTACCTGCTGACCTCCGAGGTGGGCTTTAGCCTGTGGTTCTTCCACCTGCTGTTTAAGCTGCAGGCAGTGACATTGGGCTGGCTGGGGGTGCCGATGGGCGGTCCGGGAGCCGGCGCCTTCAGCCAATACGTGTGGTCTTCGCTGGAAGAGTCAGGAGCCACCATAGCGCTTGCGATATGGTTTGTTTGGCTGGGGAAGCCTCATTTCTCCCAGGTGTTCCGTAAGGGCCTGGTTGGTGACCCCGAGGTAGACGACAGCGATGAACCTGTCAGTTACCGCACCTGTGCGTGGCTAATTGTGGGATCCGTGATTGTGATGGTCGGCTGGCTGTACTACTTTGGGGGTAGCCTGCTGCTGGCACTCGTCAGTGTGGGCGTGGGCATTGCCGTCTTTATCACTCTGGCCTGGATGGTCTGTCAGGGCGGGTTGATTTTTGTGCAGCCGACATTTTCTACCACGGAGATTGCGGCCAGCCTGACCGGCAGCCGCGCCTGGCCACTGCGTAGTCTGCTGATCAATATGTGGAACGAAGGCATCTTCCGCATGGACTTACGTGAATACCTGCTGCCCTCGCTGCTGAATTCCTATAAAATGAGCGATCCGGTTGATCTTCATCGCGGCTCGTTGCTGCGGGCCTGCGGCGGGGCTATCCTCTTGGCTTTCTTTGTGGCGCTGATTGTGGCCATCTGGTTGCCGTACACCCACGGCGGTGGAGTAGCTCTGCCCAGTACTTACACATACCTGATCGCCCCCCAATTACACTTTAAGTGGGCAGCGGCTCTGCCGGCCAATCCCATCCAGCCTCAGGTCCGCTATGTGAGTCACTTCGGGGCCGGTGCGCTGTTGATATTGGCTCTGATGTGGCTGCGAACTCACTGCAGTTGGTTTGCGCTACATCCGATCGGCTTCATTATTGGCTCGGGCTTTCCAATGCGTACTATGTGGTTTGCTATCTTTCTGGGCTGGCTGATTAAGGTGGCAATTATGCACTGGGGCGGGTATAAGGCCTATCGCCAGGTGCGCCCCTTCTTCCTGGGACTGATCGTCGGGGATGCCATAGCTGGCGCGATCTGGATAGTGGTGGGCTTCGTTACAGGAAAGGCTTTTAGGCTTCTGCCCGGATAGAGCCACCGCCAAGTCTGATCGCGACGTCCGCTTGCGTGCAGGTCTCAAGTGATGCTTGATAGGCCTACAGCGGAGCTCGTAAGCTAGTTATTATGCAATAAATGCACTTGCCAACAATCTCGTTGTTCTGATAGTCCGGGGGCAACTCAATGCTCCATCTGCCGAGGTGGGCAATCTCGTTGTGCTCCAGGCGCAGTGGTGGGCAGCTTCGATGTGCACAGCAGCCGGTACTTTAGCCTCGGCCTGAGAATTTCGGCATCCATCCGACGGCAAAGTCACCTTGCATAAAGCCAATCACCATTGCTACAGGATAATGTTCAAGTACACCGACAATTCTAGCACAACACCTCCTTGACTTCAATCCCCCCCCCACGTTAGAATGTGCGGGTAGATATTGCAACAGTCTTAATAGGGAATCCCGGCTCAAGCCGAAATCGGCGGTACTTCGAATGTCAGAGATATCGAGCTTCACTTTTCCAACACAGATACGCTTCGGCGTCGGCGCGCGTTCAGTGCTCAGCGAGTTTGCCGAGCAGCACGAGGTCGCTCGGCCACTGCTCGTCACCGATGCCGGGATGCCGGCCACCGAGGCATTCCGGCTAGTGGCCGAAGAGATGGATCGCGTATGGCCTGGCGCCTATGTCCAGTTCACCGGCGTACGACCGAACCCATTGGAGGGGGACGTGGAGGGCGCATTCGGTGCGTACGAGGCGGGCGGCTGCGATGGCGTGGTAGGGGTGGGCGGCGGCAGCGCCCTGGATGTGGCGAAAGTGACCCGGCTGAAGGTCGCTTGCCCTGAGCTAACCCTGATGGAGGCGTCGTCCAGCGACATTCCTCCGCGACTAGCTCCGTTTTGTGCGATCCCGACGACGGCGGGCACCGGTAGTGAGGTGGGGCGCAGCAGCGTCATTACCATTCCGGCGTGGGGCCGAAAGGCGGTGTTCGGCGGACAGCCGTTCCTGGCTGACCTGGCCGTGCTCGACCCGGAGCTTACGGTGGGCCTACCCCCGGCTCTCACGGCGTCCACGGGGATGGACGCTATGTCGCATGGCGTGGAATCCTACGTATGTCCGATGTTCCATCCTATGTGTGATGCGATCGCCCTGGAGGCGATCCGGCTGGTGCGCATCTTCCTGCCGCGAGCCTTCGCGGACGGAGGGGACCTCGAAGCCCGTGGCAGGATGCAAATCGCCGCGTCGATGGGGGCCGTAGCCTTCCAGAAAGACCTCGGAGCTGCGCACTCGCTGTCCCATCCGTTGTCCACCGATTTTGGGATCCAACACGGTTTGGCCAACGCCATCATGCTGCCGTTGGTAGTTCGCTTCAACGGTGAGAAGGATAGCGCCCAGTACTCACGCGTAGCCTCGGCGCTGGGGCTCGATGGGGGGGAAGATCCAGCCGCGCAGGTTGCTGACTTCCTTGACGAGTTCAACCACTCGCTAGATACCAGACAACGTCTTCGCGACCTGGGTGTCCCCTCTGAGGGTTTGCCCCAGTTGGCCGCCAAGGCTATAGAAGATGGATGTCACCTGACCAATCCTAGACAGTGTACTGAGTCAGATATGCTCAGACTCTATGAGGAGGCATGGTAATGCTCGATGTGCCCAATGCGTTGCTTATCGATGGCTGTTGGCGAAAGGAAGCTACAGGGGGAACCCTGGCGCTTGTGGATCCGGTGACGGAGCAGCGGTGGCATCAAGTACCCGCGGCAGGACCTCAGGAGATAGAGGAGGCCGTGTCGGTGGCGGCGCGAGCGTTCCGCAAAGCCGATTGGGCAATGGTCTCGCCACGCGACCGCGCGACGGTGATGTACCGCCTGGCGGCGCTCATCCGCGAAAACGCCGAGGACCTGGCGGGGTTGGAGTCGCACAATGTAGGCAAGCCCATCGGTGACGCACGTGACGAGATCCTGGGCGGTGCGAGTTGCCTAGAATACTACGCCGGTGGCATCAGCCGATTCGGCGGCGAGACGCTGCCCGTAGCGGCCCAAGGCTTCGACTACACACTGCGCGTGCCCATTGGCGTGGTGGTCGCCATCGTCCCGTGGAACTTCCCCTTCCCCATGGCGTGCTGGAAGGTGGCCCCCGCACTGGCGACGGGCAACGCCGTCATTCTTAAGCCTGCCAGCCTCACACCACTGACGGCGCTAGCCCTCGGCGGGCTAGCCATGGAGGCGGGCGTGCCGGCGGGCGTCCTGCAAGTGGTCGCGGGGCGCGGGAGCGAGATCGGCGATACACTGGTCGCTCACCCGCTCGTAGGGAAGATCGCCTTCACCGGGGAAACCGCGACGGGAGCGCACATCCTGCAGGTCGCTGCTCCGGACATCAAGCGGGTTTCGCTGGAGTTGGGCGGCAAGAGCCCGAACATCATCTTCGCCGACGCTGACGTTGAGGCGGCCGCGGCGGCGGCGCCGATGGCGGTGTTCGGCAACACGGGCCAGGATTGCTGTGCTCGAAGCCGAGTGTTGGTAGAGGAACCCATCTACGACAGTTTCATGGAGGCCTTTGTGGAGGCGACCCGGGGGCTCGTCGTCGGCGACCCTCTCGATGAATCGACTCAGGTTGGCCCGATGATCTCGGCCGGCCAACGCGAGCGTGTCGAACAGTACATCGCATTGGCTCGCGACGAAGGCGGACGCCTCCTCTGCGGAGGCGAGCGACCGTTCGAGACCGGGTACTACCTTGCCCCCACCATCATAGATGGCCTGCCCTCCTCGTCGCGCGTCTGCCAGGAGGAGATATTCGGGCCCGTTGCGTGCGTCATCCCATTCCACGACGAAGCGGAGGCCGTTGCGCTGGCGAACGATACGGAGTACGGCCTGTCGGGCTCAGTATGGACCCGCGACCTGACGCGCGCGCTGCGTGTGGCACGCGCGGTCGAGAGCGGCGTTCTGAGTGTGAATACAAACAGCAGTGTGCACCTTGAGGCCCCCTTCGGCGGACTCAAACACAGCGGCTTCGGGCGGGACCTGGGCAGGGAAGCCATGTGTCTATACACGGAGCTGAAGAACATTTTCGTGTCGGTGACGGACGAGGACTTGACATGAGCGATCCAGACAGGGACGAGTCGTGGCAGCCGGCCTGGTTCGACCCCGAGAGCATAGACACCGTCATCGTAGCTTTTCCGGATGTCTACGGACGCTTGCTGGGTAAGCGAATGACGCATGACCACTTCACGAACCACGTCGTCCACTCCGGTATGGAGACGTGCAATTACCTGCTGACGTCTGGCATCGACATGGAGCCGCTGCCTGGGTATGAGCTGGCCAGCTGGGAGCAGGGCTACGGTGACTTCTCCGCGGAGGTGGACCTGCGGTCCCTCCGCCCTATGCCGTGGCTGCAGGGGACCGCTGTCGTTCTGTGCGACTTGACGCACAAAGACGGGACAGCCGTGGAGGAGGCCCCGCGCCGGGTGCTCGCACGGCAGGTAGCGAAGCTGGCAGAGCGCGGCTTAACGGCGTGCATGGGCTCGGAGTTGGAGTTCTTCCTGTTCGAGGGAAGCTACCGTGACATCGCCCAGAGGGAATTATTGGCCACCAGACAAGCCGCCGACTACCCCATTGACTATCACATCCTCCAGCCTGGCCGCGATGAGGACGTGCTGCGGAGACTCAGAAACGAGATGAGCGCCGCCGGGATCACGGTCGAGTGCAGCAAGGGAGAGGCGGGCAAGTGTCAGCATGAGGTCAACCTCGCCTACGCCGAGGTGACTGAAATGGCCGACCGGCACGTCATCTACAAGACCGGAGCCAAGGAGATTGCGACCCAGCAGGGACGGTCCATGACCTTCATGCCCAAGTGGGTGGCTGACCAGCCCGGCAGCAGCTTCCACGTGCACAGCAGCTTGTGGGATGCGGAAGGCGAGAATAACCTGTTCTGGAATGAGGAGCGGCAGGGAGGGAGCGATCTCTTCCGGCACTTCCTGGGGGGGGTGCTCAAGTACAGCCGCGAGCTGACGTACTTTCTTGCCCCCACCGTCAACTCATACAAGCGCTACCAGGCCGGGTCGTGGGCGCCGACGCGGCTGGTATGGGCCCACGACAACCGGACTGTCGGTTTCCGGGTGGTTGGCCACGGTGAATCGCTGCGCATTGAGAACCGTGTGCCGGGCGGCGATGCCAATCCGTACCTGGCCTTCGCCGCAACACTGGCGGCCGGGATGCGCGGCGTTGAGGAGCGCCTGGACTGTGGCGAGCCCTATCGGGGCGATGCCTACACCGGTGAAGACTTACCCCGGGTGCCGGAATCCCTCGAGGAAGCGACCGACCTGCTGGACGCCAGCGAACTGGGTCGGGCAGCTTTCGGCGACGAGGTTATAGCCTTCTATGTGCACACGGCCCGTCTGGAGGCAGGAGCGTTCCGCCGAGCAGTAACGGACTGGGAACAGACTCGCTACTTCGACCAACTCTGAGTGGCGGACTCTCGTCGGGGCGCGTGAGCCGGGATAGCCGACATCTAGCGCTCCAGCGGGGATTGCCAGGCGCTGCGCGGGGGAGCCGAATTCATAGATTTGGTCCACAAAGTGGCAGCTTTTAACCGGGGGGGAAGGAATGGCTAAATAGCTTGTTCCTCGTTGCGCCCATGGCGAGTTCTATGACGAATGGGAAATGGGCGGGCAGGGCGAAATCACAATCAAAGAGCCAAGAAGAGTCGAAATTGCGGCGACGGAAAATGCTAAATTGGAGAGTTCGTGATCTGCTGTGATTATTGACGCGCATCATCACCTACCCGCTGAGTGGGAGCCGTACGTCGAGAAGCTGCGTACCGAGTGCCAGCGACTGGGAATAGACCGAGTCGCCGTTGGAGCTCTGAATGGACCCCCATGGGCCGGCAACGAGCAGTTAGTGGAGGCGATTCGCCAGCACGGTGATTTTCTCACCGGCCTAGGATTTGTACGCCTGGGTGAGGACAGCCCGCGCACGGTTGATGATCTTAAGGCGACTGGCTGCCAGGGTGTCAAGTTCATCTGGCCTCTGAAGAACTATGACGATGACGAGTTCATGGACATCTATGGCCGGTGCGAACTGTACAAGATGCCAGCGCTTTTTCATCTGGGTATAGTGTCGCGCAAAGCGCCCCAGGACAGACTGATGGATGTGTCAATGGCCAGGATGCAGGCGATCTTTCTGGACCGCATCGCACGCCGCTTCCCGGAGTTGCCCATCATCGGCGCCCACCTGGGGAATCCGGACTATCATGTCGCCAGCGAGCTGGCCCGGATGCACCCTAACATCTTCTTCGACCTGACTGGCTCCACGCTCAAGAAGAAGCCCCCGGAGTTTATCGGCGAAGTGTTCTGGTGGGCAGCCAACGAGCAATACGGAAAGATGGGGCATGAGCTGCCTCCCTACCAGAAGCTTGTGTTCGGCACCGATGTGAGCGTTGGGCTAATGGAGGACGTGCTGAGTGACTACCAGCGGGTGATGGAGACACTGCAGATGAGCAAAGCGGACCGGACTGCGATCATGGGCGGGACGGCGGCCGAACTATTCAGGCTGAAAGCGTGAGTCAACTATGAGTAGCAACCGCACCGTTCGCGTGGCCGTCGTGGGCGGCGGCATGTTCTTTCGCGAGGTGATTGGGCATACCCTTATGGACTTTGAGCGGTATGGCCTAGCCCCCTATATGGGTAGCATCGGGCAGAGCAGATATGCGCGTGAGCTAGCCGACATTCATATTGAGTTTGTCGCTATCGGCACCCACTCGCCGGTGCGGAGCACGGCCGGAAAAATTGCCCAGTGGTATAAGGAGGGTGTGCCGAGCAGCCAGATCAAGCCATATTATGGTGAAACTGTCTGGGAACAGATTATCGCTGAGACCGCGCCTGATGTGCTGGTGGTGGTAACACCTGACGACCTCCACTATGCCCCCATCATGTGTGCTCTGAACAACGGCCTCGACGTAATCTCGGAAAAGCCGCTGTGCCTGAAGCTGAGGCACCTGGACGAGATCGCTCACACGGCGCAAGCAGCGGGGCTCGTAGCCAGCACAGATATGCACAAGCGCTATGACCCGATGAATGTGAAGCTTTTCCGGGAACTGGTACCGCAGATGGGGGAAGTCAACTATGTGAGGGCTGTGCTGGAAGAGCCGCTGGAAGTCTCCACCGAGATATTCAAGTGGGCGGCGCGCAGCAATCCTTTCAGCTATGTGGGATGCCACTGGACCGATATGGTGCACTACTACCTGGGCGTATCGCCAGTATCGCTGCACGCTACCGGCCAGAAGAAGCTGCTGGTAAATTGGACCGACCCGGACAGCGGCGAGCCCAAGCCAATTGACACGTTTGATACCATGCAGGTGAAGGTAACGTATGACAACGAGATGGAAGGTCTGTACGTCAGTGCATGGATTAACCCGCCGGATTTCGAGGGCAATGTCAATCAGGAGATTAAGGTCTTCGGTACCCGAGGCCACGCTTTCATGGATCAACAGGACCGGGGCTTGCGCTACTGCATTTTGGGCCAGGGCAGCCGTACCACTAACCCGCTGTTCACCAGTCTGGTGCCCAACTACGAGCGGTTCGATGAGTTGAAGGGCTACGGTAAGGAGAGTGTCGTGGCGGGAATGACAGCGATTCTGCGGCGGCGCTTTTTAGGCCATAGTCTGGACGAGGTGGCACCGGACTATCCGAATGTGGCCTCTCAGCGCTCGACCATAGCACTGCTCGATGCCGCGGAGCAGGTTACCCTGAAGAACTGGGAGTACACCCAGGCCGGCAAAGGCAGCCCCGTGACGGCCTACCTGGGTGATGGGGGCATTACTATCCTGGACCCGCGGGCCAAGTCACAAAAATGACTTTCGGAACAGTCTCCACAGATACCAAGGAGCCGTATGGGAAATGGCGCACCAATACATGCTGTGCCCATATCGGAACTGCTGAATGAATAATGAATTAAACAATGTTACTCCCGGTATGAACGTAGCTAGGCAATGTCGCCTCAATGGTGGTGAATCAATGCCGCCGAAGCAAACAAAGGGCCGACCCCGAGTGCTATGCATGGTAGACCTGTCCTTGTGCCCGCAGGTTCTGGATATCCTCCGTGAGTCGGTGGACGTGGACTATCGTCCTGCGGACCGCGCAGTCTTACTTGATATCATTGGTCAATATGACGCTTATTGGGGCCACATTGACATAAAGGTGGACCAAGAGGTGTTGGCGCAGGCCTCGCAGGGCTCAACACCAGCCCGGGAGGAGGTAAGAGGCCAGGGTTGACCGGAATCCCGACAGCACCAAGGGGTCCGTTACGTGCGATGACCTCGCCGATATCGATTAAACGCCGTTCCAGGGAAGCTCACCAAGTTTTCCCGATTGCTTAGCCGCTCTATGTGGTCAACCCTACTGATAGATGCCCGAGGTGCCCAAATGGTTCTGTATGTGGCGATGGCAAAATCAAGTGAGGACTATCCACAGTATGGGGGCGAGTCGCTGTTCGGGCGCAAGCTGCGCCTTGAACAGGTGTCCGGCTGGCCCTGCCTGATGATGCGCTATCCCTGGGTAACACCGGAGGCGGTGGACCGCTATCCCTTCCGAGCGATAGTCATCAGCGGATTTAGGCACAAATGGGAGGAGATGGATGTGACGGAGCTATATGGGCTTTACGACCTGCTCCACACCACGGAGTTGCCGGTACTGGGTATCTGCGGGGGCCATCAGCTCCTGGCGCACGCTTTCGTCCAGGATTTCCGGCGCGTGGCGAGTTTCTGTGATGAGCCGATGCGCCGACTCCAGCCCGGCGAGCCGGACTGGGATCCGGAATACCATCCGGGCTATTTCGTGGAAGTGGGCGTGCAGCCGGTGCGAGTGATTCACCCCGACCCGCTCTTTGCCAGGCTGCCCGAGGTAATCTACGTACGGCAGTCTCACTACTGCGAGGCCAAGCAGCTTCCCGCTGATTTCCGGCTGCTAGCCAGCAATGACAACTGCCATCTTCAGGCGATACGCCATCAGCAGCGGACCATATACGGAGTGCAGTTTCACCCGGAGCTATATACCGACGACTACCCCGACGGCCGCCAGGTCCTGAGCAATTTCTTCACGATGGCGGATCGCGAGGCGGCCGACTAGTTGTTGCGGGGAGGGGACGAGGCAGTCCGAAAGAAGGAGCCGAACGTGAAGGTACTGGCGGTCATGGGAAGTCCTCTCAAGACGGGCAAGAGCTTTCATCTGACGCAGCGGGTCGAGAAGAGCATGAAGGAGCTGGCCGACGTGGTCTTGACCAGGTATCAGCTGTGGCCGAAAGTTGGCTGGCTGGACGCAGTGGGAGATGGTATATAGCTGGACTCCCAGCTCAGACGATCTCAACGCTCTTTCTGCTGTTCGATGGATTAGCTTAGTGGTCTTTGTTGATTACCTCTGTTGGTTCAAGCTGGTTAGGTCGGGGACCATGGGTTTGCTGTGGGGGATGCTATGGACTTTGCCGAATCTAATGTACGTGGCGGCAATGCCGCAGGGGCTTGTAATATCCATCAATGAAGCCGTGAATTGGCCTCTGATCGCGTTTGTATTGTTACTTGGCACGCAGGTGTGGTTAGTGTGGGAGGCCGACCGGCTGTGCGAGGTCCAGGCAGGACCTCTCAAAAATATGCAGCCCGCGCTTGACCGGCAGCGATGAAGACGAGAGCAATTTGGCGAGAAGTGGTCAGAAAGGCACGGAAAACAACAGCATGATAAAAATCAGTGCTTTGCCCAAATGTTGGATAGAAGATATCTCCGAAGGTCGCATGGACCTATTCGAATGGATCGAGTTGTCAGTGCAACTTGAGTGTGAAGGACTGGAGTTGTATTCACGCTTTCTCAAATCACATGACGCGAAATACCTGAGCCGCGTACGGGGCCACATCGAAGCCCTGGGTATGTGCATGCCGATGATGTGCTATGCTCCCGACTTTACTGTCCCCGATCCCGGTGTGCGTCGGCAGGAGATCGACAAGCAGATAGAGATGATCCAGGTAACGGCGGAACTCGGTGGGGAATTCTGCCGCACGCTTTCCGGACAAGCTCGACCGGAGGTTGCAATTGAGCAGGGCACCGAGTGGGTGGTGGAATGCATTGCAGCCTGTTTGCCCGCCGCCGAAAGCTGTGGGGTAAAACTTGTCATCGAGAATCACTACAAGGACAGCTACTGCCAGTACCGAGAGTTCGCTCAGAAGAAAGAGGTTTTCCTGGCTATCGTGAATCGCATTGCTTCGCCGCATTTCGGCGTTCAATATGATCCCTCCAACGCGTTGGTTGCGGGCGACGACCCCGTTGCTCTGCTCGATGCTGTTCTGCCGCGCGTCATGACTATGCATGCCAGTGACCGTTACTTGCTGCCGGGCACGTCTCTGGAGGATTTACGACAGGCCGACGGAACGTTAGGGTATCCCCAGAAACTGGTTCACGGCGTAACGGGACAGGGACTGAACGACTATGAGGCCATCTTTGCCCGGCTTGTCAGCGTGGGCTTTGGCGGCTGGATTTCCATCGAGGATGGCGTCAACGGTATGGACGAGATGAAGGCCTCGGTGGATTTCCTCAAAAGTATGCGGTTTAAGTATCAGGGCGCTTAAATATGAAACGCATCGGCATCCTCCAGGTATGGCAAGAGTCAAACAGCTTCAATCCGGTCTTGACGACCAGGGCTGACTTTGAGGCGTTTGGTATGGGAAGTGGAGAAGAGGCGCTGGCCAAATTCGGAACAGGAGAGGAAGTCGGCGGTTTCCTGAGAGGCCTGAAGGCCTGGCGAGAACTGGTTGAGCCTGTGGGGCTGGTGCTGGCTCAAGCCTGGCCTGGAGGCTCCATATCAAAAGAGACAAAACAGTGGCTCTGTTGTGCCCTTCGTGAACAACTGGACGCAGTGGGGCAGTTAGACGGGGTCCTGTTCTCGCTGCACGGCGCGCTTGTGGCCGAGGATGAGGCAGATGTGGATGGGTTCCTGCTTGAACAGGTACGACAAACGGTGGGCCCTGACGTGCCCCTGGTGGCGACACTTGACTGCCACGCCTATTGGACGCCTAGAATGGGCCGAGTTGCTGACGCCCTGGTGGCTTACCATACAAATCCACATTTGGACCGTTTGCAAACCGGAGAGCTAGCGGCCCACGTTTTGGAGCGAATCCTGGCAGGGGCCAAACCGGCAGTAGCAGCGATTCGCCTGCCGATGCTGATCACTGGCGAGGTAAACTACACCACGGGTCCGGTCCTGGCGCCGGTCTTTGCGCGGTTGGAGGAAGTGGAGTCGTGTCCTGACGTCCTCAGCGCCTCAATACTCATGGTCCAGCCGTGGGTGGATGCCCCTGAGCTTGCATCTGCGATCGTAGTGTTCACAGAGGGAAAATCCGTCCTGGCCCGCGAGCTGGCGGAAGAGTTGGCCCAGATGTACTGGCAGCGCCGTGAGCAGATGACCTTCGAGTTCTTAGACGCAGAGCAAAGCGTAGCTGCGGCACTGGCCTGCAAGGGCCAGCCGGTGGTGATCGCGGACGGCGCTGATGCCACGAATTCCGGCGCACCGGGTGACAGCGTCCACTTGCTGTGCGAGATGCTCAAACGAGATATCCCGGGCGGCGCTTTGCTGATTATGGTCGATCCACAAGCAGTTGCCTATGCCCAGGCAGTCGGGGTAGGAGAGGCCTTCCAGTTTGCGGTCGGAGGCAAACGCGATCACGTATTCTCCCAGCCCCTGCCCATCAGCGGTGAGGTGCTGTCATTGCAGCCTGCCCGATATGTTCTGTCCGGTCATGGTGGCGACAACCTGCCCATTGACATGGGCGACAGCGCCGCCGTTCGGACAGGCAACGTCACCTTGCTTTTGGTGGAAAAGACCGGCCCAGGAAGTACACCGATGATGTACCGCTGCGTGGGATTGGAGCCCCAGGATTTTAAGATTGTGGTCGTGAAATCGCCAGCCGGTTTCCGGGCCGAGTTCGAGCCCTTTGCCGCGGGCATCGTGCTCTCTGCGTGTCCGGGTTGTGCCTCGCCCCGACTTGCCGAGATGCCGTACAAGAAGATTAGTCGGCCGATCTGGCCGCTGGATATGATCGAGGACTGGCGGAGTGTAGAATGGACCAAAAGCAGTGATAGAAGATACCAGGAGTGATCCCATGAAGCTCAGAGACAAGGTGGCCTTGGTGACCGGCTCCTCGTCAGGCATCGGTGCCGCTATTGCCCAAGGCATGGCCGCCGCCGGTGCGGATGTCATCATCAACTATCGCAGCAACGAAGCGGGAGCGCAGAGAATCGCCCAGGCAGTTAGGACGAGCGGACGAAAAGCCTTGGTCGTCCGGGCTGATGTGGGGCTGGCCGAGGACGTGGCTCGGCTATTCGAGGATATTAAGTGCGAGTATGGCCGGCTTGACATCCTGGTCAACAACGCGGGTATTACACCCAAAAAGCCCTTTGAAGCCACGACGGAGGAGGATTGGGACCGCATCATTGCCACCAATCTCAAGAGCATTTTCCTCTGTTGTAAGCAGGCACTTTCACTCATGCCGCCGGGAGGGGCGATACTGAACATCTCCTCTATCCACGCTCGGGTGACAACCTACAACTTCTCGGTATATGCGGCCAGTAAAGCCGGTGTGGAGGCCCTGACCTGTAACCTGGCTATCGAATTTAGTGAAAGGAACATTCGCGTGAATGCGTTGCGGCTGGGGTGGATCGTAGTTGAGCGTGAGCCTTTTGACGTGGATGATCCTACGTATGAAGACGTTTGTGCGAGAATACCGCTGCACCGCCCGGGACAAGTGGAAGATGTTGTGCCCAGCGCCATCCACCTATGCTGCGATGATGCCAGCTTTATTACAGGTCAGATACTGGGAATTGATGGGGGCGTTACAGTCATGGTCAATTCACCGTTTCCCAAGGGCTTTGTGGAAGGCGGTGCCTGGGAGGAATAAGCCAATGAGTGCACACAGAGAAAAAGTGCCTAATGATTTACCCATGTTCTCAGTCAGCCAATATACGACCTATCCCTTGAGCTTTGAGCAGGATGTGGCTCTTTACCAAGAGCTAGGTGTGCTGGGGATTGAGGTGTGCGAGGAGAAGCTGGCCGACGATCCAGGCAAGGCGCGTGAGCAATTGGCGGAACTTGCCGCCAGTGGTCTGCAGGTCACCAGCGTGCAGCCGCGAATGCTTTCCCTCTTCCCACACATTATGGACATGGACGCGGATGAAGTTCCCCAAGACCCCGAGGCACGTATGACCCGGTATCGCCAGACCATAGACCTGTTTTCCCAGTGTTTTCCTGACCAGGAGATCGCGCTGGTGGCAGGCGGTGGAAAAGCACCGGCGTATAACTTTCATGTTGCCCATCAGACGGCTCGCAAATTGTACCCGCAGTTGGCTGATTATGCTGCTGATCGAGGCGTACGGATTATGTTTGAACCCTTGAGCCCGATCCTCATGAATGCCTTCTCGTTCATCTGCACGCTCGATGAAGCGCTGCAATTGATTGAGGACGTCAACCGAGATAATTTCGGTCTGGCCTTGGATATCTGGCACGTCTGGCGCGAGCCGCACATTGCCGAACGGATCGCGCAGTTGGGTGATCAAATCTTTGGTGTGCATATTTGCGACTGGCCGGTTGGTGAGCCCCGGACCTTGCAGGATCGGGCGCTGCCCGGTGAGGGGATGATTGACCTGCCCGCGCTCCTTGGGGCGATTGAACGGACCGGATATTCCGGGGCGTACTGTCTTGAGATCTTCTCTGATGAAAATCTGCCGGACTCGCTCTGGCGGGCCGATCCAGCCCAAGTGATTGAGAAGGGCCGGCAGGGATTCCTGCAGGCCTGGCAACAACGCCATTGAAAAAAGGAGAACTTAACTGAGAACCTTACAGGAGCAGTATCGTCTGGCTCAGCAAGTAATCCCGGGGGGAGTCAACTCTTCGGTACGCGTGAACCAAGCGCTGGGAACACCCCTTTACGCCTCGCGCGGAAAAGGAAGCCGGGTGTGGGACATTGAAGGGCGTGAATACATTGATATGTGTTGCGCCCATGGTGCGGCTTTGTTGGGCCATGCGCACCCAGCTATTGACGAGGCCTTGCGCCAGGCGATAGGACTCGGCTACGTCAACTCATTTGAAACTGAATACCATGAACAACTGGCCAGAAAGATTTGTGAGTGCATTCCCTGTGCGGAAAGGGTTCGGTTCTGTTCATCTGGCTCCGAAGCTACCCTCCACCTAATTCGTGCCTGCCGCGCTTACACCGGCCGGGAGAAAATTATCCGCTTTGAAGGGCACTTTCACGGCTACCACGAGCTTATCTACATCGGTGGCCACCCCCCTGCTGCAACTGTTGCGGATAACCGCAGCAAACCCTATATCGAATCAGCCGGCATCCCGGAAGAATTCGCGGAGTTTGTTATTCCCATCCCCTACAACGATCCTGAACTCCTCACGGAAGCCATCTCGGAGCATGGTGACGAAACGGCCCTGGTCATCCTGGAGCCCGTCAATTACAACTGCGGCTGCATCAAGCCTCAGCCCGGATATCTCGAACTGCTGCGTCAGTTGACCAAAGAGGCAGGTATCATCCTTTTCTTTGATGAGATCCAGTCAGCTTTCAGAAAATCAAGGGGCGGTGCGCAGGAAGATTTCGGCGTTATTCCCGATGTGTGTACTATCGGGAAAGCACTGGGTGGCGGACTGCCGCTGTCAGCCTTCTGCGGCAAGGCGGAAATCATGGATATGTTCCAGCCCGCCGGACCCGTACAGCACAGTGGCACCTTCAATGCGCACCTTGTCCCTATTCTAGCTGGGCTGGCCTTTGTCAATGAGGCTGGCAAACCTGAGTTCTATGCTCATCTACAGGAACTGGAGACACGTTTTCATGAGGGCATGGACCGCATCATCAAGATGCACAATCTGAATATGATCGTCCCGCATCACGGCGCACGGTTCAGTATCCTTCTGGGTAGACGCACCCCGGCGCTACGCTATGAAGACACTTTTTGCCACAGTAAGGAGCTAATGCTCAATCTCATCAAAGGCTGGTGGGAACGTGGTGTGTACTTCCACGACTACGGCGGTAGCGCGGTTCATCACGGCTATTGTATTCAACATACGCGAGAAGATATGGATACCGTTTTGAACGTGTTGGAGGACGTGCTGAAGGACCTGAAACATCTGCTGTGATCACACATTGAATTGGGCATTAAATGGGAATCGATCGAAAAGCGACAGCAATATCCGCAATCACGCACAAAGAAACTGCATTGTGCCCATATACGTCTGGCTAGGCGGCTGGCAGTGATATAGCTGAACGATTGGACAGCTGTTACGGCAGTGCCGATTGGCGAAAAAGCTTTCGCAATTATGTAGCCCTATGCACCGCCCTTAATGAGTATGATGCAAGGTGAACATACCCGGCAAGCCAGCTTCTTTGGCATGATCTATGAAGACTTAATCCCCGCTGACCACCCGTTACGCCAACTGGCAGCGGCAGTAGATTTTAGTTTTGTCTCCGACTTAGTCAGTGACTGTTACTGCTCCGACAACGGGCGGCCTTCGTGGGACCCGCTGGTGCTGGTATCACAGGAGGAGATTCAGAAAATGAATCTGCCGCAGGAATGAAGACCGGACATGCACTCATCACGGAAATTGATGCGACCGAAGTGCAGAGCAGCGATGCAGTATTCTGGTGGCTGGGCCAGCACTCGTTCATAGTCAAGACATCTTGTGCCACGCTCTACTTCGACCCGTACCTGAGCGAGGATCCCCACCGGCAGGTACCTCCGTTGCTGCTGCCAAAGCAGGTAACGAATGCGACAGTTGTCTTTGGCTCGCACGATCATGGCGACCACATAGACCGCCCATCACTCCGCGGCATTGCCGCGGCAAGTCCGCAGGCATGGTTCCTGGTGCCGAAGGCGACAAAACCCGTTCTCGAGGGGCTGGGCATTTCGCCGGAGCGCATCGTTCCGATCGACGCCGAGGAGACGAAGGAATCGGCCGGTATGCGCGTCACTGCCATCCCCTCTGCACACGAATTCTTCGACCGCGATGAAATAACCGGGTATCCATATCTCGGATTCATTGTTAGCTCAGGCGGGGTTTCCATATACCATTCTGGCGACACACTCCGCTACGAAGGGCTCGAGACGAGGCTGAAACAGACAAATGTGGATATGGCCTTTCTTCCGATCAATGGACGCGACGCCGAGCGTTTTGCGAGAGGCTGCATTGGCAATATGACGTACCAGGAAGCTGCTGACCTCGCCGGCGCGATACGGCCACGCCTCACCGCTCCCGCACACTATGAGATGTTTGCATCGAACTCCGAGGATCCACGGCTCTTTTCAGACTACATGCAGGCCAAGTATCCGGACTTGCGCGTCTGGGTCGGCCCTCACGGCACCCCTGTTCGGCTTTCTGCTTTGCTGAACAAAAGAAGTATCACGGGTTAAGCCAAGCTCGGTACTGGGGTCTGGCCAAAGTTAGCATTCCGGTGCTGATGACTTGTATTGTGGTTAATTGTAAGAAGATAGCTAAACTGGTCAGCAACCGCTTAGCAAAGCTACCGGCCAGGCCCGCCTGGGCTTACACTTGACAACTGAACACATGATGTCTCGATCACAGCTACCGTAAGCGAGTTGATTGCCGCTGCGGGGTGGTTACCGGCAGGTAAGGAAGCGATATCTGAACTAATCTGAAGCTCAAATCTTAAGTCGCTTAACTCCCTTTCCCCGACGGAGCCGTCTGCTGGCGAGCCATTAGCGACCGGCCACAGGACTGGTTGATCTATTTGGGCGTACCCAACGGATAGGGCTTGCGCAGGGTGAAGCGCTCAGGGACGGCACCAAGAGAAATTGGTGTATCAAGCGGAGAGTATTACCGGTAGTAGGAAACAATATGGGTAATATCGGTGGAAAGTCTGTGGCGGCAGATAGATGAGATGCTCCCCGTATAGTACTAATAGCTGAGGCTCATCTACGAAGGAGAGGCACCATAATGGCCAAGAGCTTACGGATTTTGTCCCCGCGTGATGGCGATGTGCTTAATCGTCACGATGGGCAGCTTAGTGCTGAGGCGTTGGTGGTACCCGTTACAGGCACCACGCCGTTCGGGGCGCCGGTGACTGCCAATGGCATTCCAGGGGATGTGGTAGACGAGACCTTCACCTGCGCTGTGGCCCTTAGGCAGGGCGAAGAGGCAATTGAGGCGTGTGCTGGTGACGTGGCGACTAGGATTTCGGTGCTCTGCGACTACAATT
>JAUVZM010000054.1 GCA_030602615.1 bacterium
GCCGAGGGTTACCATGAATCATACAGTATTATAATGATACAGGAAGTCTTTGTCAACTAACTCGAGCAATATATGGCAGGTAGCGCGGGATTCTATCCCAAGATGAGCATGATATGGCGCTTGGCACATGGCGGCCCCATCCACCAGTCGTTCTCACAGAAGCAACTACAGCCAGCTATCTATCCCGACTCCTCCTCCGCCAAAGACGCAGCAATCTTCTCGCGGGCCTCTTCGATTAACGGAGCAATCTGCTCACTGGTAAAGGTACGTTGTTCAAAGGTCCGTCTGTCCAGCGTCTCCAGGAATCCCTTGAACTCCTCAAAGTATGATCCGTAAATATGGAACGAATCAGCGATGTGATTGTACTGACCGACCCGTATGAGCCGTCCCATCCTTTCAGACAACCGTTCAGCCAAAAGTTTCTGCAACTCCGTGAAGGCATACATATTCATAAACGCAGCCTTGAAGGCATCATTGCTGCGTATGTGAGCAGAGAAGACCAGCTCATCCCCAAAGATGCGGCATCAGATGCGCTGCAAGCACGGGGGATGCTCGCCGCGGTTGTCAGTGCCCGGCTTCCACAGAATTGCCTGAGCACGGCGCGTATGCGGGGCCTGCGCCAGCTCGTCAACGATTAGCTCAAGCTGGTTGATAGGCTCATCTGATGAAGAGGGGCGATATGCGGCCAGCCGCTTGTGATAGGTATACGACCACTTGCCGGCCTCCGGGTCAATCCAATCATCGTGAATGCCGTCAACAACTTCCTGGCGATAGACCTCCAGGTCGTAGATTCCCCCCGGCAAAGCCCGGTGAATGCGCGGCTCAGCAAAGGGATCGACAACAGATAGCACCAGCGTGGCATCACGGCTGGGCGGATCATCGGGCTTATCGTACTGGGTGGCGATGCGCGCGCCTCGTTCCCAGGTCGCAACTACCGCCCGCTCCCAGCCCTCGGCCAAGTTGGCTGCCTGCAGGTGAATAACCGGTAAGGTAAGACTGTCTGACATCCTTAAGTCCTCTCCGACCACAATTCTGGTCGCGTCCGTCGCCAGGGCTCACCGGAGACTGAACCGGTACGGTACGCCAGATTACCTGACTAATCATTCTCTATAAGTGCTGTTTACCCTTCCTCCACCTACCACCGTTGCTGGCAGGGTATGGCGGCCCAGCAACCTGTTACCAATCCATAGAGCCAGCCACAGCCAAAGCGCCAACGCTTGACCGTAGCTGGCAGATTGCGTAGAATCTACCTGAGTCTGCGTCCTACCATTAGCGAACCTAACGATCAGAGGCGAGTTTAACTTGCATAATAGTGCTGCGCAAGTAATACTGCTGGGCGACGGGATGGGCGGCCGGCCGGTGCCTGCCTTGGACGGCCAGACCTGCCTGGAAGCCGGCGATTATCCAGCACTCGATGAGGTCGCAAAGGGCGGCGAGTGCGGATATATGGACCCGATTCGGCCCGGCCAGGGAGTCGGTAGTGACACCGGGCACATGGTCATTCTCGGCTACGATCCGGTTGAGTATTACACCGGCCGAGGGCCCTTCGAAGCCAAAGGCGTCGGCATTGACGTCCAGCCCGGCGACGTGGCCTTCCGCTGCAATTTCACTACCATCGAGAACGGCGTCATCAAGGATCGCCGCGCTGGCCGTATTGCCGAGGGCACTGACCAGCTTGCGGCAGCCGCCGGTGAAGCCTTCAGCGATGGCATAGACGGCGTGGAGGTAATCTTCAAGGAGTCGGTAGCCCATCGGGCAGCACTGGTCCTGCGCGGCGAGGGGCTTGACCCGCGCGTCACCGACGTAGACCCTCACGAGGCCGGTGTCGAGGTACCCCAGTGCCGGCCCACTGCCGAGGCCTCCAATGACCCGGCTGCGCAGAAAACCGCCGCGATAATCAACAAATTCGTCCAGCGCGCCCAGGAGATCTTTGACAATCACCAGGTTAACCAGCAGCGACGTGCTGAGGGGTTGCTTCCCGCCAATATCGTTATACCACGGGGAGCAGGCACTGCGCCTCATCTGACGCCCTTTTCCGAGCAATATGGTTTGAGCAGCGCTATGATAGTGGAAGTGGACATTGTCCGGGGTTTGGGGCTGTACCTGGGGATGGATGTCATTGACGTGCCCGGTGCCACTGGGGGGATGGATACGGACGAGATGGCAATCGCTCAGGCAGTAGTCGAAGCCGCCGCCAGTCATGATTTTGTCCTGTGCAATATCAAGGCTCCTGACGTGGGTGGGCATGACGGCAACGCCGAGCAGAAAATGGCAGCTATTGCTAAGGTGGACCACGCTGTCGGCCATCTTCTGAATGCCCTGGACTGGGACAGCACTGTGCTGATGGTCAGTGCCGATCACTGTACGCCCGTCACAGCGATGGATCACACCGGCGATGCCATCCCCGTGGCCTTCTACGGACACGGTGTGCGCCCTGACGCAGTAGAGAGCTTCGGAGAGCGGCCCTTCGCCACTGGCAGCGTCCAGCGAGTTCGCGGGCTGGACATAATGAGCATTATGGGCAATTACGCCGGCAGTTTGCCCAAGTTTGGTGCCTGATGAATCGCACAGCCATCTGCAGCTTGCTTTGCGCTCTAATCGTGGCTGCCTGGCCAAGTCCAAGCTGGGCGGCGCAAGAAGAGCTGCGTATTCGGGTTGACAATCGCCAGGGCGGGACGATCGTCGTCAGCCGGGATGCCGGCACAAGCTGGCTGCGAATCGGCCAGGTAACTTCACCGGCCAATGCCGTCAACCAACATAGTTACAACGCCAGCCGGTGGGTGCCCGACGGCACTGTTGCCGCCAGCGCGGTCAACGCCATTCACATCAAAGTGGCCAACGCAGCAGAGACCGGCTATGGCATCACCTTCAGCCTGGTGCCAGCCGGAGAAGTGGTAGGAGCGGCAACCCGCAAGTATTCGAGCGTAATCGTAACCGATATGCCGCCGGGGACAGGGCTATTCGGGGGCCTGGGCCCGCAGGTAGGCTCTCCGGTCTATATCGAGGGCACAGGCGGTAAGCTGGGCAAGCTGGCCGGCGATTATCATCCGGCCAGCGGCGATGTGCTGATAATCGTCCGCCAGCGGCCACCACAGCGTTTGAGATATATTGATTTTGCAAACGAATTCGGCGGAGACATCACTGTCACTTACGCTGACGGCAGCCGCGAGGTTATCGGGCTGGTACTGCGACCGGTGTGCGGAATCGGGCGATTTGAGGGTACCAGATATGCAGCAGCGGGCCGGTTGCGCGCCAATCATGCCGGGGTCATTGACATCTCGACGTCACCGCGCGCGCTGGTGGGCGGATTTCAGATTATCCCCGCCGACCATGCTAACGACGCGGAAGTCTCGTATATCAAGACCAACACGCAGTGGATGGTGGTGGGGCCACGCCACCAGGATGAAAGTTGGAAGGGAGCAGCTCCGCTGTTTTCTGGCTACTTATATCCTAGCTATCGGCCTGATGACCTAATCGGAGGTTACGCCAACTGGCTGCAGCGGACGCTGTCGCGTTGCCAGGTACTGGCAAAGACTGGCGAAGGAGACTGGGACCTGCTGCCACGGATTGCTCTTGACCCGCAGGCTCCGGAAACCAGTAAACCACCCGAGCGCCATCGCACCTGGCACATCAGGGCCAGCCTGGATGTCCGGGAGCCACTTCCCGCAGCAGCACAGCGCGCGCTTATGAATCTGCGGGCGGTGCGGATCAGGCTGCCGCAAGAGCTATACTGGCCGGAATAATTGCCCTATTCTGTACAACGAGGAGCGCTGAAGTCAGTGGGCGCTGAACGCCGGCAACTCCAGAGAATGATAGAGACCCACGACAGGCCCGTGCTGGTGGTGAGCCTGCCGCGCAACGACGTACAGTTCGCGGAGGCGGCTCAGGCCGGTGGCGCTGATGCGGTGAAGGTTCATATCAATGTTCACCACCACGCCAGTGGCACGGTCTTTGGCAGCCTCCAGAAAGAACAGGAAGCCCTGGAGGCGATAGTGCAGGTGGGCCTGCCGGTAGGGATTGTGCCCGGCGCGGAGGCGGCCATGGCCAGCCCTGATGATATGCAGAAGCTGGACGAAATGGGCATTGATTTCTTCGATGCCTATGTCCATCAAATGCCGGCGGCAATGCTGCAGATGGAGACGCAGATGTCGCGGATGATTGCGCTGAGCTACCGCCAGCGCGGGACAGACTTTTCGCTGGGCCCCTGCGTCGCCTGGTGTGACCTCATCGAGGCCTCAATCATCCAGCCTGACGGCTACGGCCTGCCGCTGACCGTCGCCGATCTGTGTGACTATGCCGCCATCTGCACTGTCTATCCTGATATTCCGGTGCTGGTGCCCACTCAGCGGCGTCTCAGGCCTGACGAACTGCCTATATTGACGAACTGCGGTATTCGAGGGATAATTATTGGTGCGGTGATAACCGGCGATGAGCCAGCAACAGTCAAGCAAACCACTCGCCAATTCGCAGATGTGCTGACATAGCCAGGGCTGCCCTGGCGGGGCAACTGGGAGGTAAATAGTACCGTGACACTCAGACATCGGCTCCATCAAGTAATCTACGTCCCGCTCGACGACCGCCCGGTGAATGCAGCTCGGCCCCATCTGCTGGCGCAGATGGTTGACTATGAGCTGATAGCCCCGCCGGCTATTCTCCTGGGCCGCTACCGGACACCCGGGCGACCCGAGGAGTTGGCCGACTGGCTGACCGCCCAGGTTGATGAGCCCCACGCGGCTGACTGTCTGATACTGAGCCTGGATATGCTGGTCTACGGGGGCCTGGTGGCCTCGCGCAGCTCCCAGCTATCCCTGGAAGAGGCCATCGCACGACTGGAAGTACTTGCTCAGCTTAAAAAGCAGGCTCCCGGCATACCCATCTACGCCAGCAGTGTAATTCTGCGGGAGGCTCCCGACAGTTGTACCAGCGGCATGGATGAACACCGCCAGGAGCTACAACAATACTCACAGTTGGCGACGGAAGCTGGTAGAAGCGACGCAGAAAACCAATATTCGGAGGAGACAGGCACCGGCCTACCCGCTGCTATCTTGCGGCGCTACCGGCAAGTGCGTGAGCGCAACCATCAGATCAATCTTCGGGCCATCGAGGAGCTGGCGGCCGAGCGGATAGATTTCCTGGCCTTGCCCCAGGACGACGCCCGGCCCGCAGGCCTGCCCCAAGTCGAACAAGCCCGGCTGCAAGATCGTATTGAGCAACTCGCTGTAGACGAGCGGGCAATGATCTATCCGGGTACCGACGAAGTTGGCATGACGTTGTTCGCACGTTTTGTCCACCGACACATGGAAAAGCAGCCGGCGATCAAGGTTCAGTGGGTTGACCCGGCCGCCAGCGAGCGCGTAGCCCCTTACGAGGACCGAAGCATCAGCGAAACAGTGGCCGCGCAAGTAGATGTAGTGGGCGGACGCCTGACCCAGCAGGCCGCGCAGGCCGACCTGGTTCTGCTGGTCAATCCACCCAAAGAGTCAGATGATGAGGACCGTGAGTCGCTGATTCGTAAGTCATTGACCGACATCGAACAGGCAGCCAGCACCCGAGGGGTAGCCATCTGCGATGTCGCCACCCCCAACGGAGCAGACGACGAACTGGTCAACGCTCTACTGGACAGCGAGTTGAACCTGGTAGAGCTGCTGGCCTTCTCGGGCTGGAATACCGCGGCCAACTCGATTGGTTCAGCGCTGGCTCATGCCACCTTGCGCCTGATCGCTCGCCAGGACAAAGGCGCTTTTGATCTGGCCCACCTGTTTACCAACTTCGCCCCGATGCGCTATCTGCAACTGCTTAATTCCTTGATCAACACCGAACGCGCCCACTTGCAGTTGCTGTTCTTGAGCCTGATAGACGATTGGCTCTACCAGACGCGGCTGCGTCCCCAGCTCAAAGAAGAACTACACCAACTGGTTGACGATGGTAGCTCTGATCTTACGGAACTGTACCCTCGGGCCCAGCAGGTGCTCAGCAACCAGCTAGCCCAGGCGGCCGCTGATTTGTGGATGAAGCATTTCTGGGGCAAAAGCTGCGTCCAAGTCGGCGAGGGCGAGGAGCGCAACGATATCGTCCTGGCTGAACTGGAGGAGACCCGCGTGGAGCTGCCCTGGCGGCGACTGTTCGAAGTAGCGGTCGAGTTCGACATCAACTTGGAACTGGTCGCTGACAAAAAGCAATCGTAGCCGCAAATCGCCACAGGAGACGTATTGGCACCTACTCAGCTATATCAGCCACAACCCGAGCAGTGTCGCGGGCGATCATCAGTTCCTCGTCAGTAGGAATCACCAGAATATAGCCAGGGCTGTTGGCCGCGCTGATAACTGCAACCTCTCGGTCATCGCCAACGCTGTTATTGCTAGCCTCGTCCAGGCGCAGACCAATGAACTCGAGGCCTCGGACGCAGTCGCGGCGAATCTCGGGGGCATTTTCGCCAATCCCGGCGGTGAAGACCACTGCATCTAAGCCACCCATAGCAGCGGCATAGGCCCCGATGTATTTCCTTACGCGGTAGCAGAATATGTCCACGGCTAACTGGGCCCGCGTGTTGCCATCCTCAGCAGCCTGCACGACATCGCGCATATCGCTGCTCACGCCCGAGATGCCCAAAAGCCCGCTCTCCGTGTTAAGAAGCCGATCCACCTCAACGGCATCCATATCCATCGCGCGGATCAAGTGCAGGGGAACGGCCGGGTCCAGGTCGCCACTACGTGTGCCCATCAGCAGACCTTCAAGCGGGGTAAAGCCCAGCGAGCAGTCAACAGAACGGCCCCCACAGATTGCCGTAACACTGGCCCCGTTACCCAGGTGACAGGTAACGATTTTCTGCCGCTCGAGGGGAATGCCCTTCGCCTGCAGATACTGCGCCGCCTCAATGGCCACATAGCGATGAGAGGTGCCGTGGAAGCCATATCTGCGAATGCGATGCTTCTGATACATCCGGTAGGGCAGTCCGTAGACAAAAGCATGGGCCGGCATCGTCTGGTGGAAGGCAGTATCAAACACCGCGACCATCGGGACATCCGGCAAGCGCTGCCGACAGGCCCGAATACCTTCTAAGTTGGGAGGATTGTGCAGGGGAGCCAACTCACAGAAATCTTCAATCGCAGCAATAACCTCATCGTCAATCAGAACCGACTCGGTGAACTGCTCGCCGCCGTGGACCACGCGGTGGCCAACTGCCTCAATCTCTTGAAGAGAACGAATCTGACCGTGCTCAGGATCGGTCAGCACCTCGACGACATAGTCGAAGGCAACAGTATGATCGGGCATGGGAGCGCTAACCCTGGCTGTGGCCTCGTCGCCGTATTCGTGGGTCAAAACGGCATGCTCGCCTCCGTCTACCCCCACGCGCTCCGCCAGGCCGGAACAGACTGACCGGTCGCCCTCAAACAGTTCATACTTCAAAGAAGAACTGCCACAATTGATTACCAGCACCATCACGGGACATTTCTCCTACCCGAGACTAACATAATAGCAAACAACAGAGGAAGTTCTAAGGCATAGCGGAGTGGCGAGAAACTGGCTACCTGCCCAGGGCGGCGGCCATCGTATTGACCTGGGAAGATAGGGTCTGCCGAGTTTCTCTATTCCTCTTCGTCGAGCCGTAGGCGGCTCTCTTCGACTGCCGCTGGTTCACTGAGCAAGGCTTTGCGGGTCTTGTCAACGGTCGCCGATATGCGATTGACATAATTGTCGAGCCGCTCGACGATGCCCCGCGCCCAGGTCTCAGCTTCGGCACGCACGGCCTGAGCGTCAACACGAGCCTCGTCCAGTATTTCGTCAGCGCGTTGCTCAGCCTGCTTAACGATTTCATCATTAGAGATCAGCAGTTGAGCCTGTTCCCGGGATGCCCCCAGGATCTTGGCGCGCTCCTCGTGGGCCTCCTGTAGAATACGATCACGGTCGCGACTGACCTTATTGGCCACGCTCATCTCCTCGGGCAACGCCGAGCGCAGCCGGTGGACCAGATCAAAGAACTCTTCGGCATCCATTACTGACTTGCCAATGAAGCCGGGGATAATGCGAGTATACCACTTCTCCCCTCCCTCGCCCATCAGTTCAAGTTCCTCAATTAGAGTCAGTATATCCATCTGGCACCCTCCCTGACACGTCAATATTTAGTGCGATCCGCCCACCTTATCTTGCAGTCGCGTGTATACGGCATCGGGCACAAATTGGCTGACTTCGCCGCCCCGGCTGGCAACTTCCTTGACCAGGCTGGAACTCAAGAAGACATAATCGGGATGCGGAACCAAAAAGACCGTATACAACTCAGGAGCTAGCTGCCGATTCATCCACGCCATCTGCATCTCGCGCTCGAAGTCCGATACGGCACGTAGCCCCTTGATCAGAGCCACAGCACCGCGCTGTCTGGCATAGTCTACCACCAACCCCTCGAAGCTGTCCACCTCGACATTGGACAGATCCTGGCAAGCTTCACGCGCCATGGCTACCCGCTCTGCCAGCGAAAACATCGGCTCTTTCTCCGAATCGTCGCTCACCGCCACGAAGACTCTTCCAAACATCTGGCTAGCCCGGCGAATTACATCCATATGCCCCTCGGTGATCGGGTCAAAGCTTCCCGGACATATCGCGATGTGCTCAGTTTTCGGTGTGGTCATTAGCTTATCCTCTTACTCACTGGCACCAAGGTAATAGAAATCGAGACGGCTCTGCCCGAATTTCTTAACTTTGTCCGGTTCGATATCAGGGAGCAGTGGTTCACTTAGGTCGTGTTGAATGACCACGATCCCTCCCTGCGCTACCCCCTCCTGGCCAACAACCAGTCGCTCGGCCAATTCCGGCAGATCAGGACTATTGTAGGGCGGATCCGCAAAGACTATGTTGAATGGCCCATGAACCTGAGCGATCTGTGTCCACACCGCGGGCAGTCGGCCCCGTACCACTATTCCGCCCTCACCTAGATTAGTATTCACCAGGTTCGCCCTGATGACCTCCGTGCAACGAGAATCACTGTCAACGAACACGGCCAGCTCTGCTCCGCGACTGAGCGCCTCAATGCCAAGCGCGCCGCTGCCCGCATATAAGTCAGCGAACCGTGCCCCCTGTATCGCACCTGCCAGGCTGGCAAAGAGCGTCTCGCGCATGGCATCAGTGGTCGGACGAATGTCCGCGCCCGGAGGTACTTTCAACGGCAGCGACCCAGCATCGCCTGCAATGACCCGCAATCGCCTGCTCACAGCGTCCAGTCCTGGCCTTCCTGACTGTGCCGCGCCAAGTAGTGCTTCAGGGGCTGGTGCGCAGGCTGCTCCAGGCGAGGGTCATCGCCGATTAGCTTAAGAGCATCCTCCCGGGCCCGAACCAGCGTCCTGGTGTCACCCATCAAGCCGGACATCTCCAGATCAGGGATGCCATGCTGGCGAGTGCCGGTCAACTCGCCGGGACCGCGTCGGGTCAGGTCCTCGCTGGCGATCTCAAATCCATCATTCGTCCGTACCAGCACGTTCAGCCGATCGATGACCTCAGGAGAACCAGAGCCGGTAACCAGCATACAGCAGGCAGATTCGCTGCCTCGGCCTACGCGCCCTCGCAACTGGTGGAGTTGAGCCAGGCCAAACCGCTCGGCATTCTGCACCAGCATAACGGTAGCATTGGGCACATCCACGCCGACCTCGACTACACTGGTAGCCACCAGCACATCAATTCCGCCTGACCGGAACTTCGCCATCGCCGCCTCGCGCTCGTCGCTGGGCATCTGGCCGTGAACCAGGCCCAGATTCAAGTTGGGGAAGATGTGAGAACTGAGGTGCTTGAAAAGCTCTTCGGCGGCAGTCACGTACCTAGTCTTAGCCTCTTCGATGACCGGACAGACAATGAAAGCCTGGCGGCCCTGCTCAACGTGGGCAATGACCGTCTCGTAGGCCTGGGATTTCTGCCGGCCAGTGAGTAGTTCGGTGTGCACTGCCTGGCGACCCGGCGGCAGCTCATCCACCACCGATACATCGAAATCGCCGTAAGCAGTCAGAGCCAGGGTCCGCGGTATGGGCGTGGCCGACATCACCAGTATGTTTGTCCCATCACCCTTCTCCGCCAGGCGCGCGCGCTGGGCCACGCCGAAACGTTGCTGCTCATCTATCACTGCCACCGCCAGATCTGCAAAATCCACGCTTTCCTGAAATAGTGCGTGCGTGCCAGCTACACAGTCAATGCGACCGGTAGCCAGGTCTTCGTGTATGACTCGCTTGTCAGCCTCTGCCATACTGCCGGTCAGCAACACCGGTGCGACGCCAAACGGCTCCAGCAACTCCGATACGACCGTCCAGTCCTGTTCAGCCAGGATCTCGGTGGGAGCCATCAGCGCGGACTGCCGCCCGGCCCGGGCTGCCGCCAGTAAGGCCGCTGCCGCTACTACAGTCTTGCCCGAGCCGACATCGCCGTGGATAAGCCGGTACTGCGGCTCAGGCTCGGCCAGATCAGCCAACACCTGTTCAATGACCCGCTGCTGCGCCTTGGTGAGGGTGAACGGCAAGGTCGCCGACAGTTCGGTCAGCACGCCGTCACAGGCCACGACTGACCGCTCGTTGTGCTGCTTGACATTGTGACGGCGCTGGGCCAGCGCCGCCTGCAGGGCAAAGAGCCGTTCGTAGGCCAGGCGGGTCCGAGCCTGACGAGCTTCCTCGGCATCGGCAGGGCCGTGGGCATGAGCTACCGCCCACGGCAAGCTGGGCTGATCTCGCTGACTCTCAAGGCTGGCAGGTACCAATCCGGCAGAAACCGACTGGCAGCGGCTCAGTGCCTGGGTGATCAGCCGGCGCAACATCGTCTGCGAAAGCCCCGTAGTCACCGCATAGTAGGGCACCAGCCGATCCTGCCAGCCATTGGGAAGGTTCTCGACCTGCTCGGCCTCCTGTACCCGTACAGTAGGCCGCTTCTTACCGACCCGGACGCTGCCGGTAACCAGCAATTCCGTACCCGCCAAGTACATATTAGCCCGGTAGGGCTGATTGAACCATACCAGCGTGCACGGGCCGGTCTCATCGCGGGCGGGCACGCGCGCAATGGTCAGCTTCCTGTGCCTGATGATCTGACCCTTGCCAGTCACTTCCACCTGCAGTGTCTGTCGTTCGCGATGTTCAAGCGCCGCCACCGGGGTCAATTGGCTGCGGTCTTCGTAGCCCAGCGGGCAGTGCAGCAGCAGGTCACCGATAGTGTAGATGTCCAGTGCCGCCAGCAGTTCGGCCCGCTTACCGCCCACTTCCTTGAGCTTCGTAACCGAGTCATCCCAGCGGACCTGGTCGGTCTCGTCCCCGGTGGATTCAGCTTCTGGCTGGTCAGCCTCCAGTTCCTGCAACAGGTCGAGAGCCTGGTCAACCAAGTCGGCGCGCTGCTGGGGGGATAGGTCGGAGTATGCTTCAAACTTCCCTTCAAGCTGGCTCAATGCTTCGGCCTGCTGCTGGGGAGCACGGGCAGTTACCGGCGGCAGCCACCGGCATATGAAGTCGGCCATCCCCCCGGTAGTAGCCCAGTCCTGGCAGCCCCCGCTCCCTTCCAGCCGCAGCACCTTGGTCAACAATTTGGCGGGGGGCTGGTCAGGCACCAATTAATCAGTCTCCCTTGCCTTCAGGCTCAGATGGCGGGGAAATCAAGGGTTGGTCTTCCTCTTGCTGGCCACCGCGGTAAGCATCATACACACCAAAAACATACAGAGCAATGCCGCCAAACAGGCCCAGGTATCCAAAAAACGTGACCAGCCCAGAGGGAGACTGTTCAGGCGAAAGCCAGGCGACCACCAACTGCACCGCGGCAATAAGCAGAGCCATACCAACAACAAACATGATCAGACCCTTTTCGTATTCACCGTTGTAAACCTGGCCCAGGCCGGGGAATAGCGCCGAGCGAGCTGCCGCAGTAGCCGGTTCTTTGTCGGCCACCCCGCGAAACTGGGACAGGTCCCCGCTCTCCAGAGCCTCACGCTGCCACTTAGCTTGCTGCAGATCGAGCTGAACACTGGCATATTTACGTTCAGCATCGGCATTAGCTGGCTCCAACTCGACCGCCTTTTTGAAAGCGTCGGAAGCCTCCTCTATCTTGCCCTGCGACAACAGCACCTCGCCCCACAGCTCCCAGCTCGTCGTACTGCGCGGAGCTACCTGCAGCAGCCTGCGAGCCGTCTCTTCGGCCTCCTCTATCCGCTGGTAGTGCAAAGCTGTGTGCAGCTTCTCATAGAGAGCCTCCAGGTCCATTTCGCCCATCTGTTGGGGATTGTCGCTGTTCATAAGCTCACTTGCGCCTGACAGGGATGGCGCTATTCTGAATCGCCAGGAACTCCTAGCCCCGCCCGAATACGGGGCGCATCACCCCACAACCGCTCCAGCGCATAAAAGTTGCGAGTCTCTTCGGTGAAGACATGCACGACAACGTCAATGTAGTCCAGCACTATCCAGGTAGCCTGGGCGCGACCCTCGCGGTGATGCCGAGCGAGTTGCCGCTGCTCCATAGCTTCTTCAATCTCGTCGGCCACCGAACGAATATGAATAGGCGAACGGCCGTGACAGATGACAAAATAATCGCAAACGGCAGTTAGCGCTCGCATATCCAGAATGACTATGTCCAAAGCCCGCGCCTTATCGGCGCCTTCAGCAGCAATCAGGGCATGGTCTTGTGAACTCTCTTCCAAAAACGCTGGCTCCTCTCTTCTCGCCACTTACTTCCGGTCTGTTCTCTTCCCCAGCGACTATGTATCAATACGCTCGTCGGGCCGTCACGCGGCCAGCATCGAAGTCCTTACCGAGCACCACAACAGCCCTAACCTCGGCCTCATCATCCCAGTTGTGTTGCTCGATGAGCTGGGCATCAGGCACTGCCAGCACTTCCCTGACTCTCCTCGCTACCTCGCGGTCTCCCGCGCGGTGATTTATGACAGTCCTGTGATATTCAAAGCTATCAGCATTCCCGACATCGGCGATCTCGAATCCGGATTCAGTCAACCTCTCAGCAGCCACCCCAGCAACACCGGTCGCCCCGCTGCCGTTGCACACCTCGATAGTACCGGCGAGCCTCTGCGCCCCGCTGAGGTGGTCGTTGATCTCACCCAGTAACTGCCGCAGATCGTGTGTGCGCACCTCCCCGTAATATACCCCGTTGATGGAGGTATCCGCGATAGGTGCAGTACCAATCATGATGCCAGAGGCCGGTATCTGCCGCAGCACGCGCAATAAATCGTACCCAGCATACCAGTCAATGTCAGTATTCAGTTGCTCAATGATCTTGCTGCCCGCCGCCAGCAAGCGATGGGAGTTCATAATATTGAGCTTCTGATCAACCAGAGCACGCAGCAGTTGCTGCTGCCGCTTGCCGCGCTGCACGTCGCCGTCATTTCGGTAGCGGACGAATTGGAGAGCTTCCCTACCGTCAAGGTGCTGATAACCCTTGTGCAGATCAATGTTCTCGTAGTAAGTGACCTTTCTCATTCTCTTCTCGACATCCACATTCACTCCGCCCAGCTCATCTACCACCTCCACGAAAGTGTCAAATCCAATCTGCGCATAATAGTCAACAGTGATGCCCAGAAACTGCTCAACTGTTTGTTGGGCAAGTTCCGCCTCACCGAAGGCATAAGCGTGGTTAATCTTGTCCAGGCCATGGCCGGGTATCTGCACTCGTGAATCACGGGGAATCGACAGCACCGCTGCGCGCTTGAGCCGGGGATTGAGAAACAGCACCATGATCGTATCTGAGCGAGAGACCTCTTCCACATCGTCACAGCCCAGCAGAAGCACGTTGAGCTGCGTCCGGCCCGGGAAGGGTTCTCTAAGACGCTGGACAATCCCAACCTTGGGTCGGGGCGTACTGCCTCCCGGCGGTCCGGCCGGATTCATCAAAGCACTCACCGCACCAAGTGCGCCCATAACAACCACCACGGCGGCTACCATATA
The DNA here is from genome assembly GCA_030602615.1 of bacterium. Lineage (GTDB taxonomy): Bacteria > Armatimonadota > Zipacnadia > Zipacnadales > Zipacnadaceae > JALGTD01. The sequence continues at coordinate 13,899 of JAUVZM010000054.1, forward strand.
CAGCGCTATGTCCCACAGTTTTCCAGATTGCTTCATACCCAGTATCCCTGGCTGAGCTTACTGCACACCTTGATACAGGTTATGCCGCTTGATGTAATCAATTACCACAGGAGGGGTGAGGTACCTGATGCTCCTGCCCTGCCTGACGCGCTGGCGGATGTCGGTGGACGAAATATCTATCATCGGCATATCCAACAGTTCTATCTTGCTGGCCCGTTGCGGTCCCAAAACTGCGCTCATTCTCTGCAGATCGAAGCCAGGCCGTCGGGCGGCTACTACCTGTGATTCGCCCAGAATGGCATCAGGTTCGCGCCACTCGGGCAGCTCCAGAATTGAGTCGGCGCCTGTGACAAACAGAATCTCTACCTCTCCCGGCAATCTTTGCTGAAGCACACGAATAGTGTCTATCGAGTAGGAGGGGCCGGGACGGTCTAGCTCACAACCACAGACCGCAAAGCGAGGATTGTCAGACACGGCCAGCTCCGCCATGGCGTACCTATCTTGCGCAGCCGAGACGTTCTCTTGGCTCTTCAACGGCGAGAGATGATTAGGCACAAAGATAACCAATTCCAGGCGGTAGCGTTCACCCGCTTGTTCGCCCAGCAGCAGGTGCCCATAATGAATTGGGTCGAAGCTACCACCAATTATCGCCACTGATTGGCCAGAATAACTCGCCAGATCTTCGAGCTTCATTGCTGCAAAGTTTAGCACAAAAAACCGGTAGTTGCAACCGCTGGACACCGTTGGGGATGCCTTCTTGACGCCGGGACGCCTCTTTGTTATACTTTATATCATAGTTGGGGCAGTAGCTCAGGGG
>JAUVZM010000080.1 GCA_030602615.1 bacterium
CTCCATAGGGCACAGTGCTGGCGAAATGCCAGGCGGGGTGACCCGCGGAAAGTGGCACAGAAACTACACCGCCGATGGCCCGTCCGGGCACAGGCAAGGGTGAAATGGTGAGGTAAGAGCTCACCAGCGTCGGGGCGACCCGGCGGCTGGCTAAACCCCACTCGGAGCAAGGCCCAATAGGAGAGCGCAGAGTTGCCCGCTCAACAGCTCTCGGGTAGGCCGCTAGTGGGGGCTGGCAACAGCCCTCCCAGATAAATGACCGTCACCTGCCCCCGGCAGGCACAAAACTCGGCTTACAGACTCACTCTCCGCCCTTTTGAGCATTAACGATATTATTATGTGCTCAAAGACTGAGCTGTAACTGCCGTGTTATAGGCTCGGTCTGCTCTCGTAGTTATCCCCGAAGACGCCGCGGAAACTGCCCACGGTGTTAACTGAAGATGAGTGCCGCGCACTGCTGGACAGTGCCTATCAGACGATGCTGGGCTTTCGCGACCGAGCGGTTCTGAGTCTACTGGTGTACACGGGCATACGGCGTCAGGAGCTGCTGGGCCATGCCTCGCTGGAGAGTACCTCCATCTATTTGCATGTGGACATAGCTGCCTTGCAAGAGGCTGTGGCCAAGCATCCGCTCAGAGCCGACGACTAAGCAACACGCGGCCCGGTGTGGCTATGACCTCACTGCGGCGAAGAATTAGTCGTTTTGCTCAAGCCCCAGGCGGGACTGTGTCTGCTATCGCCCCAGAGCAGTCATACTTGTTCAATTCGGGGCACAATCCCCGTAGGAAGCCTTCTAATCTCGGGTTTGGTGAGCTGAATGATCCGTAGCAGGAGGAACTAGTGTAGGAAGCAGAGAATACTAGATGCAACAAGCAACTATATGGGAAATGTCCGCAAATAGTAACATTCAACCTGGACTCGCTTTCCGGGGGGAAGGTCACTGGTTGACTTTTCACCGTGACAGTGATGGCCGGGTTCCGCAGCAAAGGCGCTGCCGCGCCGTAAGTGGTGACGTAGCGGCACCGGTCGAGGGCGAATATGAGTAGCATGGCCGGATGGGTCGGAGCCAATTCCGCCAGGCGCGACATGCTCACCAGAATGGTCGAGACAATGAGCGGTCCGCGACCCTCGATCGAGCAGCAGCATGGCGACGGCTTTGCCATGGCCACGACACGGCCAGCGTTGCATCCCTCCGACTCCCACCTGGCCGCCGCGACGGAGGCCGACGTGGTCGTGGGCTTTGCCGGCTACCTGCACTCCACGGAGCCCCAACAACGTCAGCAGCCCGCGCAGTACTGTCTGCAGCTCTACCAGCGACTGGGTACGGAGTTTCCCAGGGAACTGAACGGCTCGTTCGCGGTGGTCGTCTACGACCATCGCGCTCGCAAGCTACTGCTGGCAACCGACCGAACCGCCACCCGGGCGCTTTACTACTGTCAGCAGAAGCACTTCGTTTTCGGCAGCGAGGTCAAGGCGATTCTCGAATATCCCGGCATCAGCCGGAAGCTCAATGCCGAACGGGTCTGCGAGTTCCTGGCGATAGTCCAGGTGACTGGGCCCAACACGTACTACGACCACATCAAGCGCGTGCCGGCCGCCTCCGTTTTGACCTGGGATGGCACACGCTGCCAGATTTCCCGCTACTGGGAGCCACGGTTCGACCACGCCGGCGCCCCCGACATTCGTGAGCACGCGGCCCACGCGGTCGCCGTTTTGCGGCGGGCCATGGGCAGGTGCTGCGCCGGATCCGAGCGGGTCGGACTCATGCTCAGCGGCGGTTTCGACTCACGTGCGATCGCTGCTGTCAGCGATGTGGACATGCTTTGCACTACTCTCCACAACGTCGAAGGTTCGGAGGTGGCGACCGCCCGCCGCGTGGCCCAGGCGTTGGGCTACGAGCACAGATTCGTCGAGCTGCCGCGTAGCCACCCGCTGGAGTTGCTCGAAGCAGGCGCGATCATTGGGGACGGCATGCTCGTCTATCACAGTGGCCAACCACTGGCGCTGCGCGGAACGGTCGAGACCTGTGGCATTGACTTGCTGTGCACCGGCTCCGGTCTGGAGATCAACTTCCATGACCCCGTATGGGCCCACGTAACCTGGCGCGGTTTAGGCATGCAGGTGACATTGCCGCTTCTGGCAAGACTGGACATACCGAGCGTCCCGGCATATTACATGCAGGCACGACAGGCCGCGGATGCCCGGACGCTGAGTACGGTGCTGGCCGCTGTTGAATGGCCCGACCTGACAGCCAGTATGGAGGCACGACTGGCGCATCTGATTAGCGAGAACGAACAGCAGGTCGCTCATCACAGCGACGCGATGGTGATAGCTGAGGGGTTGATGCATGTCTGCGCCTATCGGGACAATCTCACCGTGATCGGTATTGAGCGCCTCGCGGCCGCCGGCAGACCGGTCTGTGACACGGAGATGATTGACCTCTTCCTGACCACGCCGCCTGAATATCGCTTCAATCGTCGAATGTATGCACACATGTTCCGACTCCTTGACCCCGCACTTCCCAAGATACCCTATGCCCGTACGGGAGTGCCGTTGTCCACCAGTCAGTGGTGGGAGTTTCTCAACGCGAAGCTGCGCAAGCGTGGCCGGAGCATCCGACGCAGGCTGTGGCAGCTGATGAGGTTACGCCACCAGGAAGTGGACCGCTCGGGCTATCCGGACCCGGGCCGAGCCATGCGCGAGCGTGAGGAGTGGCACATGGTTCTGTCGGCACACGCCAATGACTCGTGTCTGGTTGACCTGGGCATTGTCAGTGGTGACGGCATCCGCATGGCCATTGCCCAGCATCTCGGCGGGCAGGCCAACAATATGTATCTCCTCAGTGGCTGGCTGACCGTGGAGCAGTGGCTGCGCCACTACGGATAGTGGCCAGACGTTCTATGTTCCCCATGGGTAGGAGGACACCTACTGGAGGGATCTGGACTAAGAGAGAGTTTCACACAATAACAAGGGCAACAAAGAGGAGTTCCCACGCTGGCGGCGAACATCAACTTACGTCCCATCATTCGCGCTGTCTGGCGCGGGGTGACCATGACATTCAGCGGCTCGGCATGGGTAGTTTTGCGTGTGCCCAGGCGGGACTGTGTCTGCTATCGCCCAAGAGCTGTCATGCTTGTTCAGTTCGGCGCACAATCTCCGTCAGAAGTCTTCTAATCTCGGGTTCTTCTAGCCTAATGATCTGCAGCAGCAGGAATTAGTGCAGGACACAGAGAATCTTAAACATAGCAACAAAGGATATGGGAAATCCCAGTTAGAGAGTATTATCGAAACGAAAGGATGGAATGAGCCATGAACATTTGGAAGCAGACAAAGCCTACAATCCTGGCTGTGTCCTTACTAATCGCCGGAGTGCTGTTAGGAGGCACAACCTGTATGAACGCAGCAGAGTTTCCCAACAATGAGCGTCGTATTCTGACCAACTTTGACGAAGAGATGATATTCGTCGAGTTTACCCGCGGCATAGGTGATCCTGAGGAGATAAAGGCCATCTTCGAACAGTGCGTAGATGAGCTGGCTGGGGCGGGAGTGGATACCTTGTCGCTGGTCACGTTTGTGCGATTCCTGGCAACGCCGCCCTCCAAGGTTATTCCAGAGGTGTTCCCTTGGTGCAAGCCATACGAACTCCTGTCCCAGGCGGGCTATGATCCAATA
>JAUVZM010000076.1 GCA_030602615.1 bacterium
AGGTGCTTCAGGGAGGAATACGATGGATTTCTCATTTACTGACGAGCAACAGGAAATCTTCGCGGCGGTCAGAGAAATCTGCGAGGAGGAGCTCAAGCCCAAAGCTGCAGAAGTTGACCAGCGCGGAGAGTACCCCTGGGACAACATAAATATGCTGGCCGAGCTGGATCTGTTCGGTGTGCCAGTGTCTGAGCAGTACGGCGGGCTGGGCCTGGGGATTCTGGACTGGGCGGTCACTTGTGAGCTGCTCTCGGCAGCTTGCACCACGACGGGCGCCGTGTACGCCGCTCATCTGCTGGCTGAATATCCCATTATGGAATTTGGCACTGAGGAACAGAAAGAGAAGTACCTTAGGCCGCTGGCCCGTGGGGAGAAAATCGGAGCCTTCGGCCTGACCGAGCCGGGAGCCGGCTCGGATGCCGCCAGCGTCCGCACCCGCGCCGAGCTGGACGGCGACCACTATGTCCTGAATGGCACCAAGGTGTTCATCACCAACGGCGGGGATGCAGAGATCTATGTGATCATCGCCAACGTCGCGCCGGAAAAAGGAGCGCGTGGCCTGACTGCTTTCATCGTGGAAAAGGGCACGGAGGGTTTCAGTTTTGGCAAGGATGAAGAGAAGATGGCCTATCCGGCCCTGTCCAATCGCGAACTAATCTTTCAGGATGCCCTCGTGCCCAAAGAGAACCTGCTGGGCCGTGAGCGGCGCGGCTTCCGGGTGGCGATGACCACGCTGGGCGCCGGGCGCGTTGGTATGGCCATCGGTGCAGTGGGTCTGGCCCAGGCAGCTTATGATGCAGCGGTCGCGTATGCGCCCACCCGTGAACAGTTCGGCCAGCCGATCAGCGAGTTCCAGGCAATTCAGTTTATGCTGGCGGATATGGCCACCAGTATTGAGGCGGCCCGCTGGCTGACTTACAGTGCGGCCTGGCGCAGGGATCAGGGTATGGAATTCGAGAAAGAGGCGGCTATGGCCAAGGTCTTCGCCTCCGAGATGTGTGTGGAGGTCTGCAACAAGGCTGTGCAGATCCACGGCGGCTACGGGTATACCAAGGACTATCCGGTGGAGCGCTACTACCGCGAGGCCAAGCTGTTCGATATCGTCGAGGGCACCTCTGAGATTCAGCGCCTGGTCATCGCCAATCGTTTGCTTAAAGAGGCCCGCAAAAGCAGTTGACGGATAATGGATATAGTGGTCTGCGTAAAACAGGTTCCTGACACCAGTGAGGTCAGCATTGACCCCGAGACCAATACGCTGGTGCGCGAGGGCGTCCCCAGCATTATCAATCCCTACGACGAGAATGCTATAGAGGCTGGCCTACAGCTTAAAGAAGAGCATGGCGGGACGGTTACCGCCCTCAGTATGGGCCCGCCCCAGGCCGAAGAAGCCCTGCGCCAGGCGCTGGCTATGGGCTGTGATGAGGCTATTCTCATCAGTGACCGTGCTCTCGCCGGCAGCGACACGCTGGCGACCTCTTATGTCCTGGCGGAGGCGATACGGAAGATCGGCGGCTACGATCTGATTATCTGCGGCAAGCAGGCCTTCGACGGGGATACCGCCCAGGTAGGCCCGGGCATTGCCGAGCAGTTGGGTATCCCCCAGGCTACCTATGCAATGGAAGTGAAAGTAGACGGGAAGAAGATTGCGGTTAAGCGCCTGCTGGCTGGCAGTTTTGAGACCGTAGAAATGAAGCTGCCCGCTCTGATTACCGCTGACAAGCATATGAATGTTCCCCGTCATGCCGGGCTGCGCGGGGTTATGGCGGCCCGCAAAAAAGAGATACCCACCTGGACGCTGGAGGATATCGAAGCTGAGTCCGAAAAATGTGGGCTGTCCGGCTCGCCGACGACAGTAGTAGAAATCTTCCCGCCCCAACGTTCTCATAAGACCGAGCGGCTGGAGGGCGAAGCTCAACAGGTAGCTCGGCAGCTTATTGAGAAGTTGCATGAGGCTCAGTTGCTCTAAGTAGTCTGCTGAATCCAGCAGATAAAGACGCCGAATGAATATCTACATTGACGCGGAAATATGTACCGGCTGTCAGCTTTGCGTGAAGGCCTGCCCGTACAGCGCGATTGAAATGGCCGATGGGCTGGCGACCATCACCGAGGCATGCACGCTGTGCGGCGGGTGTGTGAGTGTCTGCCCGGTTGACGCTATTATCTGGGAAGCTCCCGCTGTCGAAGAGGTGGACACCAGCGATTACCAGGGCGTGTGGGTAATCGGCGAAGTTGGCGAAGATGGGCTGGCGGGCGTGACCTGGGAGCTGCTGGGCAAGGGCCGCGAGTTGGCCGAGGATTTGGATACCGAACTGAGTCTGGTTGTGTTGGGCGATAAAGCGGGTGAGCTTGCTCAGAAAGCGGTGCAGTCTGGCCCAGACCGGGTATTTGCGGTCGAGGATGCGGCGCTGGCTCGCTATCGCACCGGTACATATACTGATGTCATTTCCGGCCTGATAAACAAGCACAAGCCCGAGATTGTCCTATTCGGCGCTACTGAGCAGGGCCGCGACCTGGCCCCGCGCATAGCCACCCGTATCGAGACCGGCCTGACCGCTGATTGTACCGGTCTGGAGATTGACCCCGAAGAGCGTCTGCTGGTGCAGACGCGACCGGCCTTCGGCGGCAATATTATTGCGCGCATCATCACTCGCAACCACCGTCCGCAGATGGCGACGGTGCGTCCGCGGGTTATGCAGCGGCTGCAATCACAGCCGGAACATGCTGCTGAAATAATTGAAGTTCCCGTGAGCTTTGACGAAGACTCGATAATGACCAGGATTATTGATATCGCTCGCGACGAGGCTGCGGGGCAGGTGAATCTTCAGGACGCGGAGATTATCGTCTCCGGCGGACGAGGGATGAAAAAGCCGGAGAACTTCGCCATTATCAGAGAGCTAGCCGATGCCCTGGGCGCAGTGGTGGGAGCTTCGCGCCCGACAGTGGACGACGGCTGGATAGCTCCCTACCACCAGGTTGGGCAAACCGGCAGCACCGTCCAGCCACGGCTCTACATCGCTTGCGGCATATCAGGGGCTGTCCAACATCTGGCGGGTATGTCCGGTGCGGATTGCATTGTGGCCATCAATACTGATCCTGCTGCTCCTATCTTTGAGGTTGCTCACTACGGCATCGTTGGCGATCTGTTTGAGGTCGTGCCGGCGTTGACCGAGATCGTCCGAGAAGAGCTGGGGAGCAGATAGGCGACAGCCTGAAGATTATGATTGCCTTTATCTTTCCAGGACAGGGCTCGCAATATGTCGGTATGGGAGCTGATGTGGCCGAGCAGTATCCGGCCGCCGCGGCGGTAATTGAGCAGGCGGATGCTGTGCTGGATATCGAGCTATCCCGGCTGATGAGGGAGGGGCCGGCGGAAGAGTTGACGGCTACCGAGACGGCCCAGCCGGCCCTGCTTGCCCACAGTGTGGCGGTGCTGCGGGTGCTCGAGGCGCAGGGCTTGCAGCCCGATGTGGTGGCGGGCCACAGCCTGGGTGAATACTCGGCGCTGGTCGCCGCTGGAGCACTGGATTTTGAAAGTGCACTGCAGTTAGTGCGACATCGCGGAGAGTTGATGGCGGAAGACGGTCGGCGAGTCGGCGGGACGATGGCCGCTATAATCGGCCTGGACAAGGAGAAGGTTGAGGTGGTAGTAGAGGAGGCGGGCAGCGGCCAAGTGCTGGTAGTTGCCAACTACAACTGTTCTGGCCAGGTGGTTGTTTCCGGGGTAGTGTCGGCGGTGGAGCGAGCTTGCGAGCTTGCCAAGCAACGGGGAGCAAAAGGCAGTATAGCCTTGAAGGTGAGTGGCGCGTTTCATTCGTCGCTGATGAATGGTACTGCTGAGCGGCTTGGTGAGTATCTGCCTCAAGCCGGTATCAGTGATGCCCGCGTGCCTGTTGTCTCTAATGTGGATGCAACCGCTCGCAGTGACGCATCAGGTATTGTGCAGGCATTGGCACGGCAGATCAACCACAGCATTCGCTGGGAGGAATCCGTCGGCAGGATGATTGATATGGGCGCCGAAGTTTTTGTGGAAGTCGGCCCTAAGCGGGTGCTGAGCAAGATGATACGCAGAGTTGACGATACCGTCGAGGCTATGGACACCTCCGATAGGGAGGCCATTGAAGAAGTGGTGACAAAATTAGCATAGCGAGGGAGTGAGCCGATTGCATCTGAAGGATCAAGTGGCTTTGGTAACTGGTTCTGGCCGGGGCATTGGGCGTGCGATTGCCCTGGCTCTCGCCGACCACGGTGCTGATGTGGTGGTCAATGATGTGGTGGAGGAAAGTGCCGAACACGTCGCGACTGAGATAGAGGCAATTGGTGTCGCAGCTATGCCGGTGGTGGCCGATATCACTTCTGAGAGCGAAGTCAAGGCGATGGTCACAGCGGCTATGGACAGGTTCAGCCAGATCGACATTCTGGTAAATAACGCTGGCATCACCCAGGACAATCTGCTGATGCGTATGTCCGAAGAACAGTGGGATGCGGTGCTGGCGGTTAATCTCAAGGGAGCATTTCTGTGTACCAAGGCAGTGGCTCGTCCTATGCTTAAGGCCCGCCGTGGGCGCATTATCAATATCGCCTCGGTGGTCGGACTGACCGGAAATGCCGGCCAGGCCAACTATTCCTCGTCCAAGGGCGGCCTGATTGCTCTGACCAAAAGCACTGCTCAGGAGCTGGGCAGCCGCGGAATTACCTGCAATGCAGTAGCTCCCGGCTTCATTGAGACTGAGATGACGGGCCGGCTTTCCGACGAAGCCCGCGAACAGATGCTGGGCCGGGTGCCGCTGGGCCGACCTGGTCAGCCCGAAGATGTCGCTGGTGCGGTGGTTTTTCTGGCTGGGCCCGAAGCAGCGTACGTTACCGGGCAGGTCCTTACCGTTGACGGCGGAATGGTGATGTAGAAGTTCAGGGCAGAATCTGATATAATTCTGGCAGCACACAAACTGCGACAGGTAGGTGAGCTTGAGTGGCATTGTTTGAACAAGTCAAGGAAGTAATAGTACGCGAGCTAGCGGTCCCGGAGAGTCAAGTGACCGAAGAGGCTACCTTTGATGGCGATCTGAAGGCGGATTCGCTGGATGTGGTAGAGCTGGTTATGGCTTTGGAGGATGAATTTGATCTGGAAATTCCCGAAGAGGACGCCGAGCAGATCACAACGGTCGGCGCTGTTGTTCGCTATCTTGAAGAACAAGGCGTGACTGGATAGCTGGAGGCCGGTGCACTACTGTCGCGGTACGGATCCGCGCGTGTGTGGAGGTCAGTAGTGGCTGCTGGGAATCACAGTTGCCAGCCCGTAGCTGCTTATTTATGAGTGACAGGCGCGTAGTTATAACTGGTGTGGGGATGATCTCGCCCGTCGGCAATTCGCCCGATGAGTTCTGGCAGGCTGTGTGCGAGGGCCGATCGGGCATCGGGCCGATCACGCAGTTCGATGTAAGCCAGTATGATGTGCGGATTGCCGGCGAGGTCAGCGACTTCGATCCGGCCGACTGGATTGATCGCAAGCTAATCAAGCGCTGTGATCGCTTCGTGCAGTTTGCGCTGGCTGCCACTAGTCTAGCCCTGAGCGACGCCCGGCTTCAGATAACTGAGGAGAACCGTAATCGGGTGGGAGTGCTGATCGGGTCGGGCATAGGTGGGATGCACACCTGGGAAGAGCAGTATGAGATTCTCCTAAACCGCGGCCCTTCGCGCGTCTCACCGTTCCTGGTGCCTAAGATGATCATTGACATGGCCTCGGGCATGGTTTCCATACAGACCGGCGCCCGCGGCCCCAATAGTGCCATTGCCACCGCCTGCGCCAGTGCCGGGCATGCCATTGGTGAGGCGGCCGTCACTATTAGGCGCGGCGCGGCAGAAATAATGATAACGGGAGGCGCTGAGGCAACCATCTCGCCTACGGCTATGGCCGGCTTTGCCTCAGCTAAGGCCGTGTCCACACGCAACGACGATCCGCAACGGTCCTGCCGCCCCTTTGACCGGGATCGGGATGGTTTTGTGGTTGGGGAGGGCAGCACAATTCTCATACTCGAGGAGCTGGAGCATGCTCAAGACCGGGGTGCGACGATCTGGAGCGAGTTGATTGGCTATGGC
>JAUVZM010000021.1 GCA_030602615.1 bacterium
AGGAGGTTAGTGATGCGCGCAGTGATTCAGCGCGTAAAAGAAGCCGAGGTCGTCGTGGAACAAGAGACAATTGGCCGAATCGAACGGGGCATTGTCGCTCTGGTTGGCTTTGCTGAAACAGACAGGCCCGACGATCTCGGCTGGATGGCCCGCAAAATCGCGAGCCTGCGTATATTCAATGACAGTGAGGGGAAGATGAACTTGTCGGTAGGGCAGGTTAAGGGTAGAATACTGGTGGTGCCGAACTTCACCCTGTACGGTGATGTCAGCCGCGGTCGGCGGCCCAGCTTTGCTGCTGCGGCTGAGCCGGATACCGCCGAGCAGCTCTTTGACCAGTTCGTGGACGTCCTTGCCGATCAGGGCGTGGAGATCGCCCAGGGCGAGTTCGGCGCGTCAATGCAAGTGAATATCGTCAACGACGGGCCGGTTACACTGATTATCGACACTGAGTCAGTCTAGTCGAAGGGAGATTGCTGCGATTGCGCAGGCGTGGTGTGCCGTGAGCCGAAGCAAGCGGAAGAACAAATCGTCCAGGAGCCAGGCAAAGGTCCGCTTAGCGGTGGGAGACCACCTCGCTGAGCGGGAGCACTTTGAGGAGGCTATCGAGCAGTACAAACAGGCAATTGACCTGGATGACCGAAACGCCGAGGGCCACGTTCGCCTCGGAGATGCATATCTGGCCAGCGGCCACGAGCAGCAAGCGCTGAAGGCATACCGACGAGCCTTGCGCGTGACACCGCGCCATGCCAGCTCCTATTTGGGTCTCAGCGATTTTCTGCTGTACAAGGGTCGCTTTAAGGCGGCGCGACTGGCCCTCAAGCAGGCAATTGACTGTGAGCCTGACCGCGCTTACTATCACTATCGCCTATCGTGGTTTTACCTTAATTTGGGCAAGGCCGTTCTGGCTCAGAAGTCGCTGCGTAAAGCAGTAGAGCTGGCACCCGACGACGGCTTCTATCACTATAAGCTCGGCGAGGTCTACTTCTATCAGCACGACTGGCCATTGGCCGCTGCTGAGTATGGTGCGGCGGTGCGGTGTTCTCCGTGCGATGACTTTTATCACCTGCGGCTGGCCAGCGTCTACGTCCGCCAGCAGTTGTACGACGAGGCGCTTGCTATGTTCGAGCGCACCGTACAGATCGATCCGGACAATCCTGCTTATCACTACCTGCTGGGCGAGCACCTGGAGCGTATGGACAAGCCTGAGCAGGCTCAGGCCCACTACGACGAAGCAGGAAAACTGGGGGCTTACGACCGGGATTACGTCCGGCGAGTTCAGCAGCGCTGCGGCCGCCTGTCCGTGGAGGCCAGCCCTGTGCTAGGTGCCTGATACAGCTCGCCGGCAAGCTCGGACTCGATTCTGTTGCGCCTCCGTCTCGTAGCGGAGGCGCGCCACTGTAACTGAATAGTAGGGAGGGCCTGATGAAAGTAGTTCACCTGATTGTAGGTCCGCTGCAAAGCAACTGCTACATACTCATTGATGAGATAACTGCCCAGGCGGGCGTGATTGATCCGGGGGCCGATGCCGAAAAAATTGTCTGCGAGTTGACTGTCCAGAATCTTGAGCTGATCGCCATATTCTGTACACACGGGCACCCCGATCACGTCGCGGCTGCCCACACCGTGTTACAGCGCATATCGACAGCCAAGATCTACATACATCCTGATGAAGTTGCCACACTTTCCCGCTATGCGCTGCCGGAGCTAGGGGAAGTCCAGCTTCCGGAGCTTACCGAGTACGAAGAGGGCGACGAAATAGATGTTGGCAAGCTCAGACTTCGAGTTGTGCACACTCCCGGGCATTCCCCCGGCAGTGTTTGTTTAGCATTGGACGAAGAAGAGGTCCTGTTCACCGGGGATCTGATATTCGCCGGCAGCATCGGCCGTACCGACCTGCCCGGGGGCAATAAATCGCAAATGCAAGCGTCCTTGCGACGTGTAATTGAAGAGTTTCCGGAAGATACCGTTCTTTATCCCGGACATGGCCCCCAATCCACGCTGGCTGAAGAGCTGGCCAGCAATCCGTGGCTGGCCGGGCTGAGCTGAATCGAGGTGAGCACTGCTGTGGCCGATTTGCGTATTGTCAACGGAACCGTGCTGACAATGGCTCCTGACCAGCAGCCTATTTGCGAGGGCGTCGTCTGCAGCCGGGAGGGCTTGGTCAGCTATGTGGGGCCGGCAGACCAGGCTCCGGAGCCGGACAATGAGCAAGTCATTGACGCCAGTGGCTGCGTGGTGTTGCCCGGTCTGGTTAATGCCCACACCCACCTGGCTATGACGCTGTTCCGTGGCTATGCTGACGATATGATGTTGCAGGAGTGGCTGGAGGATTGGATATGGCCGGCTGAGATGCGCCTGCGTCCCGAAGATGTCTACTGGGGCAGCCTGCTGGGCGCCTGCGAGCTGCTGCGGGCCGGTGTGACCTGCTTCAACGATATGTACCATATACCCGAGCAGGCTGTTCAGGCCGCCCTGGACAGCGGCATACGCGCTTGCCCCTCCGGGGTACTACTGGGCTTTTTGCCCAATGCCGAGCAGTTGCTGGAAGAAGCAATTGCCTTTGTCGGCCAGTTGCAGCGGCAGGGCCATCCCCGCATCCATCCGATGCTGGCCCCTCATGCCCTCTACACCTGCCCCGATGAAATGTTGCTTAAGGTGGGGGAGGGCGCTGTTGAAGCTGGCGTCCCCATCCATATCCATCTTTGTGAGACGGCCTCCGAAGTCCAGGACAGCTACGACGAGCACGGCGAAAGCCCCGTCGGGCACCTGAACACGCTGGGCTTGCTGGATATTCCTATGCTGGCCGCCCATTGTGTTCACCTCGGCGAGGCTGACATCGCCCTGCTGGCTGAAAAGCAGGTGGGCATCGCCCACTGCCCGACCAGCAATATGAAGCTGGCCAGCGGCTTTGCGCCAGTCCCTGAATTGTTGGAGGCTGGGGCGCTGGTCGGCCTGGGCACTGATGGCTGTGCCTCAAATAATAACCTCGATATGCTCGAAGAAGCTCATCTGGCGGCACTGCTTCACAAAGTGCATTCGGGTGATCCTACCGTCGTCCCCGCTCGTACTGCTCTGGCCATGGCTACCCGGCTGTCCGCCCAGGCGCTGGGCCTGGGCGACATCGTCGGAACGCTGGTGGAGGGCAAGCGCGCTGACATCATACTGGTTGATATGAGCAGCCCCCATCTGCAGCCGCCCCGGGATCCGGTCTCGCACCTGATCTACGCAGCGCGCGGGTCCGATGTAAAGACCACCATCGTTGAGGGCCAGGTTGTTATGAACGATGGCGAGATACTCACGGTAGACGAAGCCGAGGTCATCTCCCGCGCCACACAGTGCGCCACTCGTGTGGCGGACACTGTTGGTTGACCGGGCGCCTGTCTCCCGGCGCTTTGCTCTGCTCACCAGGCCTCGGTGAAGCGAATTCATCCCCGCTCTGTTTGAGCCAGGCGACTTCTATTCCGGGGCCCACTGCGAGTAGCTATTTCCCCTGCGAAACTGCTCCACAACTACGCTTTCCGCTGTCTGTGTAAGAGGTTGATTGATTGAAAAGTTAATTGTCATCAATCGGCTTCTGCAAGCTAGGAGCAACCGTGACGGCTATATCCAACTTTTACCTATAAATCCTTGACAATCCCGTACTAATTCCGGCCCTTTTTGGGATCATCTATATAGCCTGTTTCGCTTGACGAAATGCGCCATTTATGCTATAATTTAGGCAGTTGTAGTGGGGTGAGAATGGAGTGGTGTCGAACGGTCCGGCAACAGTGTGCAGTTGCGTATGCAATACCGCTTTACGATCCGAGTTTTTGGCCTGGCAAAGCCCTGTTTGGCAGTAATTCGAATGGGCTTGCCGTCTGCTTGATTGCCCCTCTCTGCAGGCTAATATAAGGGGCTTTTCCTGTCTTACCACGGCAGGCACAACACTCACAATATAGGTCACAGCACAATAGTACACTCTTCAGTGGGAGCAACAGTCTATGGCTAAGAAGAACAGCTACACCGCCAAACAGATCAAGGTACTTAAGGGCCTGGATGCTGTTCGCCGACATCCTGCTATGTATGTGGGCGACACCGGCGCGCGCGGCCTGCATCACATCGCCAACGAGGTCATTGACAATGCCATTGATGAAGTCTTTGCCGAGGAGTGCGACCGGATCGAGCTGATCATCCACCCCGGCGACATTATCGAAGTCACTGACAATGGTCGGGGCATCCCCGTTGATATGCACCCCGAGGAGAAGCGGCCCGCTCTGGAAGTGGTGATGACCACCCTGCACGCCGGTGCCAAATTCGGCGAGGACAGCAGCTACAAGGTCTCCGGCGGCCTGCACGGCGTAGGCGTCTCCTGCACCAACGCCCTCTCCGAGTGGCTGGAAGTGGAAGTCTGCCGCGACGGCCACAAGTACTTCCAGCGCTACGAACGCGGCCTGCCCGCTGGCAAGATGAAAAAGAAGGCCAAATCCAAGCAGCGCGGCACCCGTATGACCTTCAAGCCCGACCCCGAGGTCTTTGAGGAGACCGTTTTCGACTTTGATAGGATTGCCAAGCGTCTCCTGGAGCTGTCGTTTCTGGCGGGCGGGGTGCGTATAACTCTCCGCGACGAGCGCGAGGGGCAGCAGCGCGAAGAGGTCTTCTTCCACAAAGGCGGCGTATCCGCCTACGTCGAGTACCTCAACGAGGGTAAGAATACCCTCCACAAGCCCATCCATTTCGTCACTGAAGAAGATGGCATCGAGTCGGAGGTCGCGATCCAGTACACTGACAGCGTCTACAATAACCTCGTCTCCTATGCCAATGCCATTCACACTACTGAGGGCGGCACCCATATGTCCGGGTTTAAGACAGCGGTAACCCGGGTGGCTAATAACTACGCCTTCAGCAGCGGCCTGCGCAAAGAGAAGGAACGCAACTTCAGCGGTGACGAAGTCCGCGAGGGGATGACCGCGGTCATCTCGGTGAAGCTGCTTAATCCTCAGTTCGAGGGCCAGACCAAGACGAAGCTGGGAAATACCGAGGTGGACGGGCTGGTCTCGTCGGTAGTCTACGACAAGCTGGGTACCTACCTGGAGGAGCATCCCACCGTCGCCAAGCGCATCATCAGGAAAGCCATTGACGCGGCGCGCGCTCACGACGCCGCCCGGCGAGCTGCCGACGCCACCCGCAAGAGCGCTCTTTCCTCAGCAGGTATGCCCGGGAAGCTGGCCGACTGTTCCAGCCGCAATCCCGAAGAATGTGAACTGTTCATCGTAGAGGGCGACTCGGCCGGTGGCAATGCCAAGCAGGCCCGCGACAGCCGCTATCAGGCTATCCTGCCGCTGCGCGGGGTGATCATCAATGTGGAGAAGAACCGACTGGACAAGATCCTCGACAACAATGAAATCCGGGCGATGATCACCGCACTGGGCGCCGGCATCAGCAACCATCAGGACGGCGATGAGGCGGAGAATGGCGAGCAGGAGGCCAGCAGCCAGTTTGACCTCACCAAGCTGCGCTACCACCGGGTAATCATCATGGCCGACGCTGACGTGGACGGCTCGCACATTCGTACACTCATTCTGACCTTCTTCTTCCGATACATGGAGCCGTTGATTCGTGCCGGGCACCTGTATGTCGCTCAGCCACCGCTTTACCGTATTAAGGCAGGTCGCGATACCTACTACGCCCTGGACGACGACGATCTGAGCCGCGTGCAGAAAGAAACCGGCCGGCGCCGCACCACCGTATATCGCTTCAAGGGCCTGGCCGAGATGGATGCCGCTGACCTGGCGATGACCACAATGTCGCCGGAAAAGCGCGTCCTGCGCCAGGTGACCCTGGAAGAAGCCGAGCAGGCCGATCGCATCATTTCCATCCTAATGGGTGATCAGGTCGAGCCGCGCCGCAACTACATCGCCGACCACGCCCGCACTACCCAGGATATTGATCTGTGGGCGTAGAGACGGCAGCTCAACGGCAGCACAGCAGCAGCACAAAGACAGCACAAAGGCAGCAGCTCAACGGCAGCACAGCAGCAGCACAACGGCAGCACGGCGACGGCTGGGGGCACCGAGTGCAATATCGTTGGTTTGTATGCGGGGGGTGCTAAGCACTGGATACGGCAGATCTGCGGCCCGATCTTTCCGTCATCATCGTCACCGCCGATAACTGGGCGGACCTGCACCCCTGTATAGAGTCGGTCTACCGCAGCTTCACCAGCGGGCGGCTGCAGGTCATCTGTGTGGACGACTGCTCGCAGGAAGATATCGCAGCGCAAGTCGCGCAGCATTTTCCCGATGTGTACCTTGTCAATAATACCACCAGGCAGAGCTATCCGGTGACGAACAATCAGGGCATCGCCGCCGCTGACGGGCGCTACGTGATGCTGCTCAACGACGATGTGGTGCTGGCCGAGGGGGCCCTGGACCGGGTGGTGGAGTTTCTGGACCGGCACGAGCAGGCCGGGGCGGCCAGCCCTAAGCTGCTCAATCCCGATGGCACCGTCCAGCCCTGTGTGCGGCGATTCCCCACCCTGGCGGCGGCGCTGGCCCAGTCGTTCTATCTGCACCGGCTGTGGCCCGGTAATCCCTGGACGAGCCGCTACTACGCGACGGATATGGATCATAGCCAGACCCAGCCCGTCTCGTCTATCGGCACCACCGCCTATGTGATGCGCCGTGAGTGCCTGGAGCAGGTCGGCGGACTGGACGAGTCCTTTCCCATAAACTTCTCCGACCTTGACCTGAACTGGCGGATCGGGGAGGCCGGCTGGCAGATATGGCTGGTCGCCTACGCGGAGGCGACCCATAAAGGCGGGCAGACGATGGGCCGGCTGAGCCTGCCCCAACTGCGGGACTACCACCGGGGCATGCTGCTAATGTACCGCAAGCACTACGCCCCGCGGCGGCTGTTTCTGATCAACTGGCTGGTCTATCTGGGCATTGCGGTGCGGTTCTTGCTCAAGGCAATACTACGGATCGTCGGTCTCGACCGGCTGCTGGCACACGGGGCGCAGGATTCATGAACGGATTTTGCGGAAAACCCGCTTTTTGGAAAAAGCCGGTTTTCCGCACCTTTCCGGCAAAAACTTTGAAAAGTGGAACAGTACGGCAGATAGCATACTGTTATCGCTCATAGAGGGCGAACAGTCTCCATACTAGCGTGGTGAAATGATGATACAAGATAGGGGAGCGCAGGTCCTTGACTGGTTGGCGAGACAATTGACCTGGCTGGGCGAGGAGGGTGTGGACCTGTTTTGGGACGTCGTTAACTGGGTGGAGGACCTGGGCGTGTTTGGCTATGGGCTGGGCGCCGGGATGGTACTATTGGCCGTCTTGGTGCTCCTGTGGTACGGCAGCCGGCGATAGCAGCGCCCGGCGGCCGTTGGTGATTAACGGGCTGGCCTACCGGGGCATTGCGGTGCGCTTTTCATTCAATGGCATACTGAGAATCGTGGCACTCGACCGGCTGCTGGCACCCAGGGTGGTGAAATGATGATACAAGATGAGGCAGCGAAGGTCATTGACTGGTTGACGGACTGGTTGGGCTGGCTGGGCGCCGCTGCCGAAGAACTGGTCCGAGAGGGACTTGACTGGCTGGAGGACCTGGGCGAGCCCGGCTTGGCGGTGGGCGCCGCAGGCATAGCCCTGGGCCTGTTGCTGCTACTGTGGTACGCCAGCCGGCGGTAGTGCCTGCGGGCATAGAGCGCTGGAAAGCTGCGTATGTGATGATGATAGCACCGGGAGAAGAATAGCGCACTACTCCAAGCGGACGTTTTGCGGCAGGGAGGTGGCAGGAAGTGGCCAGAACAGGCCGGCCGACCAAACTGACGGATAAGCTGCAGACCAGGATTTGCAATATGCTGAGGATAGGCGAGTCTGTCTCAGCAATTTGTCGTGCGGTGCAGGTAGACAGAAGTACCTTCAGCCGCTGGCTGGACCCGAAGCTGCATCCCGGTGGGGAGTATCGCGAGTTTCGCAAGCGTGTAAAAGAGGCCCAGGCCGAGCAGGGCGAGGAACGAAAGCTGTAGGGAGGCAGTTGCGTGGTTGCGGGGGCTGGGTGCCTGGGGCTACGTGGTGGGCGTGTTTGTTGTGTTGGCCTGGCTGATATTTGCGTTGTGGTGCAGCAGCCGGCGGCGGGAGTAGCCCGACCCCGGCGGCGCCCGAATGCTCGCAAGGAGGAAGTATATGAAAACAGACTACACCCCACCTAAATTCAAAGCCGAAAGATTCAACTGCCCACATTGCCACGCATTTAGCGCCCATGAGTGGAGCAATCTGTACGCAACACCGGAGGCATTCCCCGTTTTGGGGTATGAAACGGTAGGCCGGGTGGAGGCCCCCCACGTTGAGCGGAGGAAACGGGATTTTGCGACAGACTGTAATCACCATGGCAGGGTGCCACCAGATATTAGTGTGTGTCAGAGCTGCTATGATTTTGCTTTGTGGATATCCGAGACAGGGGAAATGGTCTTTCCTCGAATCGTAACCGCACCACTACCCTCGTCTGACATGCCCAAAGAAACCTGTAAGGTCTATGAAGAAGCCAGGAACATCGCTGATGTGTCTCCTCGCGCGGCTGCGGCATTACTAAGGCTGGCCCTAGAAAAGCTAATGGAGGAATCAGAGGTTCGCGGAAAGACGCTCAACCAGCAAATAGCGTATTTAGTGGAACAAGGGATATTGTCAGATGTTCAGAAAGCGCTTGATGCGGTGCGGGTTGCTGGCACTGATCAGATCCACGATCTGGGTGAGATCCACCTCGTTCTAGATGATGGCGAGGACACGGCGAACACGCTCTTTGATCTTGTCAACTTTGCTGTGGAACAGATGATTACTAAGCCTCAAAAAGTGAGGCGGATGTACGACAGGCTTCCGGAATTGAAGCGAAAGGCGATTGAGGAGCGGGACGACCCTCAGTAGTGCCACAGAAATGTACAGGAGGCATTGTGGGCGATGATAGGGATGCCTGAGTGGCGGTCGTTGGAGGAATTGCTGGCTCGAAAGCGCGAGTCCAAGAGCTTAGACTTCAAGGGGCAATTCGATCCTGATTCCGAGGGCGATTGGTGCGAGATTATCAAGGACATAGCTGCATTCGCCAACAGTGGCGGGGGTGCCTTGCTCATTGGCTTAGACAACAATGGTAGACCAACTGGTGCCGATGTGACAGCATTCCTGGCAGTGGACCCGGCCATTATTACCGACAAGATGTACAGTTATACATCAGCACAATTCTCCAGTTTCTGCCAGGAAGAGGCCGAGAAGGAGGGGCACCAGGTCGCCATCCTCCAGATAGGCCCGGTGCAGTATCCGTTGCTTTTCACAAGGGATGGAAGTTATCCAAATCCGCACAACCCGGACCACACAGAATTCGCCTTCAGGAAAGACAAAGTGTACTTCCGTCATGGAGCGAAGAGCGAACCAGCTGTTCCCCAGGACTTTGTTGAGTTTATCGACAAACAACTGATGGACCGGAGCCAGCAACTCTTAGAGGGCGTTCGCAAGGTGATTGAGGCTCCTGCCGGTCATCAGGTAGTGGTGGTTCCCCCTAGTTTTCAAGTAAGCGAGGACGAAGAAGCTCAGGCAGTGCGGCTAACAGATGACCCGACCGCGCTAGGCGTCCGAGGTCTCGTAGACTCTACTGCCTATGGCTCGGTATCCGACGAGCTCAAGGGCGTCTTGAAGGCGTGGCGAACGGACACTGGGACGACGGCATCCAAGGTTCAGTTATGGAAATTCTACACGTACCGAGAGGAACTCGATCTTGATGATGAGATATTGGAGTGTCTGTTGTTCAGTGCCATCCGACAACATGCACCCTTCCACTTCTGGGCCTCACGGATGCAGCGAGAAAGGCTCATTGAGAACCTTGAGCGGATGGTAACGGATGACAGGCATCTTGAAACAAGGGCGGCTGCAAAGCTGGCATTCGCCTTAGGTGGGGCCATTGGCAAGTCACTCGTAGAACAGATAGTCCGTGGGACTAAGTACGACACAAGCGTTGGATATTGGGTGTCGCTTCGAATGGCATACATCGAGGGCCCAGACCGTTTACTTAAGGCCTGCGGATTCCCTCGCGTGCTGAGGTATGAGAAGAATGGCTCGACTGTATCCATAGAGATTGCCAATGCTGAACGTGCACAGTTGATGGAGGCTTTGAACTGGGCGGTGGAGTCGGGCGATAAGGAGCACCAAGATATGGTGAAGGGGTTTCTCGACCCACTCGTGTATGGCAGTGTACTCGCAGGTCACGCGGAAACAGCATAGATAGCAGCTCTGGAGGAGCTATAAATGCCTGACGCAACTGAGACGCAAGACATTGGTAAAGTAGAAGAGATATCGCTGCAGGACGAGATGAGCTCGTCGTACATGCAGTTCGCCATGAGTACGATCATGGCACGGGCGCTGCCCGATGTGCGCGACGGGCTGAAGCCGTCCCAGCGCCGGATCCTGGTGGCGATGCGCGACGACGGCCTCACCCCCGACCGGCCCCACTCCAAATGCGCGGCCATCGTCGGCGAGACGATGAAGACTTACCACCCGCACGGCGATATGGCCATCTACGATACGCTGGTGCGGATGGCCCAGGACTTCAACGCCCGCTATCCCATCGTGGACCCGCAGGGCAACTTCGGGTCGCTGGACGGGGACCCGGCCGGAGCGGCGCGCTATACCGAGGCGCGGCTGGCGGAGGTGGCGATGGCGCTGCTGGAGGACCTGGACAAGGATACGGTGGACTTCCAGCCGACCTACGACGAGAAGAGCGAGGAGCCGGTGGTGCTGCCGGGGGGCTTCCCCAATCTATTGTGCAACGGGGTCTCGGGGATTGCGGTGGGCTATGCGACCAATATCCCGCCGCATAACCTGGGCGAGGTGGTGGACGCGAGCATTGCCCTGCTGGACGACCCCAATTTGGAACTCAAAGACCTTATGAAGTATGTTGAGGGGCCCGACTTCCCCACGGCGGGGCTGGTGTTGGGGCACCAGGGGATCGTGAATTACTTCGAGACGGGGCGCGGCTCGATTACTATGCAGGCGCGGGCGATCATCGAGCCACTGGATCGCAGCCGCGAGGCGATAATCGTCACCGAACTGCCCTACCAGGTGCGCAAGGACGCGCTGCTCCAGCAGATTGCCAAGCTGCACGACAGCGGCGACATCGAGGCTATCTCCGATCTGCGTGACGAATCCGACCGCAAGGGCATCCGCGTAGTGATTGAGCTGAAGCGCGACAGCAATGCCGAGGTCGTGCTCAATCAGCTCTACAAGCGCACCAACATGCGCACCAGCTTCGGCGCGAATTGCCTGGCGCTGGTGCCCACCGCCGACGGTGCGCTGGTCCCGCAGATGTGCGGCCTGAAGGACCTGCTGACCCACTTCCTGGATCACCGGCGCGTGGTGGTCACCCGCCGCACGCAGTTCCTGCTGGCCAAAGCCCAAGCTCGCGCGCATATCGTGGAGGGGCTGCTCAAGGCGCTGGATATGATTGATGAGATCATCGCGCTGATTCGGGGCAGCGAGAACCGTAGCGCCGCCCGCGATGGCCTGATGGAAGAGTTTGAATTCAGTCAGGAGCAGGCTGAGGAAATCCTTAATATGCAACTGGGCCGGCTGACGCGACTGTCAGCGGCAGAGCTGCAGGAGGAATATGCGGCTCTGGAGACTGACATTGCCGAGTACGAAAGCATCCTGGAATCAGAAGAGAAGAAGTCGGCTGTAATCAAGCAGGAGCTGCGCAAGGTAAAGCGCGATCTGGGCGACGAGCGGCGCACGCGCATCATTCCCGGTGAGGTGGAAGACCTCAGTACGGGAGACCTGATTGCCCAGGAGGATATGTGTATTACCATCACGCGCGACGGGTATGTCAAGCGGCTGCCGCTGGATACCTACCGGGTGCAGCACCGCGGCGGCCGGGGGATACTGGCGCTGACCAAGAAAGAAGAAGACACCGTCGCCAATGTGTTTGTGTGCAGCACCCATCACCTGCTGCTGGCCTTCACCAATAAGGGCCTGGTCTATCGGGCTAAGGCCTATCAGGTGCCGCTGGCCAGCCGCACCGCGCGGGGCACGCCGATAGTCAATATCCTGCCCATCGCAAGCGACGAGAAGATAACCGCGACCATCCCGGTCGAGAGCTACGCCCAGGGCGGCTATCTGGTGATGGTGACCAAGCAGGGCATGATTAAGAAGACAGCGCTTTCTGCGTACGATACCGCGCTGCGGAGCAAGGGTTTGATCGCCATTAACTTGAATAAGGGTGATGAGCTGAAATGGGTGATGGCCACTGATGGGGCCAAAGATATTGTGCTGACCACCCGCCAGGGGAAGACAGTGCGGTTCGATGAAGCTGAGGTCCGGTCGACGGGACGTAGTACCGCCGGTGTTAAGGCTATGAAGTTGCGCAAGGGTGACGAACTGGTCGCGACCGCGGTGGTGGACAAGAAAGACCCGCGCGATCTGCTGGTTGTAGGCGAGAAGGGTCTGGGTAAGCGCACGGCCCTGGCGGAATACAGGTGCAAGGGCCGAAACATTCAAGGCGTAACGACGTTGAACGTCACCGATAGAACCGGGCCGGTAGTGGGTGTTGAGGTGGTGGACGATGACGACGAGATTATGTGCATAAACTCGGCGGGAGTGCTGATCCGCGTGCCAGTGGCCAATATCCGCCGCACCGGGCGCAGTGCCCAGGGCGTAAAGATAGTCGCGCTGGATGAAGGTACCGCGGTTTCGGCGGTCGCTAAGGTAGTTCGCTACGCCACCGAAGAGACAGGTCAGGAATAGTGACCGTAGATGGGCAAGAAATCACGTGGCTGATCTCTTGGAAACTGGCCTTGACAGAACGAAATAGGTGTGGTACTATTAACAATTACCGAAGTTTAGGCGTATAAAGCTATACAGACCTCCCTCCCCATGCTGAGGCAGGGTAGTTCGACTGGTAGGTGAACCGATGGGTGTTACACAGCCGGTGATCGGTGAAGAAGAGATTGAGCTTGCGGCAAACGCGCGTACTGTGCTGGAGCGGCGGTATCTGAAGCGGGATGAAGAGGGAAACCCAGTGGAGCAGCCCGCTGAGATGTTCCAGCGGGTGGCCCACAACATTGCTTCCGCCGAGCGCAACTATGGGGCAGGCGATGAGGAAGTTGCCCAGTGGGAGCGGCGCTTCTATCAGGTTATGACGCGGTTGGAGTTTCTGCCCAACAGCCCCACGCTAATGAATGCCGGCCGCCGCCTGCAGCAGCTTTCGGCTTGCTTTGTTCTGCCCATCGAGGATTCGATGGAGAGTATCTTTGAGGCGGTCAAAAATACCGCTCTCATCCATAAGAGCGGCGGCGGCACCGGCTTTTCCTTCTCGCGGCTGCGCCCTAAAGACGACATCGTCAGCTCAACCAAAGGCATATCGTCGGGGCCGGTATCGTTTATGTGCGTCTTTGATGCGGCCACTGATGCCATAAAACAGGGAGGGACGCGCCGGGGCGCCAATATGGCGGTGCTGCGAGTGGATCATCCCGACATTCGCGAGTTTATTGACGTAAAGCGCAACCAGAGCGAACTGACTAACTTCAATATTTCCGTGGCTGCGAACAGTGAGTTTATCGAGGCAGTGAAAAACGACGAGTCCCATGACCTGGTCAACCCGCGTTCCGGCGAGGTAACCGATACTCTGCCGGCCCGCGCGGTCTTCGAGAGCATCGTGCAGAGTGCCTGGGAGTGCGGGGACCCGGGGCTGGTGCTGCTGGACCGCATAAACGCGGACAATCCCACCCCCGAGCTTGGTGAGATTGAGAGCACCAATCCCTGCGGTGAGCAGCCGCTGTTGCCCTATGAATCATGTAACCTGGGTTCGATTAGTCTGGCTAAGATGGTTGTCGGGGAGATTGGCAGCGGCCAGATTGACTGGGATAAGATGGGCGATACGGTTCATGTCGCGGTTCGGTTCCTGGATAATGTCATTGATATGAACGAATTCCCGTTGCCCGAGATTGCCGAGATTACCCGGGACAACCGGAAGATCGGCCTGGGCGTGATGGGGTTTGCTGACACGCTGATTCATCTGGGCATTCGCTATGACTCCCAGGAGGCGATAGATCTTGCCGAGAAGCTGATGGGCTTCATTCTGGAGCAGGCTCGGGAGGCCTCCGCCAAGTTGGCACAGCAGCGGGGTATCTTTCCCAATTGGGAGAAGAGCATTTACAGTTCCAATGGTGGCATGAAGCTGCGCAATGCCACCCTGACGACTATAGCGCCCACCGGCAGTATCAGCATCATTGCAGGTGCCTCCAGCGGCATCGAACCGCTGTTTGCAGTCGGGTTTACCAGGCGGGTGCTCGATGGGACCGAACTGGTGGAGATGAATCCGTTATTTGAGCAGATTGCTCAGGAGCGCGGTTTTTTCTCACCAGAACTAAAAAAGGCTGTTGCCGCCCACGGCAACTTAGAGGAGCTTGACGAAGTGCCGGCGGAGGTGCGCGAGCTGTTCCGCACTGCTCACCAGATTAGCCCCGAGTGGCACATTCGCCTCCAGGCGGCATTCCAGAGGTTTACCGACAATGCCGTCTCCAAGACCATCAATCTGCCCAACGAGGCCACTCAGGAAGATGTAAGGGATGCCTATCTGCAGGCTTATGAGTTGGGGTGTAAGGGAGTAACGATCTACCGGGATGGCTGTCGCGACAGCCAGGTGCTCACCACAGGTAAGACCGAAGAAGCAAAACGGTTGCCGGGAGTCTCCGTCGAACCCCGCCCCCGGCCGGAAGCAGTCACCGGCGTGACCCGCACTATGGTTACCGGATGTGGTAAGCTCTATGTGACAATCAACTCCGATGATCGCGGGCCGTTTGAAGTATTCGGGAATATGGGCAAGGCCGGCGGTTGCGTGGCTTCCCAGACCGAAGCACTGGCCCGACTGATATCTCAGGCGCTACGCTCGGGAATAGGCGCCCAGCACATAATCAAGCAGCTTAAGGGTATAAGTTGCCACATGCCGGCGTGGGAGTCAGGTGGCGGGAAGATACTGTCCTGTGCGGACGCCTTTGGCCGGGCCCTGGAACGCACTGTAGTGCCTGAGGATGAACAATTGCAGATAGACTTTGAACGTCAGCGCAACGGCCAAGCCGGCGCCTGTCCGGAGTGTGGTGGGGTGCTGTATCATGAAGAAGGCTGCCGTAAATGCCATGAATGCGGCTACAGCAATTGCGATTAGCGTGGGGCAGCGACTCAATACTTGCCTGCTGGGTGGACGGCGGGCGTGTCCTGGCTATACTTCGTTGCGGAGAATTTGGCATGAGGGGTCGTTGGGCACAAGGAGGGCTGGGCAAGGCTGGGAAGTGATGATATGGGCGGGAAACCACCTTGGCAAATTGCTGGGAAATGAAGTAGAATGTAGTTGGGAAAAATTATCCCTAGCCGAAAGGCAGCCTACAAGGCTGTTTGCCATTCGGGATATTTCTAACCACATTTAGTCGTTTGATTATATACATATAGTGAAGAGGAGGTATAGCGGTGTTTATCCTCAGAGGTTTGTGGTCGCTGTTTGTTGCTGCGATAGTACTAGTGGGGATCATTTTCGGTAATCTCATCGCTCAAGGGTTGTTGCCGCGGGTGCACTTGGAAAGCGGCAGTCGTGATGCGCTGTTGTTCACAGCCGGCCTCAATGCAGTTGGTGGCCTGTTGGGATTCTTGGCCGCGCTGTTTTCCTTTCGTAAGATTGTGTCCTGGGTCAACTACTTCGAACGGGTAGCACTCGTGGACAAGATCGCAGGAGCAATCGGCGTGACACTGGGATTGGTGGTGGCCCTGCTAGTCACGGTTCCTTTCGCTGAAATTCCGGGGTTCGGATTGCCAATCAGGATTTTTGCCAGTGTAGTCGGAGTGGTGCTGGGTGTTGGGTTTGCGATGAGCGCACGGGGGCAGATAGTTTACGTCTTTCCCAGTTTGGAAAGCTCATTCGCGTTGAGCGAGGCAGCTTCGCGTATCCGCACCAAGCCCAAGATGCTGGACACCAATATAATCATTGACGGGCGCATCGCCGACGTCGTGGACAGCGGCTTCCTGGAGGGGCCCCTGCTGGTGCCTGACTTTATCCTGCAAGAGCTTCACTACATTGCGGACTCCAGTGATAGGCTTCGTCGCGCCCGCGGCCGGCGTGGACTGGATATGCTCAACAGTCTAAAAAATCTGGACGGCGTTGAGATTTCCGTCTACGAAGATTACAGCGCCGAGGAGGTGGATGCCGAAGAGGTGGACACGCAATTGGTGAAGCTGGCCAAAGCCAGGGACGCGGTGGTCATCACCAACGATTATAGTGTCAACGAGATCGCTAAGCTCAACGGCGTACCCGTGCTCAATGTCAATGAACTGGCCAACGCCCTCAAGCCGGTATTCCTGCCCGGCGAAGAGTTGACTGTCACCATTGTTAAAGAAGGCAAGGAGTCTGAGCAGGGCGTCGGCTATCTGGACGACGGTACCATGGTTGTTGTCGAAGGTGGTGGCGATGCTATCGGTCAGCTAGCGCCGGTGACCGTCACCAGTGTTCTGCAGACGAATGCGGGCAAGATGATATTTGCTGAGCTACCTGAGGATGACCGCGGCTAGCGAGAGGGGTGGCAACAGCCAGTGACGGCCTGCGCAGAACCGTGCAGCACGGCCGCTCTCATAATTGCCGCGGGCCAGGGTCGGCGACTGGACTGCTCGGCGCCCAAGGCATTCCTTCAGTTGGGCGAAAGCCCGCTTTTTCTGTGGTCGGCTTATGCCTTTGAGCAAGTCCCCGAGGTTACCCAAATCGTGCTGGTGGTTCCGGCGGACTACTGTGATACTGCTCAATCAATAGGGCGGCAGGCTGGCCTGACGAAACTAGGAGCGGTCGTTCCTGGAGGTAAGACTCGTTGTGAATCGGTTTTCGCGGGGCTGCAGGCCCTCAGTAGTGACCCTCCTGACCTGGTGGCGATCCATGACGGCGCTCGCCCATTTGTCAGCGCAGAGGTCATATCCCGGACCATTGTCGCTGCTGAGCAGACCGGAGCCGCCCTCGCTGCTCGTCCGGTTACCGACACGCTCAAGCAGGTTGATGACGAGCTTGGTGCTGCCGCCACGGTGGACCGAACCGGGCTGTGGCATGCCCAGACCCCGCAGACTTTCCGCTTCTCTACGATATACGACGCTTATCAGCAAGCGCGGGCGGGCGGCTGGCGAGCTACCGATGATGCCAGCCTGGTGGAGCGGGCTGGAGGGAAGGTCACAGTGGTGGAAGACGACGTGCGCAACTTCAAGATTACTGTTCCCAATGAGTGGCAGCAGGCCCAAGCGTTGGTAGCCGGCAGCCAGCAATTGCGTATTGGCCACGGGTTTGATGTACATCCGTTCGCTGCTCAGCGGCCTCTGATGCTGGGGGGAATCAGGATCCCCTTCGACCAGGGCCTGGCTGGCCACTCTGATGCCGATGTCCTGCTGCACGCCATTGCCGATGCCTTGCTGGGAGCCGCTGGCCTCGGTGATATCGGCCGGCATTTCCCTGACACTGATCCTGCCTACAAGGATGCTGACAGCACGGAGCTGCTGGCCCGAACAGTGGAGTTGGTGAGCGGTGAAGGATATCGCCCGGCTAATGTGGATGCCACTATTATTGCCCAGCGCCCGCGGTTGGCTGACTATATTCCTAAGATGCGGGGCTGTATTGCAGCAATCCTTGGGCTGAGCGAATTTCAGGTCAATGTCAAGGCGACTACCACCGAGCATTTGGGGTTCGTCGGGCGCGAAGAAGGAATTGCCGCTCAGGCCGTGGCGCTGATAGTGAAGACATAGCGCCTGCCGCCGGCTAATTCAACCGGTAGGCCGCCGTTACGGACCGAAGCTGATGTGGGGGATAGCTTCCGCAGCTAGTGCCACCAGGTCGCGAGCCGCAGCAGCCGGATCATCGGCCTGGCTTATAGCTGAACCAACTGCCACCAGCGTAGGAGTAACATCGGCCAGATCTACTATGGTCTCTTCATTTATGCCCCCGATGGCACAGACGGGCACCGAAACTGCTTGCTGCAGCCGCTGCAACTTTTCGACGCCGAGCGGCGGCTTCTCGGGCTTGGTCGGCGAGGCGAAGATTGGGCCGCACGATATGTAGCTGGCCGCGGCATGTTCAGCTTCCCGCGCTGCGGTCAGTTCCGGAGCGGTGACACCAACGATGGCATGCGGCCCCATCAGCCGCCGGGCGTCGTTGGGAGCCATATCCTGCTGGCCGACGTGCACTCCGTCAGCACCCACCGCCAGCGCCACGTCCACCCGGTCGTTTATGATTAGCGGTACCTGTGCTGGCCGAGTGATCTTAAGCAGCGCCTTAGCCTCTTCAACCATAGTGCGCGTGGGTTGGTTTTTGGCTCGGTACTGGATCATACCGACGCCGCTGCGCACTGCCGCCTGCACCAGCCCGAATATCTGCTTGCTGTCGGTAGTCTCAGCGGGCGTGATGAAGTATATTCGCGACTGAATGTCCCTAAGCATTTAGTTTGCCTCTGGCTTTACGGGATCAACCACCGATAGGATAGGTACCCAATTTGCGGCCTTCGTCATACATAGCCAGCACATTTGCCACCTTGCAGTAGTTGGTGATGCTGTTGCCCGAGCCCAGCACGTAGCCGCCACCCGGCGCACAACCAAGAATAACTCGGCGGGTGTATTCGCGGACCTCCTGCTCACTGCCACGGGCCAGCATATCCACGTCAACGCCTCCGACAATGGCTACGCGCAAACGCTGGAAGTTGGGTTCTCGATTTTTCCTGGTCATTGATAATGAATAACAGGACCTGGGGCGGCCCGAGCATAACTGCGACTTGAATAGTCAGCCAATTGTCCTTTGGTAGCGACCCGATGGTTAGTTCGCGACGTCGGGGCAATGCACCTTCGGCTTGCCATCGTTCTTGGCACAATTCAAAGCGGTGCCCGCGAACTGTTCTTACAGACGGTGTGACTGTCCATTCCTTACAGCTCGTCTTTGCACGGCCAACTGGTTGCAATTGCCGGCAAGAATAGAGATGTCGGGGGGCGGCCAGTGTGTAGAGTCGAGGCCAGGGAAGTAATGTGTGGCCCGGCCTGAGGGGGCGATGCCCGCTGCCTGCGGCTGCTGGGTATTAGTGAAATAGGTGAGGATGGCCGATCTCGATGGTTCCGACCATGATCAGGATATTCTCGAGCTGGGCAGGGTCGTGGGTGCGGAAGGCATAGCCGCCGTTGCGGGTAAGCGATTCATTGAACTCGAAGTCAGCGCCACCGCTGCCGTAGTCGCCGTATTCCTCAGCAGTTAGCGTAACGGTATGGATTCTAATACCTTCGGCTTCGGCCCGATCCGCTGCGGCTATGGCGTCGTCACGTCGTTGCTGCGTAATAGTGGGATTAGGCCCGAAGGGCATTCCGTCGCTAACCAGGACGATTGACTGCTGAGAGTTGGGATTGCCGTCGGCAAGGTACTGGTCAATGGCCCAGTTGAGGCCGGCGGCGGGGTTGGTATAGCCATTTGCGTCGTGGTCGCTGGCTAAGTCATACGTGTCCTGGACATCGGCGGGCAAATCTGCTCCTTGCTCGTGTGAAAGCGGAGTCAGTCCCAGAGTGAGCGGTACATCCTCCGACCACCACCGACACCGCCACTCATACCACTCTTCGGTGTAGGCGATATCGTCATCGAAGGCGACAAATCCCACGTTGTCCCCACTTATGGACACTCCGTTGATCAGGTTCATCAGCGCCCAATCGCTGTCTATGGCATCAGCCCACTCTTCTTCGAATGAGCCGGAGGCGTCCTGTACTACCATTATTTCTACGGCACTGCGCGGGGAGTTGCTGACGGCCATGCTGGCTCCGGCCCACGCAGTCACATCCACACTCTCCAGCCCAAACAGGCCGGCAAAGATCATGGGGACAGGGCCCTCAGCGGAATCCTGGGTTCGCCGAGCCGTCACCCCGACCGCAGCGACAGTAAAGGCAGGGGACCAGGGCACTATCTGCTCAATCTCGGAGTCCCACGCTCCTACCTGTACATCCTGGTCAGGATCGAGGGTTAGCGGCTCTCCAAGTACGATGTTAGCAAAGCCGATATCTGTTGCAGCTTGCGTGGCCGGCCCGACGTCCATGCCTTGGCGCAGGCGGGCAGCGCCGGCTAGGGCGGCAGCGTCGGCCACATTCTGCAACTCCTGCTTGGCTATCACTAGGCGACCCACATCTATGGCCAGTGCTACCATGCCCAGCAGCACCACCAGCACCAAAGCCACCAAGACAACAACAGTGCCACGCCTGCTGTCTGTGTTACGCGATTGATTTGCCATTAGGCTCAACTACTAACTACTAGCAAGGATACTTTGGGATGAACAGCTCAATAGCGTAAAATGGAGCTATGCTTGATGTCAAAGCGTTATCAAGCTTATTCATATCCATTTCCAATATCGGCAAGACCAGCCTGCCTCTTTAGTTACTGACTTGAATAGAGCTAGCGGCTCTATTAGCGCGGTAGATGCTGGTGTTTGGTGTATACAGTCTTTGGCAGCCGGCTGGGATATCCAGGCAATGGCCACTGAACTGGCCATACGCTACGGCGGCGAGCGTGGTTGACCCATCGCGGCGTACGTTGCACAGTTGCGCCCATAGCTATATTGTCCCGAGGGCACTGAGGGGGGGCAATTTTGGGGTGTGCTTTCGTGAGTTCGCCGCAAATGACAGACAGAAACTTGGGCTGGTTTTGAAGCTCGGCGAGGGATTGGTGGCGCCCCCTTGCAATTTATCTGGAGTTTTGCTATAATGCAAACACTGAGCAAGGGGTGGTACTGCACCTTGCTCAATTATTGTGTGTTAATCGGTGAATTGACAGTAACGCAAAGCCGTGTCTCACTGCTATCCAGGTACTCTTTCCTTTGGTGTGTCCGATAGATTCCAGAATTTTTTTGCGTGCACCGACGAAATCTACCCGGAAGAAGAATGTGCCTGGCAGTAGAGCATGTCAAGTTCGGTTTCCCTACGATTCGGCCGCTACAAAAGGCTTGAGGACAAATAGTAATGAATGAGCTAGTTCCGGTAGTGTGCCCCTTTTGCGGGGTTGGCTGTGGGATGTATTTGCAGCCTCTCGACGATGGCCTCGTAGCAACGCTTCCCAGCCGCAGCGATCCGATATCCGATGGACGGTTGTGTGTGCGGGGCTGGCGGGCAGGAGACCTGCTGGTCAACTCGCAGCGGCTGACTTCGCCCCAGGTAGGGGGCGAGCCGACCTCCTGGACCGAGGCCCTCCAGCAAGCGAGTCAACTCCTGACGGGGATGGCAGGCAGCCGAGTAGGGATATTGGCAGCAGGTCACCTGACCAACGAGGAGGGCTTTGCTCTCAGTTGTTTTGGCCGCGAGGTGCTGGGTACTGCTCATCTGGACAACTTTGGCAGAATGGTTGATGGTCCGGCCTTGTGGGGCCTGGAACACAGCCAGGGGCAGGCCTACCGGCGACCGGGGCTGAATACCCTGCCCGACTACGATCTGCTGGTGTGCCTGAATTCGAATCTACGGGAGCTGAATGATGAGGCGGGGGCCTGGGTGCACAAAGCCCGAGAAGCCGGATCCAGGCTAATCGTTATTGACGCGGTAGATGATGGGCTGGGCCAGGATGCACAGCTCTATGTCCAGCACCGCCCCGGCGCCCAAGCAGCAGTGTTGCAGGAGCTCTCGCGACAGCTCG
Source organism: bacterium (assembly GCA_030602615.1). GTDB lineage: Bacteria > Armatimonadota > Zipacnadia > Zipacnadales > Zipacnadaceae > JALGTD01. Next base: position 21,667 of record JAUVZM010000021.1, read on the forward strand.
CCAGCGGAACTGAGTCGCGTCCCTCCCTAGATGTTGCCGAACTGGGACCTGCTGAATTAGCTGACCAACTGCGCGAGGCTGCTGACCTGATAGCGGCAGCCGACCGCGTTGCTATCGTCTTCTCAACCCGGGCCGTACCTACTCCCGAATTGGCGGTGGTAGCTGGCGACGTAGCTAAGCAGATCAATGAGGCTGCCGACCAGCAGGCTGATGTCTTCGCAGTTGCGGGAACTGCGAATTCCCTGGGACTCATCCATATGGGCCTGCTTCCTGACCAGTCCGGCTCGGGCAGTGAAGGATTGGGCCTCGGTGAGATGATAGCGCCAGAACAAGAGGACCTGGATGGATTGATTGTTATTGGCGAAGACCTGTCCGGATGGGTGGGAGAAGCGGCGCTGGAAGCACTCAAAGATAAGCTGGATGCATTCATTGTGATAGATAGTGTCTCTACTCCCTGCACGCGACTTGCCGATGTGGCGCTGCCGATGGCGGGCTTTGGCGAGAAAGAGGGCAGCTATACGCAACTGTCGGGCGAGGTCTGCTGGTCGGGGGCTGCTGTGTCACCGGCTGGCGAGGGCCGTCCGCTGCCCGCGATACTCGCGGAGCTTGCCGGGGGGCTGGACGGTACAGCAGGTCCGGCGCAGATCGAGGCCATCTGGCAGCAGATTGGCCAGCAGATTAGCGGATATGAACAGATTGAACTTGCGGCACTGCGCCGCGAAGGTCGGGTGATGCTGGGGCCGACGGCACCGCTTCCCCAATCTGGTGAAGTTGAGCTGGACCGTCAGCCACCAAGCCGTGACGAGGCCGGGGCGGGGTCTTACACGCTCATCAGTCGCTACGATGGGAATTGGTGGATATTGGATGGGCGCATACCGGCGATACCGGCGCTATATCGAGAGGCCCGCGACCGGCAGGCCGGCTATGCGCTGATGAATCCGGCGGACATGGAGGAGGCACAGATCCGGCCAGGGCGAGCTGCACCTATCCAGACGGCGCAGGGCAGCGAGGAGTTGACGGTTCACGAGCATCCCGGCGTGCCCACTGGATACATAGTGCTGCCCGCCCACCAACTGGAGCTTGTGCGGCGGCTGATGGGACCAGGCCGGTATGATAAGGAAAGCAGCAGTGTCTCTCGTGCTCCCGTTTCTGCAGAGTTGAAGAAGGGCTAGTCTTATGAATAATGTTGAGAGATACGTTTTGCCTGCTGCGAAGCTGGGGCAGGCATTGGACGCGCTGCTGGAGCTTCCGGATCAGCTTATTGCACCCGTCCAAGCGGCACGGGGCGATGTCCACTTTGAATCGGTAGAGGGTGTTGACCAGATACAGACTGATTACGGCAACACGTTGGTCTCACCGATTGAGTATCTGCTACCCAGTCAGGAAATCATGTTTGAGTATCGGCTCGGGCCGCAGGGGCAGCCCGAGTTTACTGCGCCAGCGGCGCCGCCCGACCGCATCATCTTCGGGCTTCGCCCCTGCGATGTTGCCGCCATTGAGTACGCTGACCACTTCTACGTGGAGCGGGAGCCGATAGATACTCTGTATGCCGCTCGCCGCCAGGCAACCACTCTAATCGCCCTGGCGTGCGCTGAGCCAGCAAACGAGACCTGCTTCTGTTCGTGCTGCGAGGGCGGCGGGCCGGTCAGCGAATCAGGCTTTGACATCCAACTGACCCCGCTGGGCGACCAGTATTTGGTCGAAGTTGCCACTGAGAAAGGACAGCGCATCGCCCAGCAGTGGCAGAGCCTGGTCAAGCCGGCTGCCGATGAACTGTTGGAGGTGCGGGAGGCACAAACCCGAGAGGTCATGGAGCAGCAGCTTGAAATCGAATCTTACCTGGCGGCGGCAATTCGCCGTATTACCGCGGAAAAGGTCAATCCCGATACGTGGGAGGCCATCGGTCACGACTGTTATAGCTGTGGCGGCTGCTCGTACCTGTGTCCGGTTTGCACTTGCTATGACGTGGTAGATGTGCAATATGATGATACCAGCGGGGCCCGCATTAGGCGCACTGACTCGTGTCGCCTGGCCGGATTTGTCCGGGAAGCTACCGGTCATATCCCTCGTGCCACCGCGTCCTCGCGTGCTCGCTGGTATGCTTACCATAAGCTTAGCTACGACTACCACGAGCAGTACGGGCGCTATGGCTGTGTGGGCTGCGGACGGTGTGTTATTACCTGCCTGGGTCAGATAGACATGCCTGCGGTTTGCGCGCGGGTGCGCCAGTCGGAAACCGAAGCAGCAAGCTAGCAGAGCTACAAGGGAGAGAAAATGGAGCAAGTTGATCATATTCCCCGACCGGCAATAATCGAAAGCATTCGCCCAGAGACACCAACAGAGAAGACTTTTGCCCTCCGGTTTACTGACGGGGAACCCTTCAACTTCCAGGCGGGCCAGTTCTGTATGCTCTCGGTACTGGGGAAGGGTGAGGCGCCCTTTTGCATTGCCTCGTCGCCGGCCCGAACTGACGCTATCAAGGTAACCGTGCGCCACTACCCCGGAGGGGAGGTCACCTCAGCTCTTCATGAGTTGACGAAAGGGGACTACGTGGGGATACGGGGGCCGATGGGCAACGGCTTCCCGCTGCAGGACTTCGCGGGTCGAGACATTCTGGTTGTCGCCGGCGGCATTGGTCTACCCGCAGTGCAAGCCTCGCTGCTATATCTGCTCGAGCACCGCAGTGATTACCGTAATGTGACGCTCCTATACGGAGCACGCACGCCGGGTGACCGGGTCTACAAGGACGACCTCGCGGAATGGGAGCAGTCGCCAGACATAGTCTGCAAGCAGACCGTTGATATGAAAGGTGACGACGACAGTTGGGAGGGGCATGTGGGCCTCATTACCACCCTTTTTGAAGCTTTGGAGATAGACGGGCCGCAGACCTCCGCTATCATTGTAGGGCCGGCGGTTATGTATCCCTTCGTTGTTGCCGAGTGTCGCCAGAAGGGTATTGCCGATGAGAATATGTATTTTTCGCTGGAGCGACATATGAAGTGCGGCGTGGGCAAATGCGGGCACTGTACCATCGGCGACAAATACGTATGCCTGGACGGGCCGGTCTTCACGTATAGCGAGATGCAGCAGATGAAGGGCGAGTAACAACCAGTAGCGGGCCCGCCGCTAGGACAGTCACAGGGAAGGCGTAGCGATGGCAAAGGTACTAATTGTGGACGACGAACCCAATATTGTCCGCGTCATTCAGGTGGCTCTGGAGTCACAGGGCTATGAGGTGTTGGCGGCTGGCTCGCGGGAAGAAGCGGAAGCGGTCGCGATTGCCGATAAACCTGACCTCATACTCGTTGATGTGATGATGCCGAAGGGGACCGAAGGTTTTCATCTGGTCTGGAAGATACGACAGATGGAAGACGAGGACCTGAGCAGGGTTCCTATCATTATGGTGACGGGCATTCACGAGACGACCGAACTGCGCTTCTATCCCGATCAGACCGACGGCACTTATGAACCTGGCGAGTTTCTGCCGGTGCAGGCGTGGATTGACAAACCCATCGAGATTAAGGACCTACTGGAGAAGGTGGAGCGTCTTCTCAGTGAATAGACGAGGCCTCCGTGCCAGCGGGCAATATTGTTCAGTATTAGCATGAAGGTAGTTGTACCGAACTTCAATCAAGGCCTGCCAAGGCCGAGTGCAGAGTGTAAATAAATGAGTGCATTAGCAGAAATGTCGGCCCGTGAGCTATTGGTGCCATTACTAGCTGCTCCTCTCATTGGAGCACTGTTGTGCATCTTCCTGAAAAGACGCGTCAGTGACGCCGTCGCCGCCATCTTTGCGGCTATCACGCTGGTGCTGGCGATAGGCGCGATCGGCGACGTTTTTGGCAACCTGGGCGACACCATAACTGTGCCGCTGGGCAAGTTGGCGATGTTAGGCGGCGAGACGGGTCCAGCACCCCTGGTTTTCGAGCTGTCTATAGATGCTCTGGGCGCGCTGATGCTGTTTATCGTGGCGGTCATCGGCTTCTTGGTGGTCGTCTATTCCTCGGAGTATCTCAGTCCCAACAACGTCGAGCATCCCGCTGGGGAAAGTAAGGGCAGATACTACGCCTGGCTGCTGCTGTTTCTGGGCGCGATGGTTGGCATAGCAGTCTCGGGCAACTTCCTGCAGATGTTTATCTTCTGGGAGCTCACTACACTCTGTTCATGGGCGCTCATCTCTCACTACCAGGACGAAGCATCACTGCGCGCCGGCTTCAAGGCGCTGATCATGACTGCCATCGGCGGTCTGTTCTTCCTGCTGGCGCTGGTGGTTTTGTATTTGAGTCTGGATACGAACCCCTTCGCCTTCGATGCTCTGGGACGAGTCAGCCCGGAAGTGCGCACCCTGGTCTTCGTCTTCCTGCTTATTGGAGCCTGGGCCAAAGCGGCTCAGTTTCCTTTCTTCACCTGGCTGCCCGATGCTATGGCCGCGCCGACCCCGATTAGCTGCTACCTGCACGCGGCGGCGATGGTCAAGGCCGGCGTCTTCTTGATGGCGCGAACCGTTTCGGCCAGCTTCGACCTCTCCTACGGAGTGGGGCTGCTGACGGGACTGATGGCACTGGGTACGATCTCCATTGTTGTCTTCCTGTTCCTGTTCCAGGACGATCTGAAAAAGATACTGGCGCTTTCTACTATTGGCCATCTGGGATACATACTGATTGCCTGCGCCCTGGGCGTGTGGGGCTCGGAGACCGCCTTCCACGGAGGGTTGCTGCATATCGCTGCCCACGGCTGCGGCAAGGGGCTGCTGTTCCTGGCGGTGGGGATGCTCACCTACTACACCGGCACCCGACGGGTCTCGGAGCTGTCGGGGCTAGGTGCTAAGTTGCCCCTGGTCGCCCTGGCGTTCTTTGTGGGAGCATTTACAGTCACCGGTGTACCGCCGCTGGCGGGCTTCTGGAGCAAGTTTATGATTATAACCGGGGGCCTCGAGATAGGCAGGATGGGGACACTGATATCTATCCTGCTCTTGATCGAGAGTCTGATTGCTTTCGGCTTTTTCCTGTGGATCGGCCAGCGCATATTCCTGGGCCAGCCGTCGCCGGCCACCGCGCAGGTGAGAAGCTCTACCCCGATCATGGGAACGGTGCTCATCATTCTGTCGATACTGTGCCTGGTCGTGCCCATCTTTGTTTTTCGGTTAATCCAGCATATACCGCTGGGGATGTGAACCAGTAATGACCGGTATTACCTTACTGACATCTGCGCTAATCCTGCTGGTTGTCGGTGCCATCCTGACGGCGCTGCTCAGCAAGTCCCGCCTTGCTTGCGGGCTGGTGGCCTTTGTAACCGTGCTCATCGCCTCCATCTGGGTGACGATGACCGCCTGGCATGCACTCACGGTTGCCCCAGTCAAGGGGACTGTGCTGCTGACCATCGCCTCGCTGAACAGCTCTCTGGTCTTCACTGTGGACGGGCTGAGCGCGATATTCCTGCTGGTCACCTCCCTGGTTGCAGTATGCACTACCCTATATTCCATCCGTTATATGCGAATCTACCAGCGTTACAGCCTGGTACGCTACTACCCGCTGCTACTGCTGTTCTTCGCCAGCGTCATCAGTGTGGTATCGGTGCACAATATGCTCTTTTTCCTGGTTTTCTGGGAGTTTATGACGCTGACGTCCTATGTTCTGGTGGTTTTCGAGACGGACAATGCCGCGGCCCAGCGGGCGGGCCTGCGCTATTTCATTGCCACTCACATCGCCACCGTCTGTATGCTGCTGGCTACGGTCGTGCTTTATGCGCGGGTCGGCTCGTTTGATTTCGCTGCCCTGCAGACGGCGATGGGCGGATTAATGGCGACTAGCCCCGCTCTGGTTCATCTGCTGCTGGGGCTATTTGTGATCGGCTTTGCCACCAAAGCCGGCATTTTGCCATTTGGCTTCTGGCTACCCGATGCCTACCCGGCGGCCCCGACCGGTGCTTCCGCGGCCTTTGCCGGGACGATGACCAAGCTGGGCGTCTACGGGATTGTGCGAGTGTTTACGATGTTCTTGCCGATGTCGCACTCCGTTACCGTATGGGGAATAATCATCGCAGTTATCGGTACGATTTCTCTGTTCGTCGCCGCGCTGACCGCCTTGCAGCAGAGCGACTCAAGGCGCTTGATATCGTTCAACATTATCAGTTCAGTGGGCTATATGTGGTTGGCGGTGGGCACAGGCCTGGCTTTGCTGCGGATTAGTCCGCCACTGGCCACGGTGGCGTTGTTGGCAGGGCTGTTCCACATAGTCAACGGAGCTTGTTACGGTTCTCTGCTGTTTCTTACTGCCGGGGCCAGCCGCTATCGCACCGGTACTTGCGACCTGGAGAAAGCCGGCGGCCTGATGCACGTAATGCCGGTGACCGCGGCTGCCGCCATAGTTGCTTCGCTTTCTATCGCTGGAGTGCCGCCGTTTAGCGGCTTCTCCAGTAAATGGCTCATTTTCCAGAGCAGCATAGTCGGGGGGTTCGAGATCCCCTTGCTGGTCTTCCTGGCCATTGTCGCCATCTTTATCTCTGCAGTAGTGCTAGCTTGCTTCCTGAGGTTCCTGGGCACGCTATTTCTGGGGAAGCTCCGTGTCAGCCCGGAGGTGGAGCGCCGGGAAGTGCCAGTGACTATGGTTGTTCCTCAAGTGGTAATTGGCATCTTCTGTATACTGTTCGGGGTGTTACCCGTGGTAGCGATGGAGCCTCTGCACAGGGCGGTCAGCGGGATGTTACCCGAGGGATACTCGCCAACATTTGCCTCTCTGTTCGGTAGCTCGCCCCTAACGATCAACCTGAACATCAGCGGGGCAAGCAGTGGCGCCTGGGGGGCAATAGGCGTCCTGATAGCTTTTGCCGGCTGCTTGGTGCTGGCCTATCTGATCTCGCGAATGGGCGGCGCCCAGACCCGCAAGGTGCCCATGTGGCTATGCGGGGAGGAGCACCCGTTCGCCGAGGTCCGCTATCCGGTGCACAGCTTCCTGCTGCCGTTCAATCGGCTATTTGCCAACATATATCCGTCTATTCCCATGCCCAGACTCCCGCGGCCCAGCGCGATTCTGCGGGCGCTCAACATTGATAATTGGCTGTACTATCCTGGCTTGCGGCTGGGCGAGCGCATTATTCAGGCCATCCGGGTCACTCATGCAGGAGTTCCTCAGCTCTATATGCTGTGGGTGATCGTGGGAGCGGCGCTGGCGGTAATTGTGCTATTTGCGATGTGAGCTGCCCGTGTGGGACTTGTCGATGGCAGTTGATGGCTGACAGATATAGCAGCAGATGAGGGAAACAAAGAAAGGGTAAGACAATGACCTTTGTAATCAATCTGGGGCTGGCTTTGCTGGGAGGTCCGTTGCTGGCGGGGGTGGTGCGCAAGATGGTGAAGGCCCGAGTGCACTCGCGCCAGGGCCCGCCCATCATCCAGCCCTTCTACGACCTGTTCAAGCTGCTGGGCAAAGAAGACCTGGAGTCCTCGCCCAGCCTGGTGCTGCGCTATGCCCCGATGGTAGCGTTGGCCGCTATCCTGGCGGCAGCCCTGCTGACGCCGATGGGTCTGCGGCCGCCGCTGGGCGGCTATGGCGATATGATAGTCTTTGCCTACTTCATCACCATCGCCGCGGTAATGATAATTCTTGCTGGGCTCGTCAGTGCCAGTCCCTACTCGATGATGGGCGCCGGGCGGGAGATAATGTTGCATCTGGCAGTTGAGCCGGTGCTGATCATCTGCCTGGTGATAGCAGCCATCAAGTCCGGTTCACTGCTGATGTGGGATATGGCTGCATGGAACTACGTACATGGCCTGTCCATTAACACGCCTTCGATGATCATCGGCGGCGTGGCTCTGCTGTTGGCATTGCAGGCCCAGCTCGGCAAGATCCCTTTCGATATTGTCGAAGCCGAAACCGAGATTATGGGCGGGCCCCTCATTGAACTCAGCGGCCCGAAGTTGGCCCTGTTTGAGTGGGCGTTTTTTGCTCGTCAGATCGTCTACGCCTCGGTGCTGGCGGCTATCTTTATCCCATGGGGAACAGGCTTTGCGCTTCCCTGGAATATCGCCGCTCATCTGCTCAAGATCACGGTGATTATAGTGCTAGTGGGCCTGATTGACGTGGTGAATCCGCGGTTGCGGGTTGATCAAGCCATGGCTTACTTCTTCGGCGTGATCGTTGTCGCTTTAGTGGGTATGGTCCTTGCTCTGCTCGGCACCTAGCAAAGGACCTACGTTGCACAAAAAGAGGTAGCTGATAATGCCTTACAGCTCTATCTTGACTCTAACGTTGGGCGTGCTAATAGCCGGAATAGCTGCCGCCGAGATACGCGACCTAGCAGCTTCTACCTGGGCGTATCTGGTCCATTCGTTGTGCCTGGCGGGCACCTTTGCGGCCTTTGCGGTCATCACCCACAGCCCGCAGTTATATTGGTGGGTACTGGCCGCCGTGTTGACCAAGGTTGTCTTCATCCCGCTGGTACTGCGCTGGTATATCGTCAAACATCCTGCAACTGAGTTGCGCCCGACCTTGGATTATCGCGTCTCTCTGCTCGTAGTGGCCATAGTATTGATGCTGTTTTTCAAGTTGGTGCATACCCACATGGCTGACGTCGCGCCCACCGAGGCGGCTCGCTCCAATCTAGCTGTGGCCTTCACCGTATTTGCGGTCGGCTTGTACATTCTGGCGACTCGACGCAATGCGGTAAAGAACGTCATCGGCGTGTGTCTTCTGGAAAACGGCGCGCATCTGGCTCTGGTGGTGCTGGCGCCGGCTCAACCCGAAACAGCATTGCTGGGTATCGCCACCAGCATAGTGATAACTGTGTGGATACTCATTTACATAACCAGCGGCGTCCACAAGATTATCGGTACGCCGGATACCTTAAAGCTGTCCGAACTGCGCGGCTAGAGGCGGCAGTTCAGTCTCAGAGCCCATGGCCAAGAACAAGGAGTGCACGAATTGATGGATGTAGAGCTTCTGCCCATAACCTTAATTGGCGTGCCTCTAATTGCGGCAGCCCTAGTCTTCTCGATAGGACGTTGGTCGCGAGTCTGCCGGGAGGGAGGAGCCTTCGGCGGCGCGTTGCTGACGGTCTACTTGGCTGGGCTCACCGTCCGAGAGGTTGTCGGCGGCGCGGGTACCATTACCGGCCCCTTGGAGTTACGGGCCGATGGGCTCAGCGCGCTGATTGTGTTGTTGGTCAGCGTTGTGTCACTCATTATTGTCGGCTACTCGCTGCCATATATGGAGAAACAGATGCAGGAGGGGAAGACCACCAGCCGGCGACTGGTGACCTACTACGGCTTGATAATGCTGTTTGTGGCCGCAATGATGTGGGTGTGCTTGACCAATAACATGATCTGGCTGTATGTCGCGCTGGAAGCCACCACACTGGCGACCGCGCTGCTGGTGTGCTTCTACTGGAATAAAGCTGGACTGGAGGCCAGTTACAAGTATGTGCTGCTAGTGGTCACAGGCCTGTGTTTTGCTCTGTTGGGCACCGTGCTATTGTACTCGGGCGCAGCGCAATATGCACCTACCCGCCCGGCGCTACTGCTTACGGAACTCGGACGAATAATCCCGCACATCCCACCCAATGTCTGTCTGCTCGCGGTAGCCTGCTTCGTGGTCGGCTTTGGCACGAAGGCCGGACTGATTCCCTTTCACGCCTGGCTGCCCGATGCGCACTCCGAAGCCCCTGCGCCTATTAGTGCACTGCTCTCCGCTTTGGTGATCAAGGTAGGGGCTTATGCGCTGGCGCGGACTATTACCATATTTGCGCCCCATTACGACGCAGTAATAGTGTTTGTGGCCATTATGGCTTCGGCCAGTATGATCATCGGCATCCTCATGGCCTGGGCGCAGGACGACCTGAAGCGACTGCTGGCTTTTCACAGTGTCAGCCAGATTGGCTACGTAATCGAAGGCCTGGGCTTCGGGACATATTTGGGAGTCTACGGGGGCCTGTTCCATCTGGTCAACCACACCCTATTCAAGGGGCTACTGTTCCTCAGCGTCGGCGCGATAATGTACGCTACTGGCGGGCTGCGACGCATAAGCCAGCTAAAGGGACTGGGCAGCCGCATGCCCATAACCGCGGTTTGCTTTTTCATCGGCGCCGTAGCGATGGGTGGGTTGCCTCCGCTGAACGGCTTTATGAGCAAGCTAACTCTGTTTGTGGCTGGCGGGCAACTGCATCTGTGGTGGGCCGTGGGCATAGGCATGTTCGTTAGTATTCTGACTTTAACGTGTATGGTGCACGCGGGTTATAAGATATTCTGGGGTCACCCAACAACTGAACCAGCCGGCAATCCTGGCCTCAAAGAAGTCCCCGTCTCTATTTGGATAGGTATGGTGGTGTTGGCGGTCCTGTGTATTGTCATAGGCGTCTATCCGCAACTGATTCATCCGCTGCTGCATCGGGGGACCGAGTCTATCCTGGCGGTATACCGCGCCGGGGCCATCCCTTGAATGTGGTGTAGATGAACCAAGATGGGCAATACAATGTTGTCCGGCGACTTCTATATGAGCTGGGGATTTCGTACTAAACATAGCTTACCAGACAATCGTCTAATAGCTGAGGATAGATTTTCCGAGAAAGAGAAGACCATCAATGAATGCACAACAACTGGGCCAGAATATTGAGGACAGGTTTGGCCCTGATGTGATAGACTGGAATGTGCTGGGGCCGGATCAGCTCTACGTGACGATCACCCCGGAGAGCCTGGTGGAAGTGGCTGAGTATCTGTACCAGGACCAGGGCTGTCGCTATGTCATCAACGGTGGGACTGACCGGCGTCAGCAACGCGATGCCTTTCTGATCACTCATTTCTTCGCCCAGGATGAGGAGAAGATCTATATTGCCGTTCACACTGAGGTGGAGGCGGACGACCCGCAAGTGGACTCCATCACTCCTGTGGTGCCCGCAGCTAACTGGAGCGAGCGGGAGACCCGCGATATGGTGGGGGTAGTGGCGGTAGGGCATCCCGACCCGCGGCGACTGGTGTTGGCCGATGACTGGCCGGAGGACCTATATCCGTTGCGCACTGACGTAGCCCACGACATTAAGCCCCCGCCCGCCGAGGGGGTAGCGCCCGAGCGCCTGGAGCCGCCCGAGGGTGCCAGCGTCGTACCCATCGGTCCGTTTTTCCCGGTCCTCGAAGAGCCTGCCTACTTCCGTGTCTTCGTCGAGGGTGAGATGGTAGTGGGTGCGGATTATCGGGGCTTTTACAATCACCGCGGCATAGAAAAGCTGGGCTGCAGCGTGCTGACCTATAATCAGATACCGTTCATTGCTGAGCGTATCTGTGGGATCTGCGGCTATGTCCACAGTTGCTCCTACTGCCAGACAGTCGAGCGAGCCGCGGGCATCGAGATACCGGAGCGCGCCGAATATATCCGCACCATCGTACTGGAACTGGAGCGCGTCCAGAGCCACTTGCTTTGGTTGGGTATCGCTGCCCACATCATTGGCTTTGACACGGTGCTGATGCAGACCTGGCGGATGCGCGAGCCGCTGATGTGGCTCTGTGAGCGGATCACGGGCAACCGCAAGTCCTACGGTATGAACCTGGTAGGTGGGGTCCGCCGCGATATCAAGCCGGAAATATATGACGATATTCGCAGTGTCATAGACAAGATCGGAGCAGAATGGCAGGAGCTGGCGGGGGCCATTCCCGGTGATAGCACCTTGATGGCCCGAGTGCGGGGAACCGGTATTCTAACCACCGAGACGGCCCGAGGGTTGGGAGCAGCCGGGCCGACCGCGCGCGGCTCGGGTCTGGCCATTGATGTCCGGGTGGACCACCCGTATGCCGCCTACGACCGGCTGGAGGTCACCAAGTGTGTCCATGATAGCTGTGACAACCTGGCGCGCGTGCTGGTGCGGGTGGAGGAAACGCTGGATGCCATTAAGATACTCCACCAGGCCCTGGACGATATGCCCGACGGGCCGATAATGGCGGAGATTGATGAGGAACTCCCGGCCGGACGCCAGGCCATGAGCGCAGTGGAAGCTCCTCGTGGCGAGGTCTTCCACTGGGTGCTGACCGGCACTGAGAACCGCCCGGAACGCTGGCGGGTGCGCGCGCCTACTTATGCTAATCTGCAGAATGTCCCGCCGATGCTGGCGGGCAATGCGCTGGCCGACGTGCCCATCTCCATTGGGAGCTATGATCCCTGTTTCTCTTGCACCGAGCGGATGGAAGTAGTGGACGTCAACTCGGGGCAGGTCCGCGTGTATACTGAAGAGGAGTTCCGGGCCGAGTACGACCAGCCCGGGGACGAGTGAAGTACTGGCCAAGATAGAATCTAAGCGACAGCCAGTAACACCAGCCGCTGGAGGTTTGACCAACAGTGATTGCCAGTAAGCTCAAAGAAGCAATTCTTTCGTTGCGGCCCGGGCGGGTGACTTTGAAGTATCCGTTCGCGCCCCATGATCCTGAAGAGGATTTTCGCGGCTATCCGGAGCTGGATGCGGACAAGTGTATCGGCTGCGGAGGCTGTGCGGCGGTCTGTCCGGCGCGCCTGATAATGATTCAGGATATTGACCAAAACACGCGACGGATTATGCGGCTACTGGAGAGATGTATTTTCTGTGGCCGCTGCGCCGACGTTTGTCCGGAGGATGCCATAACGATGACCAAGCGCTTCGAGCTGTCAACCGACAGCGGGCGCGAGGACATGGTGGCGGAGTGCGAAGTATTTATGGCCACCTGTCAGCGTTGTGGTCGCTGCTACGAGCCACCGACGCCGCTTGACAAGATTATGGAGCCGGGCTTGCGCCATGATGAAATCAAGCGGGGCGGCCAGGATTCACCCTACAAGCATATATCGTCAGAGTAGCATCGTTGTTGGGCCATGGTAGGAGGCAGACAATGTTCAAAGAGCTGTGCCAGAAGTCCTTTCCCAAGTCACTGTGGGTATACCACTGCAACGTGGGGGCCTGCAACGGCTGCGATATAGAAGTCATTGACGTGCTCACCCCGTACTACGACGCGGAGCGCTTTGGCATTAAGCTGGTGGGCTCACCGCGTCACGCTGATGTGCTGCTGGTGTGTGGCCCGGTCACCCGCCAGGTAGTTCCCGCACTCAAAAGACTCTACGATGCCGTGCCTGCTCCGAAACTGGTTATCGCCATCGGCTCCTGCGCGGTGGGCGGCGGTATCTGGTTTGACAGCTACAACGTCGTGGGCGGAGCTGATACCATTCTGCCGGTGGACTACTACATCCCCGGTTGTCCTCCCCGGCCGGAGGCTATCCTGCACGGCGTTGCCGTGGCTCTAGGACTGGCTGAGAAAGAAATAGAGTCAGTTCACCTCAAGCAACTCCCCGATCGGCCCGAGTCCGTGCCGGTTGAAGTAGAGAGTTCTTAGTCCCAGGCCCCGAGGGCACCTGTGGTGGCGTGGTACTAAGAAAGCTGATTGGACGACGAGTGTGGGCGGGCGCTTGTTTCGCCCGCTGCTGTGGTGAGCAATAGCTGGCAAGAGAGGATTCCCCCAAGGTGATTTTGCCTCCAAAGCGTACAGTCCAGCACCAGGCTGTGGTATAATAAGGATTCAGCGCGCCCGGCGCTGGTCATTGCCCGGTGGAGCTTCAGCCTACCGGTGACTGAAGAAATATCAGACCGGCACAGGTGCGCAACAACACAGGCCTGCTCAAGTTACCAGACGGAGGAGATAGCCAATGACAGTGCGCCAACGCATTCTGGCCGTGCTGCGCGGCGAGAGGCCCGATCGCGTGCCGTTTACCTGCAAGATACCTCAACCCCCGCGTGGAGAGATCGAACGGCAGTTGCGCAATGAGGGTCTGGCGATAGTCGGCGAAGGGGAGCTGCTCGGCATTGATGTAGAAGGGTTAGGCACAGGCTCAGCGAGGCGTCCCAATGTGGAGGTGGTGCGCCACGAGTCCCTCGACCGCGGCCGGCTGCTCATACGCGAGACGCTGCGCACACCGGTTGGAGAAGTCCATCAAACCTGGCGAGGGGGCGGCGCTTATGGAACCAAGCGACTCGTCGAATACCCCATCAAGCAGCCTCAGGATTACCAGGTGGTCGAGTACATCATCCGCGATGAGGTCTATCACCCTACCTATGACAATGTGGACGACAGCCGCCGTCCTGACAAGTTCGTGGCCCGGGCTGAGATCGTGGGCGAAGACGGCTTCGTGTTCGGCGGATGGATGGCGCCCAGCCCTTTGATGCTTATGCTATGGTGCCTGCTGGGCCCGGAGCAGTTTGCTGTTGATCTTCGCGAGCATCCTAAGTTGTTCGCCGACTTGCATGAAGCCCTCTTCGAGCGCCAGCGCGAGCAATACCGCCTTGCCGCCGACAGCCCCGCTCTGGTAGTCCACATGGCCGAGAATATGACCAGTGACATAATAAGTCCCCAACTGTTCCGACGCTACTGCCTGCCCTGCTACAATGAGTTCGCCTCCTGCCTGCACGCTCAGGGCAAACTGCTGGCCGTGCATATGGATGGGCGGATGAAAACGCTGGCCGCGGATGTCGCCGAATCGCAGATCGATATCATTGAAGGCTTCAGCCCCGTCCCGGATGGCGACCTGGAACTGGCTGAGGCCCGCCGTCTCTGGCCTGACAAGATTATCTGGATGAACTTTCCCTCGCCTGTCCATCTGCTGGCTCCTGACCAGATTGCCGCGCACACCCGCCAGATCCTGCGCGATGTCGCGCCGGGCGATCGTTTCCTGCTGGGCGTTACTGAAGATATCCCGCATGGTGCCTGGCAGGTCAGCTTACCTATCATCTCCCAAATCCTGCGCGAGGAGGGCAACTTACCCCTGTCCGCCTCCTGAGCAGCACGACCAGTCAATATTGGTGGCCTCGACGGGGAGGCGTGTCCGGTAGCATCGGGGCTGGGCGGGCGGGCAGAGCGATGCCAAATGAAGCTCGCGGCGAGCGCGAGCATTACACCGATTCGTGGAGCGTCTGTGATTCCATTCCTCCGCGCACAATGATCATAGGCCGGTCTATCCGTACGGCCACATCCTCGGCCACAGAACCGAAGAAGAGTCGATGCAGCCCGTGGGGCTGCTGGGGTGGGCCGTAAGTCCGATAGGTTTAGCAGGCTGATGTACGTGCTATCTATAATTGGAATTTTGCGGGCGTTGATGGATTGGCCCACCAGCGGTGTCATAATCAAGGAGGTCAGCCAGCAGAAAAATTGTAGTCCTACCCTTAACAAGCTTAGGCCGAGTCACTATACCATAACCACGAGGTGAGTAGTTACACTTGATATTATTGCCCTCGGCGAATATCATGATATCGCTTACCCGGGCTTGACGATTCTTTGATGCGGTCACCAATTCCTTCCAGTGATATCGGGGTGGTAGGCTTCATTTGCCGCTGAATCAGCTCCCCGGGCAGGTATAACGATGCCGAAGGAGAAGGCTTCGAGCTAGTGGCCTAGCAAGAAGATACCGATCAGAGAGGAATGATACGCTGTGCACAGACGACTGTCTTTTAGGTTTATTGCTGGATGGCTGGCGGCACTGGGCTGCTTGGTTGCCTGCCAGATAGTAGCGGCAGATACTGCCTACCGGCTCGAGTCTGACACACTGCAGGCAACCGTTAGCGAAAACGCAGGTCTGGTCTCGCTGGGGCGATCAGCTCAGGAGAATCTGCTGGCCGGGCCAGTAGAGGTGGTAATCCGCGAGCCGCTCGCTGATGTGACGATCCCGGACAGCCGTGTAAGTCCGAGCGAAGTGTCGCGCCCAGGCGGAGAATTGCTCATTCGCAAACAGTCACGACAGTCAGAACTGGTCTGGACTCACCAGTTTCAGATCTCCTCCAGTCTGAGTTGGACGATTACCTTTGAAAATAACTCGGACAGACTACGTTCGCTGACGGTCGAGTTTCCACTGCGACTTAGCGGTGCCGACTATGAGGCCTTTTTCACTGGCTACGGTGACTACCCGCAATGGCCTCAGGACGGCAAGCTCAGTTACAGCTTTCAAGCGCGCTCGGTCGAGCGTAACAGGCTGAACATTCCGCTGGCCTGCCTCTATGCACCAGAGCGTGACGTTGGCTTTTCGATTGCTGCCGACCTGGACATTCC
>JAUVZM010000008.1 GCA_030602615.1 bacterium
ACCCTTGTTGTGCTGTGCGCGGTTAATTGGGTATTGCGCAAGGTGGCGCCAGGCCTTGCTCTACATCAGTGTGAGCTGTTGCTGGTGTATTCGATGCTCTGCGTCGGTTCAGCGATGGCCTCGCACGACTTCATCGCTGTCCTGATTCCTCTGTTCACGTGGAGCTTCTGGATGGCCAATCCCAACAATAACTGGGATAGCCTGATCAATCCGTTGATGCCCGACTGGCTGACGATGCAGAATCGTAGTGTCATGCGCGGCTTCTATGAGGGCGGCATCAACATGTATCAACCCGAGATCCTGTGGGCTTGGGCACCACCGATAGCCTTCTGGTTAATTTTCATCGTTCTGCTCGTTGTGGTGATGCTATGCCTGAACAGCATCGTCCGCCGCCGCTGGCTGGACGACGAGCACCTGGCTTGCCCGTTGGTTTACCTGCCCGTGGAAGTCACTCGACCCCGCGGCGGCCTATTTCGCAACAAGCTGTTCTGGATCGGTTTTGGCGCTGCGGGCGCCATAGAAATATGGAATCGGATCTCGTTCTTTCACCCGATAGTGCCGGCAATTCCTTTCGAGCCGGTGGATATGGCCGGCAGCATCAAGTCGCGTCCCTGGAACGCAATAACGCATCTACCCCGGTCTTTTCACCCGTTTCTAATCGGGTTGGGGTATATGATGCCCAGCGATTTCTTGTTCTCGTTCTGGGTCTTCTACTTCTTGTGGAAGGCCCAGAAGGTGCTGGGGGCAACAGTGGGCCTGGACGCTGTCCACCACTATCCGTTCGAGAGCTCTCAAGCGTTTGGAGCGTACTTGGTGTTCGGCCTCTATTCGCTGTGGCTGGGCCGTGACTACCTCAGGAGGTTCTTCAACACGGTAACTGGCGGAAGCCCGCGCCTGACCGAGGAGGCTGAGCCGTTGCCCTACCGGATTGCCGTGGTCGGCACCATTCTGGGCCTGGCTGGGTTGGTGTGGTTCAGTGTTGCTATGGGCATGCGTATATGGGTCAGTGTGGTGTTCTTCCTCATCTACTATCTGCTAGCACTGTCTATCAGCCGCATGCGGGCCCAATTCGCCGTGCCCAGCCATTCGCTGTTGTCTCATTCCGACGTCACTTCCGGCCCGCCGACCATACTCACCTCGGTGTTGGGCACCCGTTCGTTTCCTAAAAGAGATCTGGCCGGTCTGGCCAATTACTTCTGGTTTAATCGGGCGTACCGGGGACATGCTATGCCTCACCAGATTGAAGCTATGAAGATGCAGGACGAAACCGCCGGCGGCAATAGGGGCACGGTGCTGGCTCTGTTGATAGCAGCGGCCGTGGGCACCGTGGCCTCATTCTGGACCATTCTGCACCTGTACTACATCTTCGGGGCTACTGCCAAGGGCGGAATGAATATATGGGTGCCGCAGAACTTCAAACTACTCAGTTCGTGGATAAGCGCTCCGCGGGGCCCGGAATGGGGAGCAGTTATTGCTATCGGCTTCGGTGCTGTGTTTGCCTTCTTCCTACAAGCTATGCGGATGAGATTCGTCAACTGGCCCTTCCACCCCTTGGCCTTTGCCATTAGCGGAGATACCACTTCTAACTACCTCTGGATGCCCCTGATGATCGCGTGGCTGGTGAAAAGTTCGGTAATCAAGTACGCTGGACACAAGATGTACCAGCGGCTGATGCCGTTGTTTATGGGGTTAATCCTGGGGCAGTTTATGGTGGGGGGGACCATAAACATTGTCAGTATCGCCCTCAATCTGCGCCGCCCCTTCTGTTTCTTTCTCCCTTAGCTCACATGAGGCAAGGGCGGCGAGGCCTGCCTAGTCCGATTTCGTGGGCTCGCCCATCCGCCGGAACTTTTCGTATCTTTGGGCCAGCAGTTCGTCCGGTGACATCTGCCCAAGTTCGTTGAGGGCATCTTTGAGAGCGTCCTCCAGTAGGCGGGCTGCCGTGGCGTGGTCGGTGTGCGCGCCGGTGCCCGGTTCGGGGATGATGCGGTCGATTATACCCAGCTCCAGCGCGTCTTGGGCGGTCAGCTTGAGAGCCTCGGCGGCCTGTTGATTCAGCGAGGAATCCCGCCACAGGATGGCCGCGCACGACTCAGGCGCAATTACCGAGTAGTAGGAGTTCTCCATCATCATAATCCGGTTGCCTACCCCGATGCCAATCGCCCCCCCGCTGCCGCCTTCGCCAACTACTACCGAAACAATGGGCACGGGCAGAGCGAACATCTCCCGCTGGTTGGTGGCGATAGCCTCGCTGATGCCCCGACTCTCGGAATCTTCCAGGCAGTCGGCGCCGGGCGTATCAATAAGGGTGATGATCGGCCGGCCGGCTCGCCCGGCCAGCTTCATCACTCGCAGGGCCTTGCGGTAGCCCTCCGGTCGGGCCATAGCGAAGTTGCGCTCGCGGCGCTGGCTGACCGTACGGCCCTTCTGGTGGCCGATTACGGCAACTGGCTGCGTCTGTAGAAAGCCCAGGCCGGCAACGATAGCGGGATCGTCCCCGTAGCGGCGGTCTCCGTGCAGCTCCACGAAGTGATGGATGCTCCGCTCGACGTAGTCGAGCGTGTAGGGGCGGTCCGGGTGGCGGGCCAGCTCGACCCTCTGCCAGGCGCTCTTGGCCGCTGTTACCTCGTCGGGCGGGAGTGTTTCCTGATCACTCATCATTCATCAAGCTCCCCCACCATCGCTGGCTTGCCGTTCTGTTCGTTTGCAGTTGGTGGGCGTATTCCCTGAAACCAGCACAGAAGAGAGTGTATGGTTCTACGCATATCCCGGCGATTGACTATCAGGTCAATCATGCCGTGTTCGTACTGGAATTCTGCGCTTTGGACGTCGGGCCGCATCTCCAGGCCAGTCACTTCCACTACTCGCGGCCCGGCGAAGCCCACCGCCGCCTGCGGTTCGGCGATGATGATATCGCCCAGAAAGCTATAACTTGCCGCCACGCCACCGTAGGTAGGGTGAGTAATAACGGAGATGTAGGGCACTGACGCCTCGCGCAGCTTGCTGGCTGCTGCTGAGGTCTTGGGCATCTGCATCAGCGAGACCAGGCTCTCCTGCATCCGCGCCCCACCACTGGCACAGAATATCACCACGGGCAACTGCAGGTCGGCACACCGTTCCAGCAGCCGCGTGATGCGTTCACCGACCACCCATCCCATGCTCCCGCCGATGAAGCTCAAGTCCATAATGCCTACGCCCAGGGCAATACCGTTCAGCGTAGCTTGTCCCGTCAGCACCGCCTCGTTCATCTGGGTGCGCTTGCGAGCGCGCTCGACCTTGGCTTGATAATCCGGGAAATTGAGCGGATCAACCAGCGGTAGATCGTCGTCCCAGGGCTGGAAACTTCCGGGATCGGAGCTGATCTGGAGCCGCTGCCAGACGCTCAAGCGCAGGTGATGCCCGCAGCGCGGGCAGACCCACTGTTCGTTGGCCAGTTGCTTGGCGTACAACAACTGGTGGCAAGAAGGGCACTCTTCCCACAGATCCGGCGGAATGTTGTTTACTGGAGCCATCTGGGCACGCCCTGTCCCTGGACTAACTGTGTGTCAGTGCTGCCTCGGACAGCTTCCTGCCTTTAAGGTTTCTCTGTTCCGTCCACTTTCTCCTTTGCCACCATCTAATCATGTTGCGCAGTATCACATACCTATGCTAATATAGCTGATCGTAGGCATCCAGTCATAGTGATGTATTGGAGGCTGCGCCGATGAATCTGGACGAGCTGCGCCAACGCATTGACCAGATAGACGAGCAGATTGTACAACTACTCGACCAGCGAGCAAACGCTGCTGCGCGAATAGGAAGCCGCAAACAGGACAGCGACACTGCCGTCTACGACGCCGCTCGTGAGGCGCAGATTCTGCGCCAGTTGGCACAATACGATACCAGTTCGCTGCCCAACGCGGCGCTGGCAAGCATCTTTCGGGAAATACTGGCAGCCTGCCGCAGTATCCAACAGCCACTGAAAGTGGCCTACCTGGGCCCCCAATATACCTTCACCCATATGGCGGCTCTTCAACAGTTTGGTACTACCTCCGAACTGATACCCTCTGGCAGCATAACCGAGGTCTTTGGCGCTGTCCAGCGTGAGCAAGCCGACTATGGCATCATCCCTATCGAGAACTCGACTGGCGGCGTTGTCGCTGAGACTCTGGACTGCTTCCTGGACAGCCATCTGCTGATTAGCGGGGAACTGTATGTGCCGGTGCACCTGTGTGCTGCGGGCGGTTGCGCGCTGGAAGAGGTCACTACCCTCTACAGTCATCCTCAGCCACTGGCTCAGGCTCGTCAGTGGCTGCACCAGAACCTGGCCACAGTTGCCGTCGAGAATGTCGCCAGCACCGCAGTTGCCGCGCAGCGAGCCTCAGAAGACCCCCGGGGCGTGGCTATCACCACCAGGCTGGCTGCGGAGAGCTACGGATTGGAGATTTTGGCTGAGAATATTGAAGATGAACCGACCAACCGTACCCGCTTCTTTGTCATCGGGAGCCATGACGCGGAGGCCACCGGCCGGGATAAGACCTCAATTGTCTTCACCACGACCCACCAGGCCGGAGCGCTGCATGCCGCGCTGGGGCCGCTGGTGACGTATGACATAAATATGACCTTCATCCAGTCGCGCCCTGCCCGCGGCCGGCTGTGGGAGTATGTCTTCTTTGTGGACTTCGAGGGCCATCGGAGCCAGCCCTGCATCCAGCAGGCCCTGGGGGCGCTGGATGGTCACTGCCCCCTGCTGCAGGTGCTGGGCTCGTATCCCGCAGCAGAATAGGGTATGTTTTGCCATCCGCAATTGGGTTCTGCGGCGAGAGATTGACTCGTACGGGGTACACTCGTCGGTGCGGTGGAGGGAAACGGCTACGACGCCTGCTGGCGGATCACTCATCTTCTTCAGGTCGGACAATCACGCGTAAACGCTGAATCTGTTGTTCGTCACCTTCCTGGATGATGAATTTGACCTGACCGCATCTGACCACATCACCCGGCTCGGGAATATGGCTGGCAATGGCGCTGACCAGGCCGGCGGCCGTCTCATATTCGTCTTCGGGGAGGTCCGTGCCGAGAACCTCGTTGATATCCTCAATACGAGCCCTGCCCTGTACCACTGCTTCTGTGGGGCTGAGCAATTCAATCTCCTGCTCGGGCAAGTCGTGTTCGTCTTCGATCTCACCAACCAATTCCTCCAAAATATCCTCAATGGTAGCTAGACCGGCGGTGCTACCAAACTCGTCAATCAACACCGCCAGGTGGGTGGAACGCTGGCGCATCATCCAGAGCAACTCGTCCACTGGCTTGCTTTCCGGGGCCAGCAGCGGCTGGCGAGCAATATCGCGCAGCTTCAGATCGCGCCACTGTTCGGTGGGAGTGGCCAGCAGATCGTGCACATAAAGCACGCCTACAATGTGGTCAATATCCTCGTCGTAGACAGGTATGCGTGAGTAACCGCTGCTGAGAGCAGTCTCTACTACCTCGTCCATTGGTGCCGTTGATGATAGCGCCACAATGTCCACGCGGGGGGTCATCACCTCGCGGGCGGTGGTCCGTGTCAATTCCAAGACACTGTCCAGTATTTCGGTCTCTTCATGGGTAACCTGTCCGTTTTCTAGCCCCAGCTCAGCCGCTGCCCGGATCTGCTCGGGAGTCATCTGTTGGCCCCGATACTCCACAGCCGCGCCCACCGCCGGGAAGAACGTACGGCTGACGGCTGTCAGCACGCATGTGATCGGATATAGCAGGCGAGTCAGTCGCTGCGCCGAGCGAGCTACTCGCAGAGCTACTGGCTCAGCTCGCAGGGACCCGTAGGTCTTGGGTATCAGTTCACCCAGCACCACAATAATAGCGATCATCGCGATATGGAGCAGCTCATGATGAGTCAGCAACGTCATTATTGTCGCAATTAGGATGATCCCCGCGTTCAGCGCGATAATCAGCGCTGTCAGGTAGTTGCCGCTTTCGTGCAGGCTGGCGATGATTAGGGCGCTTTTTTCTCCCCGCTCAGCCCGGCGGCGCACTGCTACCGGATTTACCCCCACCAGGGCTGACTCGGCCAGCGAGACAAAGAATATCCCCGCCAGTGATACACCGATGGCCACCAGTCCTATTATGCTCAGAGAAATGCCCAAGGCTGCGCCTGGCCTCCTGGTAGTGGGTTAGGAGTCAATCTACACATGTCGTTTGGCCTGGAAAGTGGCGCTGCTTTCATAAAGGCGCCTCCAGCCTAGCCTGGACAACGCGTACCTTCTCGATGCGGTTGTTCGCAGTCTGCTCAATGCGAAAAGTCAACTTGCCCCAGGAGACCTGCTCGCCGGCCGATGGTATATGTCCGGCTAGATCCAGGATTAGGCCTGCAAGACTGTCGTAGTCGGTTTCCGGCAGATCTTCCCGCACGTAGTTGGCCAGCAGGTGCAGGGATATGCGCGCGTCACAAATCAGTTCGTCCTCGCCTAACTGCTCGATCTCGGGCTCTTCGACATCGTACTCGTCGGTAATCTCGCCGACTATTTCCTCCAGCAGGTCCTCGACGGTCACCACTCCGGCCGTACCGCCAAACTCATCCTTGACCACCGCGATGCTTCCGCGCCTGCTTTGCAACTGTTGGAGCAGAACGTTAGCTGGCAGACTTTCCGGCACAAAGAATGAAGCGCGCGCCACCTGGCGCGCGGACTTGTCCATCTCCTCGGTTCGCAGATAGGGCAAAATGTCCTTGATGTAGATGATCCCCACGACGTCGTCAGGGTCCTCCTTGCAGACTGGCAGGCGGGAAAAACCTGCGCTGGTGGCGAGCTCCAGCGCCCCTTGCAGAGTCTTGTCTTGCTCAACCCATACGATGTCGGGCCTTGGCGTCATAACTTGAGCCACGGTCTGGTCACCGAAGTCCAGCGCCCCGTACAACATCCGCTGCTGGGGACTTGGCACCGTCCCCTGACGCTGGCCTTGCTCGATCATTGTCTTGAGCTGGTCTTCGGTAACTGGTGGACTGATTGTGTCTTGCCGTACCCCCGCTAGGAATAGCACGGCGCGGGTCAGTCCCGTCAGTATGAGAACTATGGGTGCCAGCACTGTAGCCAGCACGACTATGGGAATCGAGGCTCGCAGGCCCACTGTCTCGCGGTGACGGGCAGCATATTGTATGGGGGTAATCTCACAGAAGATGACGACTATGATAGTAATGACAATGTAGGCTACCAGGGGACCCCAGACAGAGCCAATGCTCGTGGTAGCCATCCGGGTGGCCAACCGCTCGGCTGAGTAGTTAGAGGCTGTGATGGCGATCAGGACGGTCGACAACACCCAGACACGGCGGCGTCGCAAGAACGCCAGGACCTGCGCTAACCTGGATCCCTGCTTGGATAGGTAGTGCAGGCGCGTGTCCGAGACTGCCAGGAAGGCAACTTCACTGCCGGAGAAGAACGCTGAAATGCCTAGGAGGAGGACAATTAGGCCTAACTCCGCTTCCAAATCTGCAAATCACCCGGTAACCGACTAGACCAACTAACAGCTTCATTATAGCAAAAACACGAACCTGCTGCAAGCATATTGGGAAGCCGGTGCTGTGCCAGCGGCTATTGCCGGCCTGTAGGCTATTGTGCTGGATGGGCCAGGGCAACAGCGCCTCGCCGGCTCCTCATTACTCCTTGCTGATCGCTGCCAGTGCGTGTTGGTAGCTGTCCGGCACGCGGGCATCGTCTACGAAATTCAGGAAGTCCATTTTCTCGTTGGAGCGATTGTAACCGTCGTCAAAGGATATCTTTTGGTCGTTGACCAGTTGAGCGAGATTGCTCTCCAGAAGCTGCATGCCCAGGGACTGGCCGCTGCTCTGGATAACCGACCGCATCATGGAGGTCTTCCGTTCCCGAATGAGGTTACCAATGGCCGGTGAGCCACCCGCCTCACCTACCATTATCTCGAAGGCAGCTATGCGGCCGTCCGTGTCGATGCGAGGGATCAACTCCTCAGAGAATACCGCTGCCAGTGATGTAGAAGTCATCGCCCGGATCTCTTCCTGCTCAGCACTGGGAAAAGCCGTCACCAGCCGGTCAATAGTCTTTGGCGCGCTAACGGTGTGCAGTGTAGAGAAAACCAAGTGACCAGTCTCCGCAGCTTGCAGGCACGCGCGCATCGTCTCCAGGTCACGCATCTCGCCTACCAGCATAACATCGGGGTCTGACCGCATATTACGAGTAACCGCTTCAGCGAAGGTTGAAACGTCTATACCCACCTCGCGCTGATTCATGATACTCTGCTTACCCTCATGAAAATACTCAATGGGGTCTTCGATGGTGATGATGTGTACGTCTCGCTCCCGATTGATATAGTCAATCATGGAGGCAATGGTGGTGGTTTTGCCGCAACCAGTCGGTCCGGTCAGTAGAACGACACCTCGCTGGCGGTGACAGAGTTCTCTGATGTGCTCGGGCGGCAGCCCGAGCTGCTCAAAGGTTAGTATCTCGTGGGGGATCAGTCGCAGTGCCAGGGCCGGAGCCTGTTTTTGGCGAAAGACACTAACACGGAAACGGGCCTGATCCTCATGTGCGTAGCCAATATCGGCTCCGCCCCTTTCGTGATACCGGCTCCAGTAGATGTTGTCACCACTGTCCTCGCCGAGGAAGAAACTCACGGCAGCCACCATGTCGTCTATATCCAGTTTCCGATAGCCCTCCAGTTCGTACAGGCGGCCGTGTCGCCGATATATCGGAGGCTCATTGTTGCCTAGATGAAGGTCGGACGCATTAATCTTCACGCACCCGTCCAGGAGGGCCTCCATCACCTCGGCATCCAGCGGCTCGCCCACTTTATTAGCCACCACCTCCGGCGCCTGCACTGTCTTGCGGAATTGCTCTGCCATTTGACTCACCTCTATCAGCGGGTAACTACTTGGCCCACACTGCTGACAATCTTACCGTTTTTTGGCCGGGGCTGTCAAGTCTCTCCAGCCACCCTCAATTGTTTGTTCCCTAACTGTTGTTTAGTTCCTTCATCGCAGGGGAGTTTTTTCCTGTGCCGGCGTACTCCCCCACAGCAGCCGCTTGTGGACTTGACAGAATGAGTGGGGTATGCTACGAGTTGGCACATCGTGTCACCAATCACCCAAATAAACTGTGCCGGGGAGTAGAACATCGGCCTACTCCGTCTCTTGTCGCCTTCTCGAGGGGAAGGGATATTGCCAGACTCTCGCGAAATCCCCCACTGTACTTGGTGCTTTTTACAGCAAGTTATTGGTCGTCATTATTTAGGAGGCAAAGATGGAAAAAGCAGACAATGGCAAATTTGATATCGGCATTATCGGGGGAGGCCCCGCTGGCTATGTTGCAGCCATTCGCGCAGCTCAGCTTGGTGCCAGGACCGCCCTCGTAGAAGCCCGCGAGCTGGGCGGCACCTGCCTGAACCGTGGCTGTATCCCCTCAAAGGCATTACTGCGCTGCGTCGAGATTCTGGAGCTGGCGGGCAGTGCCCGGCGCATGGGAATCAAGTTCGCCGATCCCGAGATTGACTTTGACGGGGTTCGGCGTCACGCCTCCCGCGCTATCAAGACTCTGGTGGCTGGCGTCGAGTCACTTATGGACGGCAATGGTATAACTGTCTTCCGTGGCCACGGCAAACTGCTGGAGCCGACGCGCGTGCAGGTGACTGGCGATGAGCAGACTGCCGAGTTTGAAGCCGAGAAGATCGTTCTCTGCACCGGGTCTGTCCCCTTTATCCCGCCGATTCCTGGCATTGACAGCAGTGGCGTCATTGACAGTGACCAGGCAGTCGCGCTGGACCAGGTGCCCGAGAGCCTGGCGGTAATCGGCGCCGGTGCAGTCGGCTGTGAGCTGGCGCAGGTCTACGCCGGTTTCGGCAGCAAAGTCACGCTGATTGAGATGCTGGAGCGGATTGTTCCCACGGAGGATCCTGAAGCCAGTGACCTGCTGGCGAGTACCGTGAGCAAGCAGGGCATCCGCGTACTTGCCGGGGCGCGCGCCACCAAGCTGGAAGATGGCGGCGACCACAAGCGGCTCATCGTAGACTGTGGCGGCGAGACTGAGGTAGTTGAGGCTGACCTGATTCTGATGGCAACCAGCCGCAGAGCCTACATTGAGGGCCTGGGGGTGGAGGAGCTGGGGGTTGCTCTGGATAGGGGCTGCATCGTGGTCAACGATCGGCTGCAGACCAGCGTGGAAAATATCTACGCGGCTGGTGACGTCCGCCGCGGCGTGGGCCTGGCTCACCTGGCCTCTCACGAAGGCATTGTCGCGGTTGAAAATGCTCTGGACGGCGGCGGTGGCGAGCCGATTGACTACGCTGCGGTTCCTGGTGTCATCTATACTCACCCGGAGATTGCTTCGGTTGGTATCCAGGAACACAAAATCGAGGACTGCGACTTCGAATGCCAGGTTGGCAAGTTTCCGTTCAGCGCTCTGGGCCGGGCTGCTGCCTACGGGGCACGCCAGGGATTTGTCAAGCTGATCTCTGAGACTTCTTCAGGGCGGATTGTTGGCGGGACGGTAGTCGGGCTTTCGGCCAGTGAGCTGATCGCGGAGATCACCCTGGCGGTGCGTAGGGGGCTAACGCTGGGCGATGTTGCGGAGACCATTCACAGTCATCCCACCATGAGCGAGGCAGTCGGTGAGGCCGCTCTGGCCGGTCTGGGCCGGGCGATACACTTGCCGCCCAGTTAGATCAGGCATGAGCGGTATTGGTCAGTAGGACAGGCGAGACGCCTGTCCTACCGATTAGTCTTGAGGTCTGTCGTTGTGCTGCTGTTGTGCTGTCGCTACTGCCCCCACTTTTCGTGGAAGACAATCTCATCCAGCGCCAGGCGCTGCTTCGGTTTGGGCTGATCTGCCGGATAGCCCAGCGGCATCAGCTCCACCACTCGAACCGCCTGCGGTATGTCCAGGATTTGCCTCGCCGCTGCCTCGTCAAAGGCGCCGACCCAGCAGGTGCCCAGGCCCTCTTCAGTGGCTTGCAGGGCGATGTGCTCCAGGGCGATAGCCACGTCAATGGGGTACGAAGCCTGCCCGCACGGCATTACCTGTTCATCAGTCTCGGCGCAGGCAGCGATCACCACCGGCGCTTGCCCGACGAAGGCCTGGCCGCTGGCTGCTTCCATCAATTGCTGGCGGGCCTGCTCGTCACGCACCACCACAAAACGCCACTCCTGGCGGTTGCCCGCCGACGGCGCCAGGCGTGCCGCCTCCAGGACACGCTCCAGTTTCTCCGGCTCGACCGGCTGCGTGCGGTATTGCCGCACGCTGTACCGCTGCTGAATTGCTTCAAAAACATCCATATCAATCTACCTCCTGTGACTGTTTTTTGCATTTGAATACCCGATAGCCCCACTTGCGTGAGACGATCTCGCATTCAGAAAACATTGGCGCCATCTCGCGAAGGTGGCTCTTGGCGCCCTGGCGAGTGTGAATGACCATCCATAGGACACCGCCGGGATGTAGCCGCTCGGCGGCATCACCTATCAACTCGTAGAGCTTCTGCTTGCCGACGCGAATCGGCGGATTGCACAGCACCACATCAAAATGCCGCTCGCCCAGTACCTGTGGCGCATCGCCAGTGAGCACCTCGACATTGCTTATTACGTTGGCCTGGGCGTTGTCGGCGGCCAGCTTAGTGGCCCGCTCGTTGATGTCCACCAGCGTCACGCGGGCCTCTGGTCGCAGTTCGGCCGCCACCAGCCCGATTACGCCGTATCCGCAGCCCAGATCGAGAAAATCTCCCGCCTCGGGCAGCTCCATCTTCTTGAGCAGCCGCAGCGTGCCATCGTCAAGCTGACCATGCGAGAACACACCCCGGTCGGAAGTCAGCGTCAGCTCCACGCCTCGCACCGAAATGGTGAACTGTTCGGGTTGCGACTTGGCCGCCGGCTGGGCAGTGAAGTAGTGATCGCTACCGGAGTTTGTGGTCTCTTTGTTACCATTCATTATTGTTGGCGTGCCGTTGCTTCTCGCAGGCAGTGATGTTCTATCTGGCAAATGTTCCGGGATTAACCGGCCCCGGACCTTCGCCGATTGGCAAGGCTGCCTCAATCGCCTGCATCGTAAACTGTTTGGCTTGTTTGATTGCTTCAAGGCGGTCGCTCCCCTTCGCCAGGTATGCTGCTATCGCCGACGAGAAGGTGCAACCGCTACCGTGGGTCCCCGCGCTGGCTACCTTCGGCGAGGCTAATTCGCGCAAGTCATCACTTTCACTGTCATAGATAATGTCAATTGTGTTGTCGCTCAAGTGCCCGCCGGTGACGACCACCGCCCGCGGGCCCAACTCACACAGCGCTACCGCTGCCTGGCGCATCTGCTCGATACTCTCGACGGGCCGGTCCAGCAGCACGCTGGCCTCCGCCGCGTTGGGCGTGATGACCTCCGCCAGCGGGAAAAGCTGCTCAATGTAGACCGCCTCGGCCGCCTCCAGCAGCAGCCTGGCGCCCGACGTCGCCACCATTACTGGATCCACCACCAGGTGGGGAATGTTGTGGTGCCGGATGCGGTCGGCCACCACCTCTATGATGGCAGCGTTGGCCAGCATCCCCGTCTTCGCTGCGTGACAGGGCAGGTCGGATATGATAGAATCTATCTGTGCGGCGACCAGCTCAGGCGGCAGCGGATGAGCCTGCTGGACGCCGACGGTGTTCTGGGCGGTAATCGCAGTAATCACGCAGGTCCCATATATGCCGAGGGCAGCGAAAGTCTTCAGATCAGCCTGAATGCCGGCACCGCCGCCGGAGTCCGACCCGGCAATAGTCATACTTACGGGAATGTTCGGTTGGACTCGTTCAGACATATAGTTGATATCATCCCATTGAATGACTGCCTTGCATCATTACTATTCACCATATAGCAACCTTATACCTACCTGGGAGCAGCAACTGATGCGCCGCAAGCCGGCCATATTGCTCGATCGCGATGGAGTAATCAACACCGACAAGGTTGGCTGGGTGGAGAGGTGGGACGAGTTCGAGTTTTGTCCCGGTGCACTGGCGGCTATCCGCAAGCTCACTGAGGCCGGCTGGGAGGTCTATGTAATCACCAACCAGTCGGGCATAGCCAAGGGCTTGTACTCAGAGCAGCGCCTGGTAGATATTCACTGGCGGATGATGATAGAGATACGCCGGGCTGGCGGGCGGGTGCTGGGCATCCAGTTCTGCCCCCATACTGACGAAGATGAGTGCCTGTGCCGCAAGCCGCGACTGGGGATGCTGCTCAAGACCGCCGCCAAATGGGGACTCGACCTGGGGTGCTCTTATTTCGTCGGCGATTCAGCCCGTGATATTCAGGCCGGGGCCGCCGTCGGCTGCACGACCTTCTGGGTGCAGACCCATTACAGCGATGGGCGCACCCAGCGCCAGCGCGAAGAGATGGTCATTGCGCCCGACTATGAGGTGACAGATCTAGCCAAAGCAGTGGAGATTATCATGGCAAGGAGGCCCTAATAACGGCGCACCGCCTTAAGAACCCTTTCTTGACTGGTTTTGTTGTGGGCGATATAGTGGATTTGTGCACACTATGGGTTTCGGGAGGCTATCGGCATGCCAGATATACAGGATTATGTGTTAATGAGCGGGGCATACTCCACGATGGTCGTCGGCGTCGCGGTTCTCGTCGCCTTGGTATACCTATACGTGACCGTCCGACTGCGCGGGACACTATTTCTGCTCATGTGGAAGTCACCGGTAATGGCGCTGGGAGCCTATCTGTATCTGCGCAGCGCCTGGCGCTGGCCTAAGTCGTTGGCGATATGGCTCCCGTTCGGCTCACTTGGGGTGGCTTACGAGTTCGTCTTCCCGCAATGGAGGGGCCAATGGGCGAATTATCTCATGAGCCACCCCACCGCCATGTTCGGCATGAGCGCCGGTTCGTTAATTGCTTTTACAGGCTATGTAACGGGTCTCATTACCAGCGGATTGCTATTGCTGGCCGTTATTTTCCTCATCCAGGATTTCCTTCACTTGCGTCGTCAGCCGAGGAATCTGGATGAAAAGCTGGCCGCTGCCTCTGAGGGGTTGCAATAATGACCGATACACCCGATGCAGTACAGGGCTTAACTCCGCTGCATGGCCGGGTGGCCGCAGTGTGGACGCGGCCCGAAACAGTCCTAGATGACATCCAGCGGGTGATGGAACTGGCCGGATACACTGAAGCTCTGCCTGCTGGTATTGACACGCTGCTCAAGATCAATATTTCCTGGCACCACTACTACCCGGCTTGCTCGACCACCGCCTGGCAGTTTGACGGGGTGACTCGGGCGATGCTGGAGGCTGGCTGGCAGCCTGAGCAGCTCATCCCCGCCCAGAATGCCACTGTGGTGGTGGACCCCAAGCTCGGTTCGGTCAACAATCACCTGGTTTCCGTCGCCGACAAGTATGGCCTGGAGTTTGTCTGGCTTTATGAGCCGGACGTGAAGTGGATCATCTACGAGCCTGAGAGTGAGTTGCTGGCTCTACCCGATATATATCCCGATGGCATCGAAATCCCCGAGATGTTCATCGGCAAAAGCGCCATTCACCTGCCCACGGTCAAGACCCACGTCTTCACGACTACCACCGGGGCTATGAAAAACGCCTTTGGCGGGCTGCTCAACAACAATCGCCACTGGTGTCATACCCGCATTCACGAGGCCCTGGTGGACTTGCTGGCCATTCAGCAGGAGATTCATCCTGGGTTATTCGCAGTCATGGACGGGACCATCGCCGGCAGCGGCCCCGGTCCCCGCTGCATGGTTCCGCAGGTCAAGAATGTCCTGCTGGCCTCGGCTGATCAGGTGGCGATTGATGCCATTGCCGCCAAGATAATGGGCTTTGATCCGCTGAGCCTGGACTACATTCGCCTGGCAAGTGAACGGGGTCTGGGCATTGGCGACCCGGAGCAGATAGAAGTGGTCGGCGACGAAGAAATCGCCGAGCAGAATTGGGGCTTCGAGGTGGGGGAGACCTTCGCCAGTCGCGGGCAGAAGTGCATCTATCATGGCTGCCTGAAGCCCTTCGAGAAGCTGCTTCTGCGCACTGCGATAGCCCCGTGGTCCTATGCCGCCTCCCGTGTGTACCATGATGCCTGGTGGTTCCCCCGTTATGGTCGTCCCCGCGCCCAAAAGATCATCGAGACCACCGGCTGGGGCGAGTTGTTCAAGCAGTATGGCTAGAGTCCTTGCTATTAGTTGCTTGAAGAGAGGAGCACGGGGAGCAAGCAGGTGTCCGAAAGCGATCAGACAATTCTACGCGAACTGGCCGATAATCCTTGACGTAATGGCCAAAATTGGGATATAATCGCTGTCACACAGCGTATTCTGGGGAGGTGAGCCTATGGACAGCCTGCACATTATCTATTGGTCAATGGCCGGAGTAGGTACGTTGGTCGTGGTGCTGTTGCTGATCCTCGGGCTTGACCACGATCTTGACTTCGGTGTTGACGCTGACGTGGATGTCGGATTTGATGCCGACGTCGCCTTTGATGCGGCTCATGACCTGGCCCTTGCTCACGAGGGACCCAGCCCACTCGGTCTTAAGACCATTATGGCCTTCGTTGGGGGCTGGGGGTGGGGCGGTCTGATCGGCCTCGATGCCCTTAAGTGGGGGGTGTTCAGCCTGCCTTTCGGAATGGCAGTCGGCCTGGCCCTCGCCGCAGTTGTCTTCTACTTCATGCGATTCCTCTATGCTCAGGAGGCTACTAGCACCGTCGGAGTGGCCCATATGATTGGGCAGGAGGGCGTGGTACTTACCACCATCCCATCCGGTGGCACTGGCGAAGTCCGCGTGAACGTGCAGGGTACGTCTCTCAAATGCCTGGCTCGTTCCGAGTCGGAAGAAGCTGTACCCGCTGGTGCGACCATTAGTGTAGTGGCAGAGGTCGGCGGAACACTGCTTGTCCGCCCGATTCGGCTATAAAGACCGACTGACCCAGGGAGGAGGCGTAAGCATGTACGAAGGAATTGGCATGCTGCCCGTTTACATCGGCGGGGTAGTCATACTGGTCATTGCCGTCATGGCTATCGCCGCAAGCTACTACGTGAGAGTTCCCCCAAACCAGGTGGCAGTCGTCTTCGGCCGGCGATCCCGGGATGCTGAAGGCCATCTTACCGGTTTCCGGCTGGTACAGGGCGGGGGCTTCATCAACTGGCCTATCATTATCTCGGTGGAGTGGCTCTCACTGGAGGTCATGCCCATTCCGGTCGAGACTACAGCAGCCGTCACCATTGATGGCGTACCCATACGAGTTGATACGCTGGCCAACATCAAGATCGGCTCCATGGCGAGTTTGCAGAGGGCGGCGGCCGAGCGCTTTCTCACTATGCGCCATGAGAGCATCATAGCTCTCATCCAGCAGACGATGGAGGGCCATCTCCGTGCTATAGTTGGCACGATGACCGTTGAGGATTTAATCCAGAATCGGGCTGCCTTTTCGGCGAACCTCGTCGACCAGTCCGGCCTGGACCTCGAGACCATGGGTCTGGTCATTGACAACATGCCCATTCGGGAGATTAGTGACGAGCATGGCTACATTGATGCGCTGGGCAAGAGGCGGACCGCCGAAGTTAAGCGCGATGCCCAGATCGGTGAGGCGGAAGCGCAGCGGGATGCCGACATTCGTGCCTCGGAGGCCCTCCGGATTGGCGAGACAGCCAAGATCGAAGCTGACGTCGGCATCGCCGACGCCGACCGAGATCGGCGCGTCAAGGTAGCGCAGTTCGATGCCCAGGCTGACGGCGAGCGGGCCACGGCTGACCAGGCCGGGCCACTATCCTCCGCTCGGGCCCGGCAGGACGTGAAGCTTGAAGAGGTCAAAATCGAAGAAGTAGACCGCCAGTCCCGCATTGCCGTGCAACAGCAGGAAGCACTGCGCCGGGAACAGGAGCTGGTTGCGACGGTCGTCAAACCAGCAGAGGCCGGGCGCGAGAAAGCAGTTATTGACGCTGAGGGCGTGCGCCGGTCGGCCATCGTGGTGGCCGAAGGGGACAAGCAGGCTGCCGTGTTGAGGGCCGAGGGACAAAGAGATGCTCGCATCGCTCAGGCTGAAGCCGACCAGACCGAACGTGAGCGGAGCGGGCTGGGTGACGGCGCCAAGTTCCAGGCGATTGGTGAGGGCGAGGCTGAAGCCATCCGCGCCAAAGGTCTGGCCGAAGGTGATGCCATCAAGGCCCGGATGCTCGCGGAAGCTGACGGCATGCAGGAGAAGGCCGCCGCCTGGAAGGAATACGGCGACGCCGCGGTCATCCAGCTCTTGCTGGAGCGGTATCCGGACATCGTCACGGCTATGGGCGAGCCAATGCAGGCCATCGGCACCGGCCTGGCCGGAGTCGATCACATATCTATCGTGGATATCGGTGGTGGCAGTGGCGACGGACAGCCGCCCGTTGGCCGGCTCATCAACCAGATTCCCGAGCAATTCCTGAAGCTCAACGAACAGTTGAAGGCAGTCTTCGGCATCGATTTGGCCGAACTGCTGGCTCGTAGAATCGAGAGCAGTGGCTCCTCGGCAGGTGCGATGTCGCACCCCGAAGACGACTCCTCGGACACTAAGTCTGCACCCCAAGACGAGGAAGCATGATCTGCATGGTCGAGCAGCTCGGCCATTCGGCTTTCGCCCTCACAAATCCGAGCAGACTCCGAGAGCCGAGCCTTCGGTTCGCCTCTGGCCTACTGGATTCGCTTGGACTGCTGTTGGCGGAAGCGTAGCTCTTCGGGCGGCATAGAAGTTCTGATCACCAGTAACGGCATCACTCGATATCCGCAAAGAAAGGAAGCCCGAACCTATGAAAGTAGTGGCTTTTGTGGGCAGTCCGCGTAAGGGTGGTAATACCGACACTTTGATAGAACAGGTACTGGCCGGCGCGGCTGATGCCGATCATGAAACAGAGAAAGTCTACCTGGCCGACTATGTCTTGACACCAATTGACCCGGTGTATGGCGAGGAGGCAAACTGGACCGACCCGCGCCAGGACGTAGCTGACCAGCTCATTGATAAGATGGTGGCAGCCGATGCAGTGGTCCTCGGTACGCCGGTCTATTGGTTCAGTGTCAGCGGCCTGCTGAAGCTCTTCATTGATCGGTGGTCATTGTATCAGCGGGGCGATGAGCGGCTGCGCGATCTGACGCCGGGGAAGAAGCTGGTGGTAGTTGTGGCTATGGCCGACAGTGACACCAGCTATCTTGAGGCGGTGCTCGCGCCGCTGCGCTGGGCGGCCAAGTGGCTGAAGATGCAATGGGTCGGGGAGGTAGTCGCTACTGGCGTCAGTGACCCCGGAGAGGTCGAGCAGCACCCTGATCTGCTGGCCGACGCCCGCGCCCTGGGCCAGTCGCTATAATCACCAATCACGTGAGCAGAATGGACTAGGCACCAGAACACCTGTTGACGAAGTTCCGGGCGTGAAGTAGTGCTCTACCACCTCTATGCCCGTCTCCGCCAGCTCTGCTCGCTTGGGAGGTGCTCCAGGCGGCTCAGCAGGCTGATCTGTCCATGATAGCAGGCACAGCAGCCTTTACTGTGAGGACCTACACAGCGTTGAGGACATCACTCACTGAGACGATGCCCTGCACCTTGCCCCCAAAGATGACTGGCGCCCGCGACAGTCCCTGGTTGGCCATCAGTCGTGCTACATGCCTGATGTCCAGGTCCTTGTTGACCACCACCAGCGGCTTGCTCATGATCTCGTGGATCGCCACCGCCGTTGGATCCTCCTCGTGGGCGATCACCTCATAGCAAATATCGCGCTGAGTGACAATACCGTAGGCGTCGTCCTCGGAGCGACGGTCAACTATCAGGCACCTGACCCCCTCGTCCTTCATCATCTGGATGGCATCCGCCACCGTTGCGCTCCCGTCGATGGTGACTATGTCCCTGGTCATCAGATCTTGGGCCGTAGCCATATCTGCCACTCCTTCCCGTCTAAAGACTCTGTGTGGGATGGGTCTTATTACATCTATTCGTCGTACGCACGCAGATTCCTTCCCAGCCCGCTTTCCCCAGGCTGGCAGGTCAGCCTGCCTCCCGTCTGCCCGGGCGGATCAGGGCATCTCTGATTGCTGGCCGACGGCGGGTAGGCTCTCTTTGGTTCGCTTCGCCCATGCCAGGGCCAGCATCTCCTCTAACATCAGGGCGATAGCAAAGAACAGAAGCATGTCGGTAAATCTCAGCCAGGCTGAAGGTGTAGCTACCGCGCGCAGTGCCACCCACCAGTACTTGGCCAGAATAGCTCCTATTCCGCTGGCGATGGCAAACAGAATCAACAATCGGCGCACCACTATCATCTTTGGTCCCTCCTCGTCGCAATTACCTGTTCACCGCATAACTAATGTTCGCTGCTGGCAACTTAATTCCTTGTGACTCCGGGCATCAGAGCCTGTGATTTTCTCCCATTCAGTTGCTGTGGTAGACTATTATCCCCAGCGGCCCTATTGATCCTCCAGATTCATTTCGTAGGTGTAACTTTCGCCCTCGTGGTGGACCAGCTCGAACCCAGCTTTTTCATAGACTCGACGCGCCGCCGGCACATGGGTGGTGTGAACTCCGATGCGCCTGGCGCCCAGCCTACCTAGCTCTGCTACGGTCCGCTGCACCAGTTGCGTACTGATGCCGCGGTCGCGATACTCATCAAGCACCGCATTATTCTGGATTCTGCCACTGCGCTGCTCTCCATCATATTCAATGGTAGCAAAGCCCACGATGTCATCATCTTCAATGGCGACATAGACCCAGTCGGGATGGTCCAGGCAGTACTGGCGGGCTTCTGTGCGGCGCTCGTGTTGAAGCTGTTCGTCCTGCGCCATGCTATGCGCTTCGCCCCATCCGCTGCTGAGGAACGAACGGGCGTCCACTTCACCTATCCGCTGGGCATCTTCGGGACTGGCCTTCCTGATCAGCATGCCCATCACTTCCTTTGTGTGCTGCTTTCGGTGACGATTACAGTGATTCGCCACACGCCCGCAACTAGTGTTGACTTTGCCCAAAGAACTCTTCATAAAGCTGGCCGGCAGCCTCGTCTTGTTTGACAGCGCGGATCTGCTTGACTACCTTCTCCACTGCCGCTTCTATCATTTCTTCCCCTTGTTCCACTGTGCCGCGACTGCCGTCGCCGGCATACTGGTTTGGGTAGTCGGCGTACCAATTGGTCGCCGTAGCCAGCCCGGGCAGGTGAGCATATCTGTCCAAAGGTTGACCCTGTTCTGGAGGGGGAACCTGGTCCATCTTTACCAGCTCGGGGTTGACGGCCAATTGCCCACTGGTCTCCCCCTCGCCAGCGTGTCCGATCCGCTTGACGCCATCCACGTCCAGGCCTTCCCACCAGTTGCTCACATACACTACGAAGTCCCGCTGTTCTTCCAGCGCGGTCCTCAAAAAGAAGCCCAGGAAGTCATTATTGCCACCGTGGCCATTGACTATCAGGATTTTCTTGAGACCGTTACGCGCGATTTCCGCGCAAACGCTATCCAGCAGGCACAGGATTAGCTCTCCGCCTAGGGCCACTGTTCCCGGTTTGTGCTTGGCCTCCAGGATCTGACCGAAGTAGTACCAGGGGAAGATAATGACCGGCTCCTGGCGGGCGGCGCGGATAGCCACCTCCTGGGCCGCCGATAGGTCGGCCACCAGTGGTAAATGGCCGCCGTGAGGTTCGATAACCCCTAGTGGCAGCAAGCATACCCCTTGTGCTTGCTCTACTGCTGCCGGGAAATCCGCTGTGGTGAGCTCTTCCCATTTCATTGTCTGGTCACCTCCGAGTTTTATTCGGCTTGCCACAACTCTTCGTCGTCACTCACAGAAATCCTCCTTGCACACCGGTAACTGCTGGCTCTGTAGGATAAAAAAGAGAGCCACGAGTTGCATCTAGACCGACCCTGGGCTGGTCCGCGGTCAGGGGAAGGAATCTTACCTGTTGCTGGTGAACAACTGCCCGACTGTCCACATTCGTGTTCGGAGGCAAATGCTATGGTCGTTTCGGAGCCTATTAAGATGGGATTCATCGGATGCGGCAATATCGCTAACTCGCATATGAATGCCATCGAGCGCATCCCTGAGATCGAAATCGTAGCGGGCGCTGACATCAAGGTAGAGCGCGCCCGGGAGTTTGTCGAGAAAGCCGGGGCTGAAGCCTACTTCACGGACTGGCGCCAGATGCTGGAAGAGATTGAGCTTGACGCCATTGACGTATGTACTCCGCACACCCTCCATATGGAGCCAACTGTGGCGGCCGCCCAGAGAGGCATCCACGTCTTCACCGAAAAGCCCATGGCCACCGAGCTGGAAGAATGCGACCGGATGATTGCTGCTTGCCAAGATGCGGGTGTGATTCTGATGGTCGGACAGGTCCTGCGCTTCTATGCTCCTCATATCGAGGCCCGCAGGATAGTCAGTTCCGGCCAGCTCGGCCAGATAAAGAACGTCGTCCGCCGCCGCTGGGGCTACATGAAAGATGTACCTTCAGAGCCGTGGTCGGGCGACCCCGAGTTGTCGGGCGGATGGCTGCTGTATGGCATGGGCTCACACGCTGCCGACCTCATTCTCTGGATGACAGATTCCGAAGCTACCAACGTCTTCGCTATGGGTCGCCAGATTAACCCCTCGTGGGATGATGTGGACGAAGTCACCATCCAGATGGAGCTTGCCAACGGGGCTATGGCCCTGCAGACTCACTGCCTGAACTGCTACGCCCATGCCTGGGACCTGGCCGTCAACGGCACTGATGACGGCCTGTATGTCAATGGAGAGACACTAATAGTTGGCGGCGAAGAACAACACGTACCCATGCAGGAAGGCGGGGGTATGTACACCCAGCTAGCTGAGTTCGCCTCGGCTGTGCTGGAGGGCCGCGAGCCGGAGGCCTCCGGCAAAGACGTGCGCCGAACCTATGCCCTGCTGGAAGCGGCCAAGCTCTCTATGAAAGAGGGCCGCATAGTGGACGCCAGTCAGCTCTAGCCTCGGCGGGGAGGGGTCAGCAATCCTGCTCGACTGCCTGCTCTGCCCCGATCTGCGCAGCGCTGCGGAACCTCACACCAGTCATCAGCCTTGTATTGCGGCAGACTGATGGCGAGCTGCTTGCTGGCGAGGGAGGATTGTGCTACACTGTACTGTCTTTCGCGCCACAGGACCATCTACATCCTGTTTGTCAACCTATGCCGGCCGAAAAGCGTATATCTGATGTAACTGGTTTTGACTGGTCTGTCGTTGTATTAAGTGACAATACTATTACTATCTATGTTCGGGCAGGAAAAGGGGCCATAACCCTCGGAATACTCGAATCAAGGAGCCGATGATGCGAATCATATTGTCGATTATTGCGCTACTATTCGCAATTGCTATTATGATAGGGCCAACAAGTGTGTCTGTCTGCGGCGCTGATGAGGCAGCGGTAGAGCCGCCACCGGCGGCGGTGGCTGAAGAAGCTGCGGCTGAGGCAGACAGTGAATCCTCAGAGGCTGACGACGAGGAAGGCGAAGCTGAGGACGAAAACGGCGAGGAAGAAGAGGAGGAAGAAGAGGAGAAGATACTGGAGATCGAGCCGGCCCCGCATGGCTGGACGGTGTACGCTGTTAATATCAATGCCCACGAACTACTCACTACCTTCGCTGCTGATGCTCACCTGCCGCTGATCGTTGATGACACGGTCAAGCGCAATCTGACCATCAATGTGGTGGACAAGCCGGCACGAGAGGTGCTGCAGGTTATTGTTGACGCCTACGGTTTTTCGTGGGCGGAGGTGGAGGGTGTGCATATTATCTCAGAAGGCATGCCGCGTACTCCTTCGTCCTATCTGCTTTCGGATATTGCCTCCGTCACCACTAAGTACGTTTCGCCGGCCCAGGCCAAGCAGCTTTTCCCATTGTTTCTGCAGGGTAACATCAAGGTGAACACGGACCAGAACGCCGTAGTGCTCTCCGGCCCTCAGGCGGTGCTCGATAAGTTCCGGCAGGACGTGGAGCAGTTCGACGTGCCTGCTGCCCAGATCATGCTGGATGTCAATGTGGTTGAATTCACGGATATGGATACGGACACCTTCGCGGCTATGTTAGGATACAGCAATGCCAATTTGGGCTTGACCACTGACTCGCTGACGGGCCAACTAACGCTCAACGCGATAGTGGACCTGCCTACTATGTTCTTCTCCCAGCTACAAGCCCTGGTCGAAAAGCGCCAAGCTCGAGTGCGAGCCAACCCGCGCATCGCGACCGTGAGCGGGCAGAGGGCCACGATCTTCATCGGCCAGGAGCAGTACCTGACGACACGAGTGGGCTCCTCGGGCAACTCTATCGAGGCCGGTGTCCGCCTCAGCATGACTCCCCTGACCGGAGGAGCTGGGGAGATTATTCTGGACATTAACCAAGAAATAAGCACGCTCAGCGCTCCGGATGCCGTCACCGGGCTTCCTACCAAGACCACGCGGACGGCCCGCACCACGGTGCGAGTGCGTGACGGTCAGACGATTGTGACCGGAGGCCTGCGCCAGACTGAGAGCAGGTCGGTGCGCCGGGCTATTCCGATATTGAGTGAGATTCCGGTGATCGGCAACTTATTCCGCTCGAAGAAGACCGAGAAAACCACAGTAGATCTGGCCATATTCATAACCGCTCGATCGCTAAGCCCGACCGGGCATCTGCCAGCTGAGGAAGAGACGCAGATCCGAGAGCGTTTTGGGATAGAGGAGCAATGATGCCGGCGAGACAGTTGACACTACTTATGCTAGTTGCCTTGGTCCTACTCGCGCCGGCCGTCGTCTTCGGTCAGCGGGAGGACTTTGTCGAGCTTGAGAAGATCGAGGTGGAGGAGGTCTCTAACGCAGTGCGCCTGCGTCTTACCGCCGACGGCGTCCTGCAGGTCAATGCCAGCACCTACTGGGCCTATGGTCGGACTCTTTGGGGGCTTCTCTCTGGGGTCGGGGATGAGCCTGAGGCTGGCCCTGACCGGCGTATTAGCTTTATGCTGCCCAACGTTCGCAGCGGTGCGGCGCCGGCGGTGCAGGTGGCGAAGTATCCGGTGAGCCATCTGGAGTTTTCCTTAGTGCCGTTGGGGCAGGACAGCCTGCTTATCTGTACCTTGGTTCTGTACCGGCCCGGCTACCTGACGGTCGTTCAAACAGGCGGGGGCATGGGCCCGGACCCCAGCCAAGAGCAAGAGTACGATGGGCCCCAGGTTATGCTTCAGACCACCAGGAAGCAAAACGAGCTGCTTATCACCGTGCTGAGTGATCGCCCTAAGGAGCCACCGCCGGAGCGCCCGGTGGTGAAGCCGGCTGCTGCCGAATTGGAGGTAACTGGCGAGGCCGATAACCTAAGCATACATGCCATCAACGCGGATATGCACCTGCTGTTGGAGCGTGTATCGCGGCTGGCGCAAGTCCAGGTGTATCTGGATGACAAGGTGGACCTACAGGTCACGACCCACTTGGAAAGTGTGCCGCTGCAGCGTTTGCTGCAGACCCTGGTAGTGGGCTACGGCCTGTCCCTGCGTCGCGAAGGCGGTACATACTTCGTCAGCCTCAGCCAGGCGGAGACGGCTGTCCCCTTCTGGACCGCGGAGACGCGCTCGGTGCCGCTGCGGTACCTGCCGTGCGACGAGGCGCTGCTCCTGTTGCCCGACGTGCTGCTCTCTTATGTCCGGTCTAACGAGGAGGGCAACGCCCTGGTCATGAACGGGCCGTCGCCCCTGCTCGACCGGATCGAGCAAGACCTGCGGGTGATTGACCAACCGGCTTACCACTGTCGCCTGCGGGCGTGGGTGGTCTCCGCCCGGGACGTGGCTGAGCGTCTGCAGGAAATTACAGGCCGGGCAAGTGGCGGTACGACTGCGTGGCAGGCCGACAGTTCTGGACAAGTTCGCATAGAGGTGGCCGAGGGGCGGGCTCACGAGTTCGTGACCAGCCTGCGCCGTCTGGCGACGCGGCGCCTGCTGCACACGGAGGCGCTGCCGGTCGTGCAGGTTAAGAATGGCCAGCGGGCCCGACTGTTCGTGGGCGAGAAGATCTACTATTGGAAGCTGTCTGGCTACGGGTGGCAGAATATGGCTCTCGACTCAGTGGAGGCCGGCGCCGAATTGGAGATCGAGCCGCTCACGGCTGGAGATTGGATCACCGCCACTGTCAAGGTCAACAGCAGCTTCCTGGGGGAAACCAACGACCTCGGGCCGCTAGTGTTTCGCCGCGCGGCCGAGGGGATGGTGCGGCTGCGGTCCGGCGATACGATAATCATAGGCGGCTTGCGTCTGGTCGAGAGGAGCAAGGAGCGGCGTAAGACCGCAATGCTGTTGGAGGGACGCTACAGCTACGAAGAGGAGCAAGAGGTCTGTGTACTGCTGCAGGCGCGGGCCAGCCGGGCGCCGCTGAAATACCAGGACAATGCAATGGAGGTTGTACCATGAAATGCACACTGCTGGCGAAGTTAGCCATTCTAGGAGCGCTATCTCTGGGTCTAGGCGTGGGGTTTGCGGTCCGGGCCCACGCCCAAGGAGACGCATATTGCTACATTAACGAAGTCAAAACCACCGTGATGAGCAACGGTGTCCAGATTCAGGTGAAGGCCGACGGTATTCTGACTTTGGACCGGGACACCCAACGCATGTGGGGGTATGGTCGAAGCGTGACCGAGGCTACATTCCGTTTTCCCGATGCTCGTTTGAACATGGATAAAACGCTTTACAATGTTGAGGAGGATCCAGTCAGCACCATCAGCCTGTATGTGCCGCAGGACGCAGTTGACGGGAAGGGCGTGGCAATGACGGTGACCATGACCGAGCGCTCCCGGGTGAAGGCGGAACTCAGCGAGGACCGACAGACCTATCTGGTGACGGTCTACGGCAGCCGCACGGTGGAGCGAATCGTGGGAGAGACAGAAGCCAAGGAGGTTAAGGAGGGCGAGATCCAAGTCACCGCCGTCGAGGGTCTGATCAGCGTGCACGCGGTCAAGGCGGACATCCACAAGGTGGTCGGGCAAATCGCGCGCGAGGGCGAGATCAGTGTAGCGGTAGATGATGCGGTGCAGCACAAGGTCAGCGTCAACGTTCAGGATCGAGAGCCGCTGGCAGTATTGCGGGGTATTGCTGCCGGTTACGGTCTGGCCCTGTCGGCGGTCGGAGACGTCTACATGCTCAGCGAGGGGGTGCCGGCGGACTTGCCTACCTACCTCCGCAGTGGCACGGCCTCCTTCCCGATGCGCTATCTGAAAGCCAGCGACGCCCCCTCGCTGCTGCCCACCTTTCTTTTTCAGTATGTCCACGACAATCCTGAGCAGAACGCTGTAGTGGTGACCGCGCCCTCTCAAATGCTGGCCAAAATAAAGGAAGACCTAGAAGCGGTGGACATTCCCCCGCCGATGATCATGGTGGAGTGCGCGGTCATCGAGTTGACGGACTCGGCTGACCTGGATTACCAGTTCCGCTGGCGCTACGATAGTGAGAACTACGGTGCAGGCACCGACAGCCGCACCGGGGAAATTGATTTCGAGCACGGGGATTTCGATGCTCTGGCCACCGCGGTAGCACCCACCGCCCAGTTGCAAGCGTGGCTGCAAGAGTTGATAACTGAGGGCCGGGCGGAAGTTCGCTCCCACCCCTCCATAGCCGCGGTCAATGGCAAACAGGCGTCCATTTTCGTCGGCTCGGAACGTTACATAAAGGTGCAGTATTCGCAGTCAGGATACGAGCAGGAGCGGATCGAAGTGGTGCCGGTGGGGGTAAAGCTCAGCGTACGTCCCTGGACCGGCGGCAATCAGGAGATCACTACTTACGTGAACGTGGAGGTTTCCAATATCGTGGAGCTGGACCCGGAGACCGGAGTACCACGCCTCAGCTCCCGGTCAGCCGCCACAACCTTACGCACGCGCGACGGTGAGACCATCGTTATCGGCGGCCTCACGCAAAAGCAGCAGGAAAAGACCTACCGGCGCATCCCCATACTGGGTAGCCTGCCCATCATCGGTCCCCTGTTTCGCAGCCGGTCGCAACGCGCCAGCACTACGGAACTGGTCATTCTGGTCCGGCCCCGACTGCTGGACGAAAGTGGCCGCCTGCCGGCCCAGGAGGATGAGCAGATGCGCCGGCAGTTTCTACAGCCGGGCGACCTGGGATATCTTGAGGAGGCCGCGCAATAGTACGGGCGGGCCGATGTGGTGCAAGAGGGTCTTGCGGGTGGTGTGGGGAGCTAGCGGGTTGTCGCCAGTGGTCAGGTCAATTCCAGCTTCGTCGTGGGCGAGCCGGAGCTTGGCTGGTGCTTGGGCAGTACAGAGCGGAAAACGCTGCCCTCGCCCAGCTCGCTTTCAATCTCCACTTGGCCGCCGTGAGCCTCGGTGACGCGGCGCACATATACCATACCCAGGCCGATTCCCCCAGCCTGATCTTTGGACGCGCTGGTGCGGAAGCCGGGTTCCTTGCCGATGCGCTCGATATCTTCCGGGGGGATACCTATACCTTCATCCCTGACTTCCATAGCTACTTCGCCGTCCTGATCCTCGATGCTCACTGTGATGGTCGTACCCGGATTGGAGTATTTGGCGGCATTCTTCAGATAGTTATCCAGGATTGACATGATCTTGTCCCGATCACCCTCTATTGTCAGGGCTTCTGGGGCCTGGCGGAGGAGCTGGTGGCCGGCCAATTTGTCGGCCAGCTCCAGGAGGATCTGGTCAAGGGCCTCGATGAGGTCGAACTCGGTGACGTCCAGCTCAATTTCTTTGCCCGCGTGGATGCGGGAGATATTAAGCGTCTCGGATATCAGACGGAACATACGGGATGATTGGATGATGGCAGTTCCGATGAACTCGTCGGCTACTTGCAGATCTTCTGCAGTGACCTCCTCGCCCATGATAGCCTCGATGGTCTGGAGGTTGCCCTGGATCACGGTTAGAGGTGTGCGCAACTCATGAGCGACTTGCCCGACCAGTTCCTCAGCAGCCGTAGAAAAGGGAGACCGGGTGAATGCAAGAATGGACTGGCCTTCGCGGGTAAGTTGGGCGCTGGCAGCGTAGGTCTCGCCCAATGGGCTGACGAATGAGGCAGTGGCTTGGCTCTGTGCTCCTGGCTGCAGTTGGGAGATCAATTCCCGCAACTGCCCTCGGGAGTCAACCTGGCTGAGGGGCTTGCCCTGCAGCACATTGACCTGGAGGACCTGGCGGGCGGCGGCATTGGCCACTATAATGCTCTCCTCAGTGTCAATCAATATCAAGCCGACCGGAACGGTGGCAAAGGCAGTCTGGATGTCTTCGAACTCTTCGAGATGTGCCTCGACCAGCAGGGCAGCCGCCTGCTGGGCGAGCGTCCCGGCCAATTGCTGGTCCTCATCGTCGAAGGTTGGCCTCCCGCGCTTGCCCCAGAGAGTGAGGATGCCCACTGGGTGTTTGACTGGCTCCTCTTCTGGTTCGAGTGCCTCGCGCTCCCAGATAACAGGGACGACCATTACTGGGCCGCCCAGCTCTATATCCGATAAGTGGATCGGCTCATCAAGTATGATGCATCTGTCTGACTCTATGGCGTCGACTACGGCTCTGGTAAGATGGGTGTTATTGTCAATGTCAACCTGGGGGCCTAGTTCCGGGACGGCTCTTTGCGAGAGGTCCACAAATGACTGCAAGTATAAGCGGTTATCGGCTGCGCCCAGTGTGAAGCAGGCAGTGCCTTCACTTTGTATAATCTGGCTGACCTTTTGACAGAAGCGATCAAGTATGGCAGAGGCCACTGGCGGTCACCATCACTTAGTA
The DNA here is from genome assembly GCA_030602615.1 of bacterium. Taxonomy (GTDB): domain Bacteria; phylum Armatimonadota; class Zipacnadia; order Zipacnadales; family Zipacnadaceae; genus JALGTD01. The sequence continues at coordinate 28,646 of JAUVZM010000008.1, forward strand.
GCGGTCAATCGAGATGATAGCGCAAACATTGCTAATACTATTAGAGCTGACCGGCGAAGTCAAGGCTGCCCCTGAAGTCTTGCCAGCGGATATGTTGGTCGAGTATGATTCGTCGCCAGACAGATCCGGCTCTACTTCTGTGGGGCTTCTGGCTTGTTTTCGGCGGAGCAGGGCAGCCAAGAGACACTGAGAAAGCAAGGATCGCCGCTGGGGCGCACAGAAATTGTGGCGGAGGTCAATGCAGTCCGCGCCGCGAAGTAACTAGCTATGCAGCGCTGGGAGTGGATAGCAACGCAGCGATACCGAAAGCTCTGAGCATACCAAATCTGTGCCCTACCAGCGGCTGATGCTCCCGGGGGCCTGACGTGGCTTGCCGAAATCCAGCGCTACGAGGAAACTGTCCTGGACCAGCGCGAGTGAGTGGGCTGCCATCAGTAGCCAGAACATCTTGCGATAAACGGAGTATTGTCCCACCCAGAGCGGATGCTGACGGACCGGGTTGCCCAGTGACGCGTACAGAAGCCTCAACAGATAGAAAGAGCGGTTCAATGTGACAAGCTATCTCACAAACAGGCTAAGCAAGCTTCGAAAGTTCCTGCGCGTTGGTGGCTGGCAAATCCTATGCAGTCCGCGTGTGATTGCAAATTACTTTTTGAACCAGCGAGAGCAACGCGCCAAGGCCGTGGTGATGAAGTCTCTGCCCTCGAAAGTGGAGATAGAAATTAGCGGAAAGTGCAATCTGCGTTGTCGCCATTGCCTTCGTTCGTACAGCCACTATCCCAGGCCCCAAGAATTTATCACGCTGGCTAACTTCGAAGCTATTGTGAAGCAATTGCCCTATACAGTGACCCTGACATTAACGGGAGCGGGAGAGCCGTTACTTCATCCTGATTTCCTGAAGATAGTGCACAGGGCGCGCCAGCTCCTACCGCATCTCAACATCGTTGTCTACACGAACTTTACTCTGATCGGCAAAGCTGTCACTGCACACGAACTTGTCCGCAGTGGCGTAAGTCAGATTCACGTTTCTCTTGATGCTGCTAGTGCCGACGTCTATCGCCAGGTACGCGGGGCAGACGCCTGGGACCACATAGTTGAAGGGATTAAGAAGCTACTGGAAGCACGAAGTCAACTTGGTGCCCGCCGGCCGCTCGTTGGGACCAATTTCACCATGATGCGGGATAACTTCCACCAAGCTTCTATGTATGTGCAGCTTGCCCATGAGCTGGGCGTTGACTATATTGCCCGGCCGTCCTTGTTAATGACAAGCTGGGGTTACTCCAGTGGCGCTGCGGGTATGACTAAATCTGCCCTCTGCGAGGTCATGCATGAGACCCGCAGTATAGCTCAAAAGCTAGGAGCGCCAATGCCGGTGGAGGCTTATGTAGCGGATCCAGATGGCTGGTTTTCTCACTACGAAGAATTGCGCGCCAACTATTTTGAGAGCTGTATGTTCTTCCGAAATCAGATCCAGATTGATGCCGCGGGTAACTTCCGTCTTTGCTGCCGCCACCCTGGCTCCTCACATACTTATGGCAATGTGCTGGAGAAGCCGTTCAGCGAATTGTGGAATGGTCCGGTGATGATAGCCGCCCGTCGACGCCAGGTGGCTGGTGAGGTACCGCTGCCGCCTTGTGGGGAGGTCTGCGTCGTCCCGGATCCACCGCTTGCGCCCTGAGCTTGAGACCTCGTTATATACAAATCGCACCAGCTACATATCCCGCCGGTCGAAATGTTCTCCCATCAGAGCGTGAATCCTTCCCCGTCTATCGCTGCTGAGTTGTCTTACGCGCGAGCCGCGCGATCACCGCTCACATTTCGATGATACGGCGAATGGCCGCAGCCGTGTCCTCGAACGGTGCTGTCCCTGCATCCACCTCCGAAAGTAGTGCATCATCATAGCCAATATTGCGCAATTCGTTCATAACTGCTGGGAAGTCCACGTCGCCTTCAGTAAGCGGCGGCCAGGAGTGATCGCTGCGTCGGAAGTCTTTGATGTGGACCTTCTTAATGTGCCGGCCCAGAATATTGACCCACTGTTCGGGGTAGCCCTGAATCACCATATTCCCCGAGTCGAAGTAGAAGCCAATCAGGGGGCAGTCCACGTCATCGAGAAACCGGCGGTATTCCAGCGGGCTGACCAGGAACCAGTTCCACACGTACTCAAGTGCCAGGTTCACGCCGATCTCCTCGACTGCAGGGGCAAGCGCGCGCAGTGAAGTCAAGGCATTGAAGTAAGCCTCGTCGTAGTGGCAATCCGGGCCCAGGGTCCCCGGGGTTATGAGCATGGCGTCTACACCCAAAGCCTGTGTCACGTGCAAGCCGCGTTCGATGCTCACCATGGACGCGCTGCGGACGTCGGCATCATTGCTCATAATGTTCACCCTGCCGGCCGAGAGCGCGACGCTCGCCAACTCAACACCGGCGGCTTGAGCCTCGGCCGCCATCCCGGCGAGTAGGGATGGGTCGGTATCCAACGTGAGCTCGCCTGCATCGCTAATGACCAGCTCGACCGCCTCGTAGCCCAGTTCCGGACACTTCTTCAGCATTTCAGCAAACGACCACTCGGACGGCGTAATAATGCAGCTTATGCCAACTTTCATGATATAACCTCCTCGGCTAGCGTTACAATACTAAGGAACACGGGCCGTCGTGTGCCGACATCAGTCGCGGCCGTGGGTTAGGCTTGCCTTGCTGCGTGTGTACTGTAGCTCCCCCCACTCCTTGACGCCCGTCATGATGCTCCAGGCCAGGGGAACGTCCTCGCACGCCTCATCCGGGTTGAATTGTGCGGCTGGATGTATACAGCATACCCTACCCATGAGACCGCTGCAAAACCTACTTTATTGTGATTATAACAGCGGGGGGGCTTGCTGTCAAGGAGGCGGCGAAAGTGAGGCTTCCTAGGAACAGTTGCGGGTGCATTTGCGTCTAACAACTACGAGCGTCAATATTGTTGAAGGGGTGAGCCTTATGCCGCGAGTAAGTCTGCTGACGATTCTATTGATTCTGGTGATTTGTGCTCCTGTCTTCGCTGACGGAATGCTGATCCCCGGGCCACCGACCCACATTATTCCTGACGAGCCGTACTTCACGGTGAAATACCATCACGTCAAGGTCGAGATTGAGGACCAGGTATGCACCACCTATGTGGATCAGGTCTTTGTCAACGAGAGTCGCCGCGAGATGGAGGCGACCTATCTGTTTCCGCTGCCGCCGGGCGCAGTGGTCACCGAGTTTGTGCTGATTGCCGACGGTGAGGAAATAGAAGCCAGGCTGCTGGATAAGGACGAAGCCCAGAAGATATACGAGGAGATTGTGCGCAAGCGCAAGGACCCCGCGATATTGACTTACGCGGGCAACAACGCCTACCAGGCCAAGATCTACCCAATTCCGGCCGGTGGCGAGCGCCGCGTGGAGTTGCGTTACTCTGAGGTGCTATCCTACGACAACGGCCTGGTAAGCTACCTGTACCCGCTCAGCCCCGAGGGGCTGTCGCACAAGCCGATTGAGTCGGTAGTCTTCACCGCTGACATTCGTTCGCAGCAGCCCATTGGCAGTGTCTATTGCCCTTCGCACGAGATTGAGGTCAATAAGATAAGCGAGAGCCACGTACGGGTCTCGTATGAGGCTAACGACGTTCTGCCCGAGCGCGATGTGCTGCTGTATTACAACGTTGCGCAGGACCCGGTGGGCTTAAGTCTGGTAACCTTCAAGGAGGCCGGCGACGACGGTTTCTTCCTGCTATTGGCCGCACCGACGGTGGAAGAAGATGAGGGCGAGGTTGTGCCCAAGAACATCTGCTTTGTGCTGGATACCTCCGGCAGTATGGCGCGCGACGGTAAGATTGAGCAGGCCAAGGATGCGCTTGACTTTTGTGTTGGTAGCCTCAATCGGCAAGACCAGTTCAATATCATCGCCTTCAGCAGTACCATCCGGGATTTCGAGGGCAGGCTCGTTCCCGCGCGAGAGGACCACATCGAGGAGGCGCGGAAGTTCATCAAGCGATTCGACGCGACTGGCGGCACCGACATTGACACCGCGCTGCGTACTGCCCTGGCGCAGCGCAAGCAGGGTGAGGTCAACTACATCGTCTTTTTGACCGACGGTCAGCCGACCGTGGGTGTCACTGAAGAATCCCAGATTATTAAGAACATCGCCGAGGAAGCAGACGAGATGGAGCGCACGCCAACCCGCCTCTTTGTCTTCGGGGTCGGCTATAAGGTGAACACCAACTTCCTGGATAAGCTGGCGCAGGACAACGGCGGGCTGACCACCTACGTGCGCCCGACTGAAGACATTGAGGTCAAGGTCTCCAACTTCTACAGCAAGATCTCCCGACCGCTGCTGACCGAGCTCCGCATAGGCTACGGAAGTGTGGAGACGTACGACGAGCTTCCCCGCGAGCTGCCCGATCTGTTCTATGGTTCGCAGCTCGAGATCTTCGGGCGCTACAAGCATAATACCTCTGGCCGCACGACTGTCCGACTCAGTGGCACGGCCAAGGACGACTCGAAAAGCTTCACGCTCGACTGCCAGTTTCCTGAAGTGAAGAAGGGCACCGATCAGATTGCCGCGCTGTGGGCCGCCCGCAAGATCGGCTACTTGCTTGACCAAATTCGCCTCCACGGTGAAGACAAGGAATTGGTTGACGAAATAGTCCGGGTCAGCCTGGAATACGGGATATTGACCGAATATACGGCGTTTCTGGCCGACGAGGATCGGGCCATACCGGTTGCGGAAGCGGCGGCGCGAGCCGCTGGGACTTTTAGGGGCATGACGGCTCCCGGCGCGGGCTATGGCGGGGCCGGGCAGGCGCGATCGCAGAATGCGTACGCTATGCAGCAGCAGGCGCAGGTACATACTATCAATACCTATCTGGACGCCGAGGGCAATCGCCAGCGCATCGCTAACATCCAGAACGTCGGCCAGCGCGGCTATGTACAGCGCCAGGGCCGCTGGGAGGATACCCGCTACCAGCCGGATATGGAGATCGCGCTGCAGGTGCAGGCCTACTCGGAGGCCCACTTCCAGCTCAGCCGCAACTTCCCGCAGCTTAACAGCCAGATGAGCGTGGGCGACAACGTCCTGGTTATTCTCAACAACCAGGTCATCGAAATCGGCGCAGCGGGCAAGACGGTGCTGACTGAAGCTGAGCTGAAAGCGCTGGGGGTGAGTGCAGAGGTGCAGACCGGAGCACGCCCAGATGCACAGGCTAACCCGGGACTACTGGCGATGCTGCTTGAGTGGTTAGGCGGGCTGTTTAGCTGAGTTGCTCTGCGCGGCGCTTGCCGACATGGTTTATCCACGGCACCGGCCAGTTAGCGCACACCCCTGACTTGTGGGCAGCAAAAAACAGGCATCGCCGTCCTTGGCTTGATTATTGATCTGGGGGGTCCGTAGCTTCTTCCCTCGCGATGCCGAGGCGTACTTTGATCACGGCAATGTCTGTCTTGATAGTCGCAATATCGTCGAGGATCTTTTCCTGTCCCTCGGCGAACTCCTCAAATTGGGTCTTCTCGATATATATCTTGCGCGCGTCTTCGCGTGGCAGGGCTTGGTAGGCTTTGAGGGTGACAGCACCGAGTCCTATTATGATGGCTGCTACCACCACTATGAGAACTCCTCTTACAAATGGATGGTCTATAAACGAAGATCCAGGCTTCTCGTCGGCGGCCATTATTGTTCACTCCATCAGCTGTATGCGGATGATAGGCGTTGCTGCGATCGAAGCCTCTTTGGCTTGGCAATCACCGTACAGTCTATATCGGGCAACCCCTTGAAAACATTACACAGAAGAACCGAGCCGTCCCAAATTACAGGGCGTCTCAGTTCTTAGCACGCGCTATACAACTGCGCGGTACACTCCATTATAGAGGCAGTATTTTTTTCATACTCAATAAAGAATACTGGAGCCAAACAAATTCACTGCATCAACATTAATCACGAAAACCGGCGGCAATGCTCCCCAATGCACCTATCGCCATTACTTCTACTATATCCGTATAAGACATGTACTACACTGTTGGGCGGGGACTGGACCATAGCAGCGGGAACCGTCCGGTGAACCCACCTATATTTATTATAGCACACAAGGCCCTATTTGGCAAATCCCTGCAGCATCCTGGACCACGTCTCTGCCATGGCTTCCCCCAAGGTATCACCGGCGTACCCGCTCGAAATCGTTATCCACACGAAGACGGCTGCTGCAAGACCCAAGTTAATCTGGGTCTCGTAACCTCTCCCGTGCGTCGGATATTCCCGGATTTGCTCATCACCTTCGAGCACATTCATCTGTCACGCCTCCTGCTCGTCCTCAAGGCCAAAACGATAGGCCGAAAACTAGAACGGCACAAGGGCTCTCTATCTGAGCCAGTTGGCTTCTGACTCTGGATAGAGTGCAAGCTAAATCTGACAGTTTAACCAGCCGACTACCCGAGTGACGGAGGCGGTTCGTTAGCCGGTGGGCTCTGCTCTTCTTCTGACCCGGCCTGCGGCAGGAAAGCCTGTGTGATCCGCTCGACGGCGCTAAACATCTCCAGCGGTAGCGGGAAGACGACGGTAGAGGCCTTCTCTGTGGAGATTTCAACCACCGTCTGCAGGAAGCGCAACTGCAGGGCCGGCGGGTGGGCACCGATGATGTCGGCGGCATCGGAGAGGCGCTGGGAGGCCTGGAACTCGCCTTCGGCGGCGATGACCTTGGCACGACGTTCCCGTTCGGCTTCGGCCTGGCGGGCGATGGCCCGGCGCATCTCGTCGGGCAGCTCGACGTCCTTGACCTCGACAGCGGTCACCTTGATACCCCACGGATCAGTGTGGCCATCAATAATCTTCTGCAGGGTGTTATTGATCTTGTCGCGCTCGGCCAGCATCTCGTCAAGCTCTGATTGGCCGATGACCGCGCGCATGGTGGTCTGAGCGATCTGGCTGGTGGCCCGCAGGAAGTCCTGGATTTGCACTATAGCGTCCACGGGGTCGTAGACGCGGAAATACAGGACCGCGTTGACGCTGATGGTCACGTTATCGCGGGTGATAACCTCCTGGCGAGGTATATCCAGGGTAACGATACGCAGCTCCACCTTGACCATCTGCTCGATGATCGGCCACACGTAGAAGATCCCGGGCCCGCGGGCCCCCACCAGCCGGCCCAGGCGGAAGATCACCGCACGCTCATACTCCCGCACTACCTTGATATCGCCTAGCAGTATCAAGAACGCAACTACCCCCACGCTAATCAGAAATGTTCCCATCTGCCTCACTCCTTCGCCGGAATTTGGTTTAACCCGGGCAGCGCCGACTCTGCCAGGGATGGTACACTACTCTTTGCGCTTGACCTTCAGGCGCATATGGGCCAGCTCCTCAGTGACAATAATCTCTTCGCCGGCCTCAATCGGTTCTCCTTCGCAGGTGGCTGACCACACTGCTCCGTCCACGTGCACCAGCCCGTCGGGATCAAGCCGCTGGCGAACCGTGCCGGTGGCGCCAGCCAACGCTCCTATGCCGATAGCGAGCGGACGTCGCTGCCCCTTGACGATAGCGCCCAAGGCCAGCAGGAAAAAGCCGCCGGTGGCGACCGCAACGCCCAGGATCAGCGGTCGCGAGATAGGCGTGGCCGGCGACTCCATTAGAATCAGTGAGCCGATTACAAAAGCAGCCAGGCCGCCGACGCCCAGCACTCCGTAGGTGGGCGTGTACAGTTCGGCAATTAGCATCGCTACTCCCGCCACGATCAGGGCCAGCCCGGCCCAATTGAAGGACAGCACTGACAGCCCGTACAGCCCCAGAATCAAGCAGATCAGGCCGACAACCCCTGCTCCGCCGATGCCGGGAACCTTCAGCTCGAAGATGATGCCGTAGAAGCCGATTATGAGCAGCAGATAAGCGACATTGGGATGGGCCAGTACGCTTAACAGACTCTCGCGCCAGCTCATTTCCACTGATTCGATGCGCGCGCCTGATGTCTCCAAAGTGACCTCTCCGGCTGGCGTATCGACCCTGCGGCCGGCGGCCTGCTCGGCGAATTGGTCGGCAGTTGCCGCAATGAAGTCCACCACGCTCTGTTCAACTGCTTCAGTGGCAGTGGCCGTGATGCTCTCACGCACGGCCTGCTCGGCCCACTGGGCATTGCGGCCACGCTTATCGGCCAGGCCGCGAATCTGAGCCACGGCATCGTTGACGATTTTCTCAGTCAGCGTTTCAAGCTGCTTCGCAGCCCCCTCGCTGGGCTCACCACCAGGCATACCACCAGTCATCATCACCGGGTGAGCCGCGCCAATGGTAGTGGAGGGCGCCATACCGCTGACGTGAGCGGCATAGACCAGGAAAGTGCCCGCCGAGGCGGCGCGGGCGCCTTCCGGCGCCACCCACATTCCTACCGGGATGGTCGAGTGCAGGATGTCGCTGGTAATCTGGCGCATCGAGATCATCTGGCCGCCGGGAGTATCAAGCTTGATAAGCACCAGGTCTGCATCGCGCCGTCGCGCCGCCTCAATGCCGCGACTGATGTAGCTGGCGGTAGCCGGATTTATATCGCTGGCTACGGTCAGTTCAATAATCAGCGGCTCGCTGTGAGCCGCCCCACTGACCGCCAGGCCAATGGTCATCACCAGCAAGAGCAGCATCCGTCGCATTTTCATTTCCTCCTAATTGCCGATGTGAGCTGGGGCCCCACACCGCTAGCGTGCTTCGGCGGTGTCCAGAAGAATGGCGAGTCCCACAGCAATACGCCGGTCCAGTCGTCTGTCCGGATCATTGGTCAGGTCGAGGGCATACTTGTCTCCGATAGTGAACTTGCGGTGGAAAGCGCCAACATAGGTATTGTCGGCAAGCAGTATTTCGAAGTCGGTGCGCATCAGACCGCTGATAAACCGGCGAAACAGGGCCTTGATCCACGAGTCTTCGCGGGCCTGGGCAATCTCCTGACCCACAGGATTCCGGATGACCCATGTGCGCCGGAGCAGGGATAAGATGCCCCGCCGCTCGTAAGTGCAGAGGACCTGATCATCCGGAGTCAGCAAGGTGAAGTGCTGATTAATAGCCAGGATGCGGTCCTGACGCAGGGTTAGGCGCCTCACATTCTTTGTGTCATCGTCGAATATTTCAATATGTGCTTTCAGCCTCAGCGCCGGTCGCTGTACAAAGAACAATGGCTCTTGGTCTTCGTCGTAGACGTAGTACTTCGCGCCGATGCTCAGTATCTTCTGGTGGACGAGAAACTTGTCGTGATCGAACTTCGGATCTTTGCCCTTGTCGGAGAAAGACGTCGGCGAATCTGCACTTGTCATTTTCGTTCCTCTCTTCCCGAGTGCGGCCTGCATTGCGCACCGTTAAGCCGTGCGGGCCTGCTGCACCGGTGGGTTATTGGCCCGGTAGATCACAATGTAATAGATTAGTGCACCCAGCCATCTGGTCATCACAATGAGCACACACCATAGTGCGCGGGTGCCGGGCTCAGGGAAATCACGGCGGGCACAGTCCCAGACCGCCAGGATTGTTATCACCCAACTGGCTACCCCACATAGCATGGCCGTGCCGATAAATAGGAAATAAAACGCGAAGAAGGCAAAGGCGAACGCTGCACCAGCTGTCTCTTCCATAGTGTTGTCACCCACTAATCGGACGGATAGGAACTCATCCCATCATCATAGTATTCGCCCTTTGGCGGCGGATTCCTTCTGCTATCATGACTACACTCCCTACTTGCGGACGAAGCCGGATTGCCGCAGGCAGGTCTTTAGCCACGCCTTCCGCTTGCCGGGCAGAACAAGAAGGACATTTGCCGACGCTTGGCGAATTATAAAAGTGAAAAGTTGCGGGCAGTTACCTTTAGCAAGGGAGGAATCAAGATGGTTTCAACAGGGTCGCATGGCAGGACACGTCTTCTGGTCGGTATCGTCGTGGGAATTGGTGTGTTGGGACTGGTCGTGGTGGGATTTACGACAGTTGGGCAGGCGCAAACAGCAAGCGGGGTTGCGAAGTCAGCGTGGCCGATGTTCCGCCACGACGTTCGCGGCACAGGGTGCACAACTGGTTACCAGGTGGCACCACAGGAGGGCGAAGAGGTCAAGCCACCGGTCAATGGTCCACAGACCGCAACCTTGAAGTGGGTATTCGAGGGCGCGGAAAAGGAGATGAAGAGTAATCCAGTGATCGGCGTGGATGGGACGATCTATGTCGGGTCGGACGACTACCACCTCTACGCGATCAACCCCGACGGGACGCTGAAATGGAAACTGAAGCCCGAGCGAATGTCACAGGTTGTGGCGAGTCCGGCCATCGCCGCCGACGGCACGCTCTACGTGACCTTCCTGACGCTGTGCGGGGTGACTCCGGCGGGGACGGTCAAGTGGACGTCGGATGTATATCAGCACACTAGCAGCACCGGCGCGGCCATCGGCAGCGACGGGACCATCTACGTGGCTAACAGCGACATGCGCATGGTTGCCGTGAACCCCGACGGATCGGAGAAGTGGCGCACGAGGTGCGGCGCACCTCAGGGTAGCCCCGTAATTGGTGCGGACGGTACAGTATACGCCGCCAGCTATGGGGGAAGCTTGCGCGCCTTCTCTCCGGCGGACGGGACAGAGAAGTGGCAGCTCTACGTCACTGGTGGCAACTGTTATTCGCAGGGAGCCGCGATTGGCAAGGACGGCACAATCTACGTGGGCGGCAAGGATCACCTCGACGCCATAAACCCGGACGGGACACGGAAGTGGGCCTGCGACCTGGACAGGATGGTCTTGGGCGGGCCGGCAATAGGTCCCGATGGGACAATCTACGCACTGGCCGGCGCCCTGTGCGCCGTGGCGCCGGATGGGACGCTGAAGTGGAAGTACGAGGCAGGCTATGGGGCGTTCGCGGAGACCAGCCCGGCGATCGGCGCAGACGGAACAGTGTATGTCGGGTCGAACGGGGGCTCGGTCTATGCAGTCAACCCTGACGGGACCCTGAAGTGGGAGTATGAGGTGGCCCGAGGCTCGGAGATGTACAGCCCCACCATCGGTCCTGACGGAACGCTCTACATTGGCTGCCAGGACGATAAACTGTACACATTCCAGGATGAACAGAAAGCCGAGCACCCTGGCACTTGACAGCACGCTGGCCACGGAATGAGCAGCACCAATCAAGGCTCGCTGCACGAAGTGTGGCATTAGGCAGCCGCTGCTCTGACGCGCCTAGCTTCCACCTTGGTCTGTGCAGCAAAGATCAGCACTAGCACCATAGTGCCGACGTATCCTACCGTCTGCCGAAAGCCGTCACGCGAATACTCCGAAGATGTGGGCCAGACAGTAATAGATGCCTACGGCGATGAAGATGCCCCCGGTGATGCGCCGGGCCCACCGCTCGAAGGGCACAAGCTTGTTGTAGGCCTGTCCGACCCACTTCGCCCCGAGGGCGATCAGCACCGCGAAGACCAGCACAGGCAGCCCTGTGGCTATGCCGTAGGTCGAGGGGATGGTTATCCCCGACTCATACCGCAGCGCCAGAGGGATGAGGGCCCCGAAGAACAGCGCTGCCGACGTGGGACAGAATGAAAGTGCGAAGATCACGCCCAGCAGCAGGGCCCCCCACATACCCAGCGCCTCAATCCGCTTCTGCACCCTTTCGCTCACGCTCGCGCCGGAAAAGTTGGGCTGTATCAGCTCGACCAGGATCATTCCCACCAGGATGAGAATCGGGCCGAGAACCTTGTTCATGTGTTTCTGGAGCAGGTGCGAGACGGACGGGGCTGAAAGTAGGCTGGCGACGAGCAGCGCCCCCAGGAGCATGTAGGTTAGCGTCCGTCCCGCCGTGTAAAGCAGGCCTGTGAGAAAGACCCGGAAGGGGCTTCCTACCCTCTGGCCCACGAAGGAGATGGCCGCGATGTTGGTGGCCAGAGGACACGGGCTGATCGAGGTCAGAATACCCAGCCAGAAGGCCGAGGCCACAGCCAACAGAAACTCCGCCATCAGTCTGTAGCCTCCAGGTAACTACGAGTTTCGTCCTGGACGTACTTCAGGAACGCCTCCTTGTCGCGGACGAGTTGCCACACACGCTGGAGGTTCTTCCACTGCTCCTGCTGGCCGTCGGCGAACTTCACGAGCACAACCGAGCGCGTCGTGAGTTGGTAGTCCTGGACGAAGTGTTCATTGCCCGGCTTCTCGATGTTCACGACCCGAAACTCCAGACGACCGTCTTTGAGGGCTTCGGGGAAGCCGGTCTCGACAGCCTCCTTGGCATAGGCCTCGATGGTTCGGCAAGTCCAGCAGCGCATATTGCCGTGGAAGTAGTAGGCAACGAGCTCAGCAGCGCCCCTCGCGGTCTGCGGGGCCTCGGGCGCTCCGGTGTCCCCGAATTGGGGAACAGAGGCAGACGCAGATTGCCCGCTGGCGGCGGGTCTCCCGCTAGTCTCCTTTGCGACCAGGTAGATGACGCTCGCCGCGACGAAAGCCAGCAGAACGGTAGTAACGATGGCCTTGGTCTTCATGCACAGGTCTCCTTAGAAAGCAGCTCTCTTCCCCTGATTAGCTAAGGAACTCCTTGATATTGTCGGTGGAGAGCGCCTTCCCTGCCGACTTCACAGCACCGTCCACGACGAGCGCGGGCGTGATCATGACGCCGGACTTCATGATCTCCGTGATGTCGGTGACCTTCTCGATCTCATACTCGATACCAAGAGCCTGGGCCGCCGCCTCGGCGTTCTCGGCCAGCTTCTTGCACTTGGGACACCCGGCACCCAGGATTTGTATCTTCATCAAAATTACCTTCCTTGAATCAGGCTAACGCACCATAGATCATTCCGGCTATAGTCGACATGATGGCGACGATGGCGACGAACACCGTTGTCTTCTTGGCACCGATGACGCTGGCGATTACCAACATGTTCGGTAGCGAAAGCGCGGGGCCAGCCAGCAGCAAGGCCAGCGCTGGCCCCTTGCCCATGCCGCTACCCAGTAAGCTCTGGAGAATTGGCACCTCAGTGAGAGTGGCAAAGTACATAAAAGCGCCCACAATTGACGCAAAGAAATTAGCGCCCAGCGAGTTGCCGCCGACAAGCCTGGCTATGAAGGCGTTGGGAATGATTCCATGATCTGTGCCCGGCATTCCCAGCAGGAACCCGGCGGCCAACACCCCCGCGAACAGCAGCGGCATTATCTGCAGGGTAAAGCCCCAGGTAGAGTCCAGCCAATCTTGCGTTTCATTGCGGTTAAACCACCGCCGCAACATCACTGCCAGCACGACCAGTAACGGCACGACAATATACCAGTGTATCCTGTAAACCTCCCACCATAGCCCCGATTCTTCGGCGGGTCTTGCCCAGGCTGCGAAGATGAGAATCAGGACCATCACCCCAACAAAGGACGCCGTCTGGAACAGGGGCCGGTCTTCGTCCTCGTCCCCACCCGCGAAGGCCGCCTCGGTCTCGGCGGCTCGCTCGACTTCCTCTTTGCGGAAGATGAGAGCCATGAGCAGGCCAATCACGATCGCAAAGACCACCGCTCCCACCGCTCGCGCCAAGCCCATCTGCCAGCCGAGGACCCGAGCGGTGAGGATTATGGCCAGCACGTTGATGGCGGGTCCCGAATACAGAAAGGCACAGGCTGGTCCTAAGCCGGCCCCCCGGGTGTAAATCCCGGCAAACAGTGGCAGCACCGTGCAGGAGCAAACCGCCAGAATCGTGCCCGACACTGAGGCCACACTGTAGGCCAGGACCTTTTTCGCCTTGGCCCCGAAATATCTCATCACCGATGCCCGGCTGATGAACACTGCTATGGCTCCGGCAATGAAAAAAGCTGGTACCAGGCAGAACAGCACGTGCTTGCGGGCGTAGTCCTGTAGCATCAGGAACATATCCGCGATAGCCGACTGCGTCCGGGGGTCCTGCAGGGGTATGAAGTACGCGGCCAGGAACACTGCTGCTATGAGCAAGAATTTGGTGCGTTCGGACATATTAAGCGCTCTCACTTTCCGGGAAACTGTCGGGAGGGGCACACACGCCCCCGACGTTCAACCAACTTAACTGCGCTGGGTACTTAGCACTTCGTCAATACATGGAAATATCTTGGTGATGCAGGGGACCAGTAGTCGGTAGTAGATCCGATTATCCTCCCGCCGTCCGGCTATGATTCCGGCGCTTTTCATCTTTGCCAGATGCTGTGAGACAGTGGGCATCGCCGAGCCGACCAGCTCCTGCAACTCACACACGCACTTTTCGCCCTCGGCCAGGGCGTCAACCATCATCAGGCGGGCGGGGTGGGCGACAGCCTTGAGCACTTCAGCTCTGATTTCATAGGTAGTCGTGTCCATTCGGTTTGCCTCCTGTATGTGCAGGTTATTTATATTTTAGCTAAATTGCTAAATCCTGTCAAGCCCGAGCTCTCCATCCGCCAGTTTCTCTCTCGCGTCTCAACTGGGTGTGGCCATTGAACCGGGCGTGCGGAGGTGCTACAATGCGGCGTGTAGAAGGGGGGATAAGCAATGCGCAGGCGTGAATCCCTAGCTAGCATCGCCGGCGGCGCGGCCTTCGCGCTGACCGGGAGAGTGCTTAATGCCGACGACAACCGGGCGGGACCGCAGCCCGCCAAGGGAGGAGACACTATGAGCAAGCAGATTGATGATTTGCGCTGGCGACCGAGGTGGGTCAGTCACCTGGGCTGCGTCAAGGGGTGCCTAGAGTATCTGGGGGTGGATATTTCCTGGGCGTGGCTCTACGGTGGCACCGGCCACGCCTTCGTCATCAACATCCACGAGGTAGTCTGCCCCAGCGGCCCCACCGCGTGGCACTACGCCTCGCTCCTGTTCGACCTGCCGCCGAACCTGGGCTACCGGCTCACTGGGGTGCACGGCGAGAAGAAGAACCCGGACTTTGCCGCTAAGCAGGAGCAGGCCTGGGACATGCTGCGCGAGAGTCTCGACAACGGCCTTCCTTGCTACGGGTGGGAGCTGGAGATCCCGGAGTGGTACGTGATTCACGGCTATGACGACGTGGGCTACTTCTACTCCGGCCCGGGATGCGACGAGGGCAAGGGGCCCAAGCCGTGGCAGGAAATCGGCACGTCAGATATTGGATTCTTCGAGATGTACAGCGTTCAGCGTGTCTCCCCTGCGCCGCCCGAGAAGATGGTCAAAGATGCATTTGCCTTCGCGCTGAAGCACGCCGAGAACCCCGGGGAATGGATCTTCGACAAGTACCGCTCTGGGCCGGCGGGCTTTGACCTGTGGGCGGAGGCGCTCGAACAGGGCACGGCTGACCGGTTCGGCCAAGGCTATAACGGAGCAGTGTGGGCGGAGTGTCGCGCGGAGGCGGTCTGGTTCCTCGCGGAAGCCCGGAACCGGTTGCCCGGCAAGGCCGACGCGCTGTTCATCGAGGCCATATCATACTATGCCAGTGTCGCAGCCAAGCTGCGGAAACTGTCCGAGTTGTACCCCTTCCAGTTTGAGGGTGGCGGTGACGAACAGCTTAAGGACCCCCAGGCCGGGGCGCTGGTGCGAAGGGCGGGCGAAGCGGAGCGGCGGGGGCTGGAGGCCCTTGCCCGGATTATCGAAGCACTTTGATCAGTCATGGCACGTCGAAGAATGGTCTGGGCGGTGCGCAAGGAGCTGTTTGAGCAGAACAAGTCTTGTAAGCTCGGGTTTTGCTGGCGGAATGATCCGCAGCAGGAAGAATGAGTGCAGGACACAGAGAATGTGATACGCAGCAACAGAGGATATGGGAAATCCCAGACTAGACCTGCTTCAACCCTTAGCTAGCGGTTACCTCTTGACTTATTCTTGGATATCATGTATACTGCGAACTATATGACAGCAGTGACGAGGGTCAGAGACAATCTGACCAAGGAGCAGTAGTGCTATGAGCATGGCAAAAAAGGCTGCGCTAGTGGTATGTGTGCTTCTTCTGTTCATGGTGGCAGCTCAGACCGATGTCATTACCATTGACGGGTCTAACGCCGACTGGGGCAGCCCCGACACCACCAACAACGACCCCGACGAAGGCGCTATTGCCCAAGACTACGACATCGACTTGAACTATTTCGAGTGGGACGACAGCGCGAACCAGAACCTATGCTTTGCGTACTATACTTACAACGACCTTGCCGGCTATACGGCCGGCAATTTCAGCCGCATCCTGATCAATGTGGACTCTAACTCCGGCACGGGCGGCGAGGTTAACGCCGTACCTGGGATGGAGTATTACCTGGACTGGGACCTGGACCGAGTCACTCCCAACCCGACGCTCTGGTATTGGGATTCCGGTACAACTTCGTGGTTGCAGAACGCTAGCCCCACTTATCTAGCCGTAGACACCAGTGGTAAGTTCGTCGAGTGGGGACTATATTCCGGTGACATTGGGTCGCCAGCGGAATTCGTATGGGGCGCGTATCTGGACAACTTCGGCGTCGGCGACGACGACTTGTGCCCAGACAACGTTTGGCAGCGCGGCTACACCCCCGAGCCGGGGACGATGGCGCTAATGTCATTTGGGCTTTTGGGCCTGGGTGCTTGGCGCAGGCGCAAACGCAGCAGCTAAGCTTTTGGATAACCTGACAGCCCGGTAAATAGACCAAGCGTCCGCTACAACGGCGGGCGCTTTCTTTCGTGGCGACTTGGCTCGGCGCGCCCGGTTGCTGCCCCGTGCTCTTGTGCCAGGCTTGTTACGGGTGGGGAGTCTGCGCCAGATCAAGAAGAGCAAGGGGATGGGATACCAGCAAGTCCAGTGGGTCTACGGTATTGCAGTTCAATGGAGATCACACTATGGGTGAGAATCAGCCAATCTTCGTGATTCAAAAGCATGATGCCCGCACGCTGCACTACGACTTTCGGCTGGAGGTGGACGGGGTGCTCAAATCGTGGGCGGTGCCCAAGGGGCCATCTACTGACCCCCGCACTCGGCGTCTGGCTGTAGCTGTCGAGGATCATCCGCTCGACTACGCGGACTTTGAGGGCAGAATCCCCAACGGCGAATATGGTGCTGGAGCGGTCCTGGTTTGGGATCGCGGCACCTACCGTAATCTCCGGGCAGAAGATGACGAGCCGGTCTCGATGGCAGAAGCTCTCCGGGACGGACGCGTGGCCGTATGGCTCGAAGGGGAAAAGCTGCGCGGGGGGTATGCGCTGATTCGCACCGGCAAGGGCGATGACAACCGCTGGCTGCTAATCAAGATGAAAGACGAAGAGGCCGACGCCCGTCGCAATCCCGTCAGCACTCAGCCAGAATCCGTGCTTACTGGACGCACTCTGGAGGAAATAGCCGGGCAGTAGCGGAGGCAAGTCAGAGTCGTACTGTCACGCCGCGGCCGGCCAGCTCCTGCTTGACCTGGCCGACTGTGTACTGGCCGAAGTGGAAGATGCTGGCCGCCAGCACGGCGTCGGCTTTCCCGGCGGTCAGCGCCTGGTACATATGCTCGACGTTACCTGCACCACCTGAGGCAATCACCGGCACGATGACCCGCTCGGAGATACGGCGCAGCAGTTCAATATCGTAGCCGGCGCGGGTGCCATCGGCGTCCATCGAAGTGACGAGCAACTCGCCGGCACCTCGCTCGGTTGCCTCCACGGCCCAGTCCAGAGCATCCACATCTGTCGGCTCGTGGCCCCCGTAAGTCCAGACTTTCCACTCAATATCTTCTTCAGGAGCCAGTCCCAGGTCGCTGTCATCGCGGCCTTCGTGCTGGATTCGCTGAGCGTCAATGGCGCAGACGATACACTGGCTGCCGAAGCGCTGGGCACCCTCGTTGATGATGTCAGGGTCAAGAATGCCTGCGGTCATCACGGAAATCTTGTCGGCGCCGGCCAGCAGTACCTGGCGAATATCGTCTATGGTGCGGATGCCTCCGCCTACGGTAAAGGGTATGAAGATCGTCTCGGCGACGCGCCCGACGATGTCCAGCATTATCTGGCGGTGCTCCAACGAGGCGGTGATGTCCAGGAAAACCAGCTCGTCAGCGCCCTGGCGATCGTACTCGGCGGCTTGTTCGACGGGGTCGCCAGCGTCTACGTGATCTACATATTTTATGCCTTTGACAACGCGGCCGTCGGTGACATCCAGGCAAGGGATTATCCGCTTGGCTAGCATTTGGGCATCACTCCTGCTCGTCTCGTTCGCTGGGTGGTGTGATTTGGGTCAATTGTTCGAAATTCTCGAGAAGCTTAAGACCGGCGGCCTGGCTTTTTTCCGGATGAAACTGGCAGGCAAATATGTTGTCCTGGTAGACTGCCGAGCAGAATTCATAACCATATTCGGTGGTGGTGGCTACTATTGACTCGTCGGCGGGCTGGACATAGTAGGAGTGGACGAAGTAGAACCAGCTTCCCGGGCTGATGCCCGCGAGGTGGGGAACAGGCTGGTTCGGCCATACCTGATTCCAGCCGATCTGTGGTATTTTCAAGTCGTGGTCAAAGCGCACTACCTGGCCGGGAAAGATGCCCAGGCCCGACTCCTGGCCTTCTTCGGACTGTTCAAACAGCATCTGCAGGCCCAGGCAGATGCCCAGATATGGCTTTCCACCAGCAATCAGCTCGCGTAAGGGGTTGAGCAGGCCGCGCTCTCGCAGCCCCCGTATGCAGTCGTCGAAGGCACCTACCCCTGGTAGCACAATCCCGCTGGCCTCCTCGAGCTGCTGGAGGCTGGAGGTTATCACAGGCGCACATCCCACATACTGCAGCGCCTTTTCGACACTGCCCAGGTTGCCCATTCCGTAGTCAATTAGTGCTATCAATGGTCTTCACTGCACCGGAGTAATTTGCTATCTCGGAGGACATCGGAGCTAATTGTAAACCTGGGGAAAGAATTCGTCAACTTGCCAAGTGTAGAGTGAGCTCACCGCGAGGTTGTCCCAAAGGTAGTGGAAAGTGAAAAGGATGGCGGTTCTACGGGGCGTGATGTGGTAAAATCACCCCGAGGTAAAGACCAACTAAAAGGGAGAGAGCCGCCATGGGAGAATTGCCCCAGATTATCGAGAAAAAAGATAGTAAGCAACTGACTGAATATCTTAGCGAACATCGGGCCGGGCACACCGATCGCTCACCCCATCAAGTTTCCTGGACCTGAACCCAGACAACGGTATTGGGCAAATTCATCGCAACCATTCAGCCTGTTCTCCGATAGGCTGCTATGGAAGGCATCTTTTTAGGTCTACGACTGCAGGGTAGTCGTCGAGCCACACTACCCCAGCCAAGAACAATCCGTGGTGATCAGGCTCATAATCGTCTCTCTTGGCTGGAACGTGGAGTTCCCCGATGTTGTTACAACAAGATGTGATGAAATACGTTCCGTCCTCGGGGCGGCGGAATATCTCCGAAGCGTGATAGGCCCCTACGACTCTAGCGGGGCCTTGAAAATGCAGCGGGTCGTAGCTGGTTACAACTGAGACGCCATATTTGTGGGTAAAATGGAGCACGTATTTGGAACCTGCTTCCGTAGCGATAGCGTTAACCCCCGCTGATTCCATACGGTGTTGGCCAGGACCTGAGTAGTTTACAGGTGCTGTATAAACCGGGCCACGATCCTCCCAGTCCAGTAGATTGGCAGAACGGCAGGCCGCTATGCAGCAGACCTCTGGGTCAAGCGTATTAGCAGTATAGTAACAGATGAATTCCCCAAGGCTTATCTCTAGAATGTGGGGGTCTCTGCAGGAGTGATATCCCTCGCTTCGCCAATTTGACCAGGCAGAGCAGGGAGTTATCACCGGGTTCTTTTCATACTTTGTCCAAGTGTACAGATCCTGGCTAGTTGCGGCGCCTATCTGTTGGGAGTCTTTGTGCGTGCCGCAATAGAGCATGACGTAGCTGCCGTCCGGTGCCCGATGTACGCCAGGCGCATAAATGGCATCTTCTTCCCAGGTATCAGGTCCCTCGCGCAGACAGATATCGACAAAACTCCACTGCAGCAAATCGGGGCTTTGCGCGTGGCCTATACCGTACTCCAGCTTTCCCCCCGCCGACCGCCGTTCGTCGCGCGGGAAGTAAATATAGAACAGGTGCCAAAGCCCATCGTCAGCTTGCACCGGGCAGTGGTCGTTCAGGTAGTGGTCCCCAGGTTCGTAAACTAGCTTGAAAATACACGGTTGAGAAAGGACTGATAGATTCATACGGCACCTCCATTATTGAGTCTTATACAGGATTTATTGTATACTTGCTCGGTCATGTCGCCAAAATCCTCCTAACCGTGCGACGTCGGCACAAGAAACAGAAATTCATCGAGACCCTCACCACGAACTGTACGCCGGCACCCCCTCTTCGTAGCAATCAGAATACTATCTTTCTTCGGCACTACTCACCTTCAGGCTTGTCGAAGGGCAGAAAGACTACAGGGCTCTGGCCCTTGCCGCCAGTTGTTAGCTCGGCTTTCAATACAATTTCCGGAGCGGCCAGAAAGCCGAGGTTGGTGCCACTGGCTATGTCAGCCACCAGAGTATTGCCTTCCGGGTCAGCAATAGCAAAGCGACTCTGAGCAAGGAAGGTGCATCAGGCCGGAGCGGGGAAAGTGTCTGTATAGCTTCCTCCAATCTGGCAGGGAAGACCCTTCCATCACTAAAAAGATGCATGCTCAGAACCCGCCGACAGAATCCGCTGACAACGGTGACCAGGTTCCTATCTTAGTCTATCACCGAGTCCACCCCGACGATGATGCGCCGCCGGTAGTTGCCAGCGAGTACTGTGGGCACGTACTACTCAGCAGCTTTATTCGTCAGATGAGCTACTTGCGCGACCAGGGCTTCTCGGTGATAACCCACCAAGGGTTGTATGACTGGCTGCGGGACGAGGCCAGCTTGCCACCCAAACCCGTGCTGATAGATTTTGATGACAATCGCGGGGCTGTCTACGACTACGCTGTCCCAGTGCTGGCAGAGTATGGATGGCCGGCGACCTGCTTTGTCATCACCGCTCTGGCCGACGGGAAGCTGCCCGGACTGGAGCACGACGGGTCGCCGTGGTACACACCTATGGACTGGCAACAATTGGGACAGTTACGCGAGGCCGGCTGGACTATCGGTGCTCACACGCGCACTCATCCCAGTCTGCGCGAGTTGGACGAAGCAGGTTGTCAGAACAGCGTAGAAGCCGAGTTGCGCGGATGCCGTGAAGATATTAAGCGGAAACTGGGTTTTACGCCCTTTTGCTTTGCCTACCCTGAGGGGCAATGGAATGAAGCAGTGGAAGCGGTAGTGGCTCAGCTTTTTGCCACTGCCCGTCATTGGTACGAGGGTTACCCGTTTCGCTATGTTACCAAGCGCACCAATCCGTTGCGTCTGCCCGCGCACAGTATCTCAGAGCAACTTTCCTTTGCTGGTTTTGTCGCCTTTGTGAAGCAAGCTGTCGGTGGGGACGAGATGAGCGGTTAACAGTCGTGCCCATAATAGAGGGGACGATAATTGATGATCATTGGCATACCTACTGAAATCAAGCAGGGCGAGAACCGCGTAGCTATGACTCCTGCCGGAGCACACTCCGTGACCGGCGACGGCCATACGGTGATGGTGCAAAGCGGGGCAGGCCAAGGCAGCGGCATGACCGATGCCGAATATGAGGCGGCGGGCACCGAACTTGTAGACGACGCCGCTCAACTCTGGCAACGAGCCGAGTTGATTCTCAAGGTCAAGGAGCCATTGGCTGCCGAATATGAGTATCTGCGCGAAGATTTGTGTCTGTTTACCTATCTGCATTTGGCCTCCGAGCCCGACTTGACCCGGGCACTAGTGGAGGCTAAAACCACAGCGCTTGCCTATGAGACCGTACAAACCGACGACGGCAAACTCCCCTTGCTTACGCCGATGAGTGAGGTAGCTGGCAAGCTGGCCGTGCAGATCGGCGCTCACTACCTGGCGCAACATCACGGAGGGCGAGGGGTACTGCTAGGAGGAGTGCCGGGCGTGCCTCCGGCGGAGGTAGTGATTATTGGCTGCGGCACGGTGGGTTTCAACGCGGCGCAGGTCGCTATGGGAATGGGCGCCCACGTGACCATTCTGGATATCGACCACGACCGGCTCAGGCATCTGGACGAGATCATGCACGGGAGCATCGTCACTGTCTACTCAAATCCCTACAATGTTGCCCGCTCGGTGGCCTATGCCGATTTGCTCATCGGTTCGGTGCTCATCCCCGGGGCCCGCGCGCCCAATATTGTGACTGAACAGATGGTCAAGAAGATGAAGTCGGGGGCGGTGATTATTGATGTGGCAGTGGACCAGGGTGGCTGCATTGAGACCATCGAGCCGACCTCTCATGCCCAGCCCACATATGTGCAGCACGACGTTCTACACTACGCCGTGCCCAACATGCCCGCAGCAGTCCCCCGCACTGCCACCTTTGCTCTGACCAATGCCACCCTGCCCTACGTGCGCGCGATTGCCAATCTGGGGCTGGAGCAAGCCATGGAGCAGTCTTCAGAGCTAGCTCAGGGCCTGAATGTAGCCGAAGGCGAGATCGTCTACCCTGCGGTCGCGGAAGCATATAGGAGCACCCAATAGACCTGCTGCGGCTGTTTCGTGATGTTTCAGGTGACGGTGTGTCGTTGAGTCGTTTGGACGCGGTGTGTGCCAACGTGTTGGTCAATACGGGTAGAGGCGGCTCCGTGGATGCGCCGCAGCGGGCCGCTACGCTGACTATTGATGAGATCGAGACCATGTTTGTGGCCGGGAAGTCGTTCTTGCCTGTTGCCACATTCTGGCCTATAAGCAGTGAGAGAATTATCCGAAGATGCACAACTCAATTTGACAGGAGGTTTGGAAATGAGAACCGTAAACTATGGCGTCATTGGACTGGGATTTTTTGGGGAGAAGCACTGTGAAGCGCTTGCGACGCTTCCTCAGGTCAATATCTACGCGCTGTGCACGCGCACCGAGTCGCGCCTGGCCGAGTTAGGTGAAAAGTTTGGGGCGGACAAGACCTTCACCGACTACAACGAGATGCTGGCCGACCCCGACCTGGAAGCAGTCAGCGTGGTGACGATGTACGACCAGCATAAGGAGCCGGCTATTGCCGCTCTGGAGGCCGGCAAACACGTGTTGCTGGAGAAGCCCATGGCCTCGACATTGGATGATTGTCAGGCCATTGTCCAGGCGGCCGCGGCAGCGCCGGGCTTCTTCATGGTCGGGCACATCTGCCGCTTCAATCCCCGGTACGCAGCGGCCAAGGAAGCTATCGCCGAAGGGCGCATCGGCGAAATTGTCTCGATGTACGCCCGCCGCAACATTCCGGCCTGGGTTGGTGCGGGTGTCCTGCCCAAGATTGGCCCAATCATCGGTGACGGCGTCCACGACACCGATTTGCTGCTGTGGTACAGCGGAGCTGAGATTGTCAGCGCCTATGCGCAGACGGTGGCAGTGCGGGGTCTGGCGAATCCTGACATCGGTTGGACAATGTACCGCTTTGACAGTGGCGCCACCGGCGTGCTGGAAAATGTCTGGTTCCTGCCTGATAGCACCCCCTTCCAGATTGATGAGCGGATGGAGATCATCGGTACCGAAGGTTCAGTTCATATCCATGAGACGCATCCGAACTTCTCGGTACTCGACGCTGACGGCTGGCACTGTCCTGACACGACGTACTGGCCGGAAATCCGCGGCGAGCTCTGGGGCGCGCTGCCCAAAGAGTTAGGCTATTTCGTAAACTGTGTAGCTACCGGCCAGCCGCCGACCGTCATCACTCCAGGGGAGTCTATGGCAGCCGTGGAAGCCTGCCTCGCCGCCGAGCGGTCAGCGGCGAGTGGCCAGCTCGTTGAGCTGTAGGCCTGGATTGTAGGAACGGAAATGAATAATCTCGCCCTCTGCTGTCTCTATGTGAAGGAGTAGGGACGATTCGCAGGAGGTGAGCTCGTGGGCGTACTTCGGCAGTGGCGGGAACGGCTGCTACTACGGCGCATCCGCAGCGGAGACCGGCAGGCGGCCGAGCAGCTTGTGGACGAGCACTACCAGAACGTCTACCGCTGGCTGCTGCACCTGTGCCGCCATCGCGAGCACGCGGCTGACCTGACTCAAGAGACGTTTGTGCAGGTCTGGGACGGGCTGGATGGCTTTCGTGGGCAGGCATCGCTGAAGACCTGGATCCACCGCGTCGCTTACCACACGTACTTGCGCACTCAGCGCAACCCCGCACCAGAGCCCCAGCCCCTATCCGAAGTGCCCGACGTCCCCGGCCCGGACATAGCCGAGGTGGCCCTGACCCGACATCTGGTCCACGAGGCACTGGCCCGGCTGCCCGAGAAGCAGCGGGACGTAGTCGTGCTCCACTACTTGCACGGCCTCACCGCAGCGGAAGTAGCAGGGGTGCTGGAAATCCCGACAGGCACGGTCCTCTCTCGCCTGCACGCTAGCCGCGCCAAACTCTGCGAGCTGCTCTCCGACGAATCGTCCTCATCCAAACAGGAGGTGCAAGCTGATGTGGCGCAAGAGTGATGAACGAAGAGTAAGAAAACTATTTCGGACCGTACAACAGGAGCCGGCCCCGGACAGACTGTGCAAGGGTCTTCAAGTGGACATCGAGGCGCGCTTTGTCGCGCCAGCAGTGCCTCGTATCGGTCTCTTCTGGCGCGCACTGCGTCCGAAACCACTGCTGGTGGGAGCGGTCGGCTTACTGGTGGCTGCCCTGGTTGGCGTACTGCTAACCATCCCTCGTAGCCCGGACGTTATTGCCGCTGTCCTGGAGGCGATGGAACAGGTCAAAACAGCTCACGTAATAGGACCCCATTTTGACATTTGGATATCTGCTGACCATGGTACTCGCGAAGAACGGTCCGGATGGGTCCGCATCGCCGGCGTCAGTGCGACGTGGCTATACTTTAGAGGCGAGAATAGGGTTGTCATCTCGGACCCCCAGCCGAACGCGGCGCACGAGATGATAGAAGATACCTTAAAGGCCCGCGGCATGTTGGCACAGTTAGAGACTGCCCCGCCGCAGGATCATGTACGATACCGCGTCACCGATGCAACGCTGAACGGCACACCCGCAAAACGCATCGAGTTTGAGGCGCACGGGTACTCCGGTGTGTATTACATCGACGCCGATAGCATGCGCATCGTGACTGGTGAAGTCACGGTCGGGCCGGAAACTGGAGCCCATAAGGCGCAGCAAGGGCGGCATCAGTTCCGCGTCGAGTACAACTCAGGGGTAGACCCGGCACTGTTCACCTTCGAGCCGCCGGAAGGTGCAAATGTTGTGGACACTCGTACAGATTCTAAGCTCGCAGAGACGGCTGACAACATTCCCATTGAGAAGAATCCAGACTTTGCTCGGGAGCTTATCGACGCTGTATACGCGGGTTCTCTGAGTACTGTGGCGGACTCACTCGATGAACCAACCCGTCGGTACCATCCTGATTGGGTCATAGCCGGGACGGCCGCGGTACTCCGCCAGCAGTTCGGAACGGTTAAGGATTTAGAGTTTCAGTCCATTAGACCGGTCCAGCAGTTCTGGGTAGAGGCAGTCTGGGCAGTGATTGCCGAACACGGCAGTTTCAAAATGAAGCTCATCTTTGACCCCGAGGGAAAGGTGGCGGGCGTATGGTTCCGGTTCCCACCTGATGTGGAATGGGCTACTGCAGCGGAGCTTGGGGTAGATTATGTCAAGCAACGCAAGAAAGAGGCCTCAGCGCAAAACGGCGATTAGAACGGGCCGGATGGCGCAAGAGTTTTGACATCGATTTCATCTTTGATCGGTCTCACGAAGCAGGCCAACAATGAGGACCCTCAGCGGCCCGGCGCATCGATCTCACTTCTGCGGACGAAGGGTAAATCGTCCTCGCCTCCAGCCAAGTGCGCGAATAGCCGCCTCGGCAGCTTGAACTCAGGCTGACCCTACCACGGCGGGAGGGCGAGGGTGCCGCCCTCTAGCATTACCGAGCTGCCGTTGATATAGCCAGCGTCGTCGCTGAGCAAGAAAGCAGCCACCTTGGCCACGTCCTCGGGCTCGCCCAGGCGCCGCATCGGAATCTTCTCGGCCACTTCGGCGAACAGCTCATCAACCGGTGTATCCCACCCGGCGCAACTGGCTCGCAGCATCGGAGTGTCAATGGTACCCGGGCAGATCCCTACGACCCGAATGACTCCGGCATGGTCAGTAGCCAGGCAGCGAATCAGCGCCTCCAGGGCTGCTTTGGAGGCGCAGTACAGTGCATGGGCGGGAAAGCCTACGAAGGCCGCCACGGAAGTGGTGATGAGCACTACTCCCTTGCCTTGTTCCTCCATCACTGGCACTATGTGCTTGAGCAGCAGGAAGTTGCCCTTGACGTTGACGCCCATCGCCGCCTGCCAGTCGTCTTCGGTGAAATCTTTGACCGTCCCCTCCAGCCATACGCCCGCGTTACTGTGCAGGCAATCAATTCGCCCGAAGGCGTCGAGCGTCTCATCAACCAGCTTCTCGACATCTTCTTCCATCGAGACATCAGTCTCAATGAATCGTACCTGGCGGCCGTCGGCTTCCAGTTCGTCGGCCAGTGCCGCACCTGCCTGCGGCTGGTTAGATGCTATTGCTACTTTGGCCCCCAGTTCACTGAAATACCGACTGCATGCCTCGCCAATGCCGGAGGTCCCCCCGGTGACGATTATGACCTTGTCCTGAATGTTCATGGCAAAATCACTCCTTAGGGGTGAATCCCCTCTGTTTGCTGGCCCATTCCATATACTCAAATACCGCACCATCTTCCAATATGAACGCTACGGTCAGTCCCTCCATTGCCTCGAAAGGCTCTAGCAGAACTTGCTTGTCCTCGATTTCCCGCTGCAAGTCGTCAGTCTCGAAGGCCAGATGGGGCAACGCGCGCAGTGGCCCGGTCACCGGCGAGTCGGGCTCATATCTCAGGAACTCAATCCGGTAGGGATGCTCCATAGGGTCAGTGACCCAGACCCGGGTATCTTCAACATAGATTTCTCCGGGCTGCTCCTCGTCGGTCGGTATGCCTACGTGGTGGAACTGGCGCACAATAAACAACCTCCTATCTTAAAGTTGGAAGCCTGCGGTTCACTCGCTATGGCCTTGCCGGTAGGCAATAGCCCGGTCAATAATACTGAAGATATCGTTTTGCGGCTCATAGCCTATTATCGCTCGTGCCTTGGAGATGTCAATCTCGAAGGAATGATAGCCGGGGCAGACAATCTCAATGGTAGGTATCCCCAATTGCTCGCCGATGTATTCTGCGGCCCCCTGATAGTCAAACGGGGCCGGCGCGGCAATATTGAAATCCTGCCCGATAGCCGACTCGTTGCCCAGGATCTTCTCAAAAGCCTGTATCACATCGTCAATATGGACGATGTGCCGATAATAGGGGCAACCCTCGCTGTCCGTCAGAATGGGGATGCGTTCCTCGCCAGCGCGGACCAGCGCCTCGATCTCCTCGGTCACCTCGCCAAAGCCGTGTCCTTCTTCTTCCGGGTCAACATTCTCCAGCAGCGAAAAGTGGCCGAGCAGGTCATCTTCCTCAAATATCCACGAACAGCGCATTATTGAAATGGGCAGCCCATATTGAATCGCATACTGCTCAGCCATAACTTCCTCGATAACCTTGCTAAATGCATAATAGCCGGGGTAAGCCGTCTTGGGGTGATTCTCGTCAATCGGTCCCGTCTGAGGGTAAAACCATATCCCCTGAGCGGCATCGCCCCCAAACATGACGAACTGCTGGATCTCCTCATCCCGGCAGGCCTCCAGCACATTGAACATCCCTCGTATGCTTACGTCAAAGAAAGTGTCAGGGTCCTCCTTGGCCGTGGCCATGTGCACCACGGCGTCTGCGCTCTCGACCACCTGGCGCACCGCCTCCGGGTCGGTGACACTACCAGGTATACTCTCAATCCCTTCACTGGTGATCGGCTTGCTCCAGTGTGACAAAGCCCGAATAGACTTGCCCTGAGCCTTTAGCGCTTCGACGATGTGCGAACCGACCTTGCCGCTACCACCGAAGACGGCAACTGTTTCTAAGTTCATTGTAAATCTCCTTCACTTCGTATTATCAGAGCGGTATTACTGGGGCAACTCACCACGCCCAAATTCCCATGGACAGTGCCCCTCCACCGTGTCCCATCCTGCACTGCATTGATATTCGCCAGGCAGTTGCCTAAGTCCTTCACCAATTGCGGCCAACTTCCTCTAAAAATGTTGCGCATTCAGTAGCCCTTCTCCGGGGCAGGAATCAGAACAACTGGCGGCGAATAGACTAACAAGCCTGTCCGGATAGGGAGCAGATATGAAACTCATTGTCCAGATCCCTTGCTATAACGAAGCTGAAACGCTGCCGGCGACCCTGGCCGACATCCCCCGCCAGGTTGAGGGCATTGATGAGATCGAGGTGCTGGTTGTTGACGACGGCAGCACCGACAATTCTGCTGAGGTCGCCCGCCAGCACGGCGCCGATCATATTGTTCGCCTCAAATCCAACCGGGGCCTGGCGGTGGCCTTTAGTGTCGGACTGAGCCGGAGCCTGGAGCTGGGCGCTGACATTATTGTCCACACCGACGCTGATAACCAGTACCAGGGCGAGTGCATCCCCGATCTGGTTGCACCGATTCTACACGGGGAGGCGGACCTCGTGGTCGGCACGCGCCCCATCGAAGCCATTGCCGAGTTCTCCTGGCTGAAGAAGAAGCTGCAGCGGCTGGGCAGTTGGGTGGTGCGCCAGGTCTCGGGTACTGATATTCGGGATGCCACCAGCGGCTTTCGCGCTTACAGCCGCACGGCGGCTATGCGCCTGAATGTGGTCTCCGACTTCACCTACACTCTGGAGACCCTCATCCAGGCCGGGCGCACCAACCTGGCCATCGCCCAGGTGCCCATCCAGACCAACCCCCAAGCCCGCGCCTCGCGGCTGTTCTCCAGCATCCCCGCATACATCTGGCAGTCGGCCAAAACCATCCTGCGCATCTACGCGCTGTACCGCCCCCTGCGCTTCTTTGCCACCGTCGGCTTGCTACTATTCCTCCCGGGCTTTGCCCTGGGGCTCAGATTTGTCTACTACTATATTACCGGAAATGGTGTGGGGCACGTCCAATCCTTGATCCTGGCCGCCGTGCTTATGCTGTTAGGCTTCCAAATCGGCATATTCGGCGTCCTGGCCGACCTCATCGGCGCTAATCGGAAGTTGATACAGGAAAACTTATATGCCACACGCGAGGCGCAGGTTAAAAACCGCACCGGCGAGGATTGAGCGTAGTGAGAAGGACGAGGCTGAATGCGTATCCTGATTGACATAGTGCATCCTGCTGATGTCCACTTCTTTAGAAATGCGATAGACATCTGGCGCCGACATAACCACGAGGTTCGTATCGCCGCCCGCGAAAAAGACGTTACGCTTGAGTTACTGGATTACTACGGACTGGATTATGAGTGTATTAGCCGGCGCACTGGGGGATTTTTGGGCCTGCTGACCGAATTGGCAAGCCGCAACTGGCGGCTACTGTGCGTAGCACGGCAGTTCCGTCCCGACGTCTTACTCAGCTTTGGCAGTCCCAGCGCTTCCCAGGTAGCCTTCCTGCTCAGGAGACCGTCTATCGTGTTCTACGACACTGAAAACGCATGGCTCCAGAATCTGCTGGCGTATCCGTTTGCGACCGTTGTATGCACGCCCCAGTGTTATCGAGGCAATCTCGGCCGCAAGCACGTGCGCTTTGCTGGATACAAGGAACTGGCTTACCTGCACCCTAATCACTTCACGCCGGACAAAACGGTACTTGAGCAGGTGGGCCTGTCTGCTGATGACCGTTTCTTCCTGGTCAGGTTCGTCTCGTGGCAGGCTACCCACGACTGGGCGAAGACGGGTCTATCGGTAAGCGTGAAAAGACGATTGATAAAGCTTCTCGAAGCCCATGGCCGTCCCGTGATTAGCTCGGAGGGCGCAATCCCTCAAGACCTCGAACGATACCGCCTCCGTATTCAACCCGCACTGATACATCATGTAATGGCATTTGCCGATCTGTTTGTCGGAGAGAGTGCGACGATGGCTTCCGAGAGCGCGGTGCTGGGGGTGCCTGCTATCTATTTGACTGACCCTGGAGGGCTGGGGTCGATCAGTGAGCAATCACAGCATTACCAACTTCTCCTCGAGTTTGGCAGCTTGCACGGAGAGGAAGCGCTGGCTAAGATAGAAGAGTTGTTGAGACAACCTGACTTGAGAGCAACTTGGGCGCACAGGCGTAGTAGGATGCTTCAAGCATCCATCGACGTCACCAAATGGGTGGCCGAATTCGTCGAAGGCTATTGTGGCGTCAATCGGCATGTCTGAGTACCATGGCCGAGATGACCAATCTGAGGGCAGCGAGGTGGCACATGACAGGCAGCGATTCTGAGCAGCCTTATTTCATTCATCCAACGGCTGTGGTGGAAGATGACGTTGTGATAGGGCCAGGCACCAAGATCTGGCACTTCGTACATATCCGCAGCGGTGCCAGGATCGGAAGCAATTGTATATTGGGCAAAGGCGTGTATGTGGACGCAGGCGTAACAGTGGGCGACGGCGTTCATCTGCAGAACTTCGTTTGCGTCTACCGGGCAGTGCAGCTAGAGGACGAGGTTTTCGTCGGGCCACATGCTACCTTCACCAATGACCCGTACCCCCGCAGCGGCTCGTCTTACTGGGAACCAGTTCCCACGATCGTGCGGCGGGGTGCTTCCATATCGGCCAATGCCACCATCATCTGCGGAGTAACACTGGGGAAGTATGCTATGGTCGGCGCCGGTGCAGTGGTGACCAGCGATGTCCCTGAGCATGGCCTGGTCTACGGCAATCCAGCCCGCCTGTACGGCTTCGTATGCAAGTGCGGTCAGACTCTGCCACGACCCAAGATAGCCGATGTCAGCGGTGAGCAGGTTGCCATTACCTGCTCGCGCTGCGGCGAACAGACCAGCCTTGCCAAGTCCCTGTTGTCGCTACTATCCGTGGAGGTACCACCACAATAGTTGACAGTTACTATGAGAATTCTCCTTGGTCAAGGCCACGAATAAAGGAGAGGAGGTGTTAGTCACGAGGACGCCGTCCATCCCAGGGCTAACTGAGAACAGCTTGTTTCCAGGCATATCGTATGTCACCCGTGACAAGCGATGGGCCTGCAAGAGATGGCTGGGGAAGAAACTGTATGCCAGCTTCTTGAATACATTGTGCAGTCTCGCGTCGCGCACTAACGCCAAACGGGTAATAGATGTCGGCTGCGGAGACGCGGTGCCTCTAATACACCTCTGGCTCCGTTTGCAACTGGAAGAAGCCGTCGGCATTGATGCGGATCCCCAGGTGCTGCGAGTGGCGGAACGCAACTTGCCCGAAGCACATTTTGTTGTCGGATCAATTTATGACATACCCACACACGGGAGGAACTTCGACCTCGTGGTGTGCTCTGAGGTATTAGAGCATCTCGAAGCTCCCCAACGTGCCTTGGCCGCACTTGCGTCGCTAGAGAGTTCGTTTTTCCTTATATCGTGCCCCAACGAGCCCTTATATCGTCTCTCTCTTTTGTTGCGTGGCAAGTATGTTCGCCGGTGGGGCAGTTCCCCAGGTCATGTGAACCACTGGTCACCTGGTGCCTTGGTGAAACTAGCCTCAGAGCACTTGCAGATAGTCGAGGCGCGACCTGGTGGGCTCTCGACCGTACTACTGGCTACTCCCAAAAGATGACTCGATAGGTACTGCCGATCGGAGGATTGGCGTCAGTAATGAATTCATACCATCCAAGGCCGAAGCGTCAACCCCTCTGGACAGCCCTCAAGCTCTTGTTGGGCCTGGCGCTCGTTGCGCTGGTGGTGCGAGGTATTCGCTGGGAGGGGTTGCGCGAGAGCTGGCAGGCGATATGGTGGCTGCCCTGGGGCTTGATCATTGGCTTGCGGTTCGTAGTCATCGCCACCCGCGCCTGGCGCTGGCAGGTGCTGCTTCGCCATACACCTTCCTGTCCTACCGTGGGGCAGTTGACGCGAGTCCTGATCAAGGCCGAGTTGTTCAATACCATTATGCCCAGCACCGCCGGCGGTGATATCTACCGCGTGGTCGCCACCCGCTCCGCCTGTGGTACCCCCTCCGCGACCGCGGCGGTACTGGCCGACCGCGCTGTCGGTATGATCGTGCTGGTGCTGGCCACGCTGGCGGCTGCGTTCAGCAGCCCGTGGGTACGACAAAGTCGCCTTGGGCAAATCGTGATCGCGGTAGCAGTGATGGTCATCCTGGCCGTCGGCCTGCTGTGGGTAGGGCGCCGTCATGCCGGCAACTGGCTCAAAAACCGGGCCCAAGGCGAGGAGGATAGCGACCACAAGCCAATAATTGCCCATATCCTGGACTACGCCCGCGCCCTGGCCGGCTATGCACGCCGCCCCCGTCAGCTCATCCTGGCGCTGGTCTTATCAGTTCTCCCCGTGGCCGCCGTAGTAGTGATTATGTACTTGCTCTGTTTGAGCGTCGGGGTAATGCCTGGGGCTGGGGACTTGATTACTGTGGCCCTGACCACAACAGTCATTGCGATGCTGCCCGTTTTTGTGGGGGGCCTCGGTGGATGGGAGGCAGCCGCCATATTCATGTTTCAGCAAGTAGGAGTCTCGTCTTCGGCGGCGGTATTGATTGCTGTATTGGGCCGAGCGGCGGGTGTGGTGGTTGCTCTGCTGGCCGGCCTGCTGTATTTATATGATTCAGCGCGCTCTACCGGCGAAGCCCGCGGCGAGTAGAATCAACGCATCTATTTTTCTGCGGTGACCACTATCCACAGCCGCCACGCGGCAAAGCCCGTTACCACTATTAGTATGACCAGCAACGGTGCCCACAGCTTAGCCGGTACTCCCAGCCGATAGGCATAGACGAACCAGAAATCCAGGCTGTGACGCAGGTTGCTCTTGACCTCTTCGGTGACGACATCCCCCTGCAAGGCCTGAGCAGAGATGTGGTCAAAGCGCACTCGGCGCAAGGTGTGAATCTGCCCCAATATGGGAAAGTATCGGGGATTCCAGATGGGCGTCCGCCAGGTACCGGTGACATCCTCGACCCGGTGCAGGTACGTACCGTAGGGCACGGCAATGGCCAGCAACTGAACGACGATGCTCACGGCGATGAGCGCAATGATGAGCTTGTGCGAGGTGCTCCGCGACCATAGACGCTGCAGAGCGAAGCCCACTGCGATCATTACCAGAGGCGCCAGTATGACCAGGTATCGCGGCCCCCACGGCCATATCGTGTACCAGCCCGGGCGAGAGCAGAAAAATCCCCCAAATAGTACCACCAGCGCCCAGATGAGAAGACTCTCGGCGCGCCATCGCCGCCACAGCGGTCTGATGCCCCAGAACATCAGCAGCACAATCGGCGAGTAGACAAAAAAGCCACGGCCGGTGCTGAAGGTATTGCCGAAGACTGCTATGAGGAAACCGAGTGGGTTAGTGGTTGCGATATACCCACCGGAGTAACCGGGATGACTGATCGCGTCGGTGCGTAGGGCATTGTACCAGAGGCTGACGGCCAGCCACGGCGCCATGCCGATAATGATTGCAATTACCGTCAGGAAGTATTGCCGCCACTGCCGAGTGAGAGGCCCGAGACGGCGGCGCAAGGCAAAGTATAGATAGACAAGTATCGGCAGCCAGGCCAGAGCCATTGTGGGTCGGGTCGCTGTACCCCAGGCCAGCAGGAAAGAAAATGCCAAAATATACCACATGCTCTGCTTGCGTCGGTCAAAGCGCACCACCAACAGCAGCGCAGCTACCAAAGTCAGCGTCATAAAGTGCTCGTAGAAGCCGATCTTGGCGTAGGGCCAGGCGTATGTCGCCACTCCGTAGAGCAGAGCCGTAGCCGCTGAATAGGAGAGGGGCAGCCCCAAGGTCATCACCAGCAAGAACAACAGGCTGGCCGTAGCCGCAGTTATGAAGCTGCCGGCCAGATTGATTGCCACTCGTGGCAGAAAATGGGCTATCGGGGCAAGCTGGGGGCGCAGACGAGTGACGGCTTGCCCGGCCCACTTGCCGGCTAGATACCAGGGGATCTGAAAAATCGGATAGCCCAGCCAGTACTGGCTGTATATGCGACCGTCCGTACCGCGCATTATGCCCGGTGGATTGAGGACCTTGTCGGTAAGCCCGGCTGATTCGGGCAGATCAACCCAGCCACGCTCGACAATACTCTCGGTTATCACGTAGTAGGTTTCTACGTCGCCGATGTCGCTGAAGCCTTTGGCTGTGAATAGGTACATCCCGCAGAGGGCAACAAAGATTAGCCAAGCAATCACCGCCCGTCGGCTGGTGAGGGCCTGCGAATCAGTCGCTGCCTCAGGCAGTTTGCCTATCACTGCTCTATCCTCTGCGTCCTATCTATTCTCTTGCTGAACACGTAGACATGCGGGTGGTCGAACAAGCGGAAGGTCGGTTCCGAGTTCGAGTCGTCAATGGGGATGCCAAATAACGCGGGCCCCGTATCGTACTCGACAAGTAGCCGCCAGTCTGACTGCTCGCCGAACAGGCGTTCATAGAAGCGACTGATTACCGGAAAGTGCGCACCCAGGTGACAAATGCGTTCGCGCCGCAACTCCGTCAGCACCAGGTAGTCAGCCCACTGGAGATGCTCCTGTAGATACTCGCGTTTCGCGGCCAGTTGTGTCGCTGGAATGGACTGGCCGTAGTAGTCGTGTTCAATGTAGTGGGGATCATAAATGCGCACGTTCCGTCTGCTCAGCGAGTGCCACAGGTTAAGTCCGGTGATGCCCCAGGCGTCGTCTTCTTCGGTCAATATATTGCTCCCCGGCGGCGCAACCGCGTCTACGTAGTCAAATGCCGCCAGGCGATTGTCTGGGTGTCTGTAGATATTGAGGTAGGCAACGGACCAGCCCGCCGTAGATAACAGCACCAGCGCCACCACTGCCCCGCCAAGCCACCGCTGATAGCGCACCGTCGTGTTAAGAAATGCGCCCAGCATTCCCCCGGCAAGCAGGCACAGAACGGGAATCTGCGGCAGGACGTAGCGGGTCATCTTCATCCACATGCCACCCATGCTCCCCAGCATGAGCAGCATGGCGAATACCAGGGGCCAGGCCAGGCCCGCCTGCCGCCGCAACAGTCGGCCGCACCAGTAGACTACCGCCGCCAGGGCGACAATCATCAGCGGCGTGCCCAGCGCATACGGGTAGATGTGCCTGAGCTGATAAAGATACGGCGTTGTCTCCACGAATTGAAAGGTCCAGGCGAACGGTGCGGCACGGTAGGCGCCACTGGCATTTAAGGCATTCCAGGTCAACTTCAGCGTGTCGGTCGGCAGCCAGTAATGGGCGGGGCTGAGCACCGCGTGGGGATTGATGATCAGGAACACGGCTACCGCCGCCGCGAAGCATCCGATGATTCCGCCCTTCTGCCGCCATGCTGCTGCCGCCCACCGCCGGCCTCGGCGGGTGAGAGTCACTATCAGGATGACCACGCCCAGGCCGCCCAGCAGGGCGGCAGCACTGTGGGTAGCACCGTCGGCGGCATCCAGGGTCTGAGCGATCTTCGTTTCCCAGAAAACCGGCGCATGTTCGGCAGCGAATGGACTGCCGGGATGCGGCCCCAGGAGTCTGCTTTCGGCGAAGCGGCGGGCCTCCCCTCGCAACTGCCCCCACACGAGTAGCGGCAGCAGGCCCAATATGACCAATCCCACCGCAGCGACCCGTATCTTTGCCACGGCACGCCGGTGAGAGGCCGGTGGGCTCTGAGGGGACAGCTTGAGCGTAGCGAGCCAAATCAGCACAGGCAGCGGCAGCAGTGGCAGTGCCGAGGTCTTAACTGATAGCACCAGGCCCAGACCAACGCCACACAAGATGAAGTTCTTGACAGTTGGCGTCGCGCTGAGGCGTAGGCACAGAAGCAGGAATATGGCCAGCATCAGAGTAGCCAGGGGGCCTACCGTGAAGAAATGAGCTTCCCGCAGCGGTAACAACGCGGCCGCGTAGCAAGCGGCGGCGATCAGCCCGCCTGTCTTGCCAAATGCACGGGCGCCGATCAGGTACACCACCAATATCGTCCCGCTGTCAGCCAACGCCGAGATGGTGCGTCCCACCCCCAGCGAGAGCACATTAACGTCGGTGCCTAGGCCCAGAAGCCTGCTCACACCAAGCGTTGGTGCCAGGCCGAGCAGGAGTAGATACATGGGGAGCGCGCCGTAGTGACTGGCTCGCGGGCGGAGACAACCTGTCTCCTGGAACTGTGTGCCCAGGTCCAGTGCGATCGCGATGGTCGTGTTCTCATCGCAGTGCAAGTGGACTGGATAGCCCCATGTCAGACCGTACAGACGCAACACCATGCCCACAGCCACTATGCCAACAAGCACAGCCTGCTCCCAGCGCAGGTTGAGGCGAGATGCGCGTCTGTTCAACATTCTCCCCTGACCGGATGCACGTAGACGGCAGCAGATCAGCGCCAGTAGTCCGGTTCGCGCTGGCTGAGAAAATCATGCACTTGCTGGTAACTCTTGATGCCCGTGGTTGTGCCCACAGCGGTAGTAGCCAAAGCGCCCATGGCGTTGGCGAAGCGGGTTGTGCGCTCCAGGTCCCAGCCCTCCAGGTATCCGTGGATGAAACCAGCGGTGAAGGCGTCGCCGGCTCCGGTTCCATCCACTACATCAACCTGATAGGCAGGCACGTCAATGGACGTCTCGGCGGTGTAGACGTGAGCGCCTTCTTCTCCCCTGGTCAAGCCTACAATCTTTATCCCTCTATCCAGGAAGAACTCGGCAACATCGGCTGCTTCCTGCCTCCCGCTGATCTGTCGGGCCTCGACAAGGCTGGGCAGGAAGATATCAGTATAGTCGAGTACCGGCTCCAGCAACTCCAGCCACTGGCCGCTTGCGTCCCAGACTACGTCCAGGACCGTAGTGGCGCCGGCCTGCTGGGCTGCTGCCATTACCTGGGCCTGGGGCGGGCCGTCGAATCCCGGCATGGCCAGAGCTCCGCCCATGTAGAATACCTCAGCCGAGGTGACCAGATCCATGTCAAGCCGTTCGGGCTGGATTTCGCCATCGGCTCCGGCAGTGTGAATGAAGCTGCGCTCGCCGCTGCTGTCAATCAATACTATGGTTGCCGATGTTCCGGCCGCAGAGGTGCGGTAGATGCCGGTGGTATCAATTTCGTGGCGGTCAAGCTCCTCCAGAGCCAGATCGCCCAGCTCATCGTCGCCGATGCAGCCCATTACGGCCACTTCCCGCCCGAGTTTGCTCAGACACCGCCCGCTGTTGGTGGGATGACCTCCCAGGCCTATGCTGATCTGTTCGGTTATTTTCAGTAGTCCCTTTTCCGGCATCTCATCAACCGGCCGGGCCGATATGTCTACGACGATTATGCCCAAACATACTACCTGAGGCATGGCAACTATCCTCCCTGGGAAGGCAACTGAACGGTTAGGTGAGAGTGCTTAGACACAGACGGGCCCGCAGCTTACCAAATGGGCTACTCTGCGGCATCTTCCGTATATCGCTGCCAGTGCAAGACATCCGCCAAAGCTCGTTTTGGTACCTTTAGAGTGCCGTCTTCGTCTCGATAATACTTGATTGAATCGCCGGTCATTCCTACCATCTGCGGCTGCTCGGCCGGATACCCCAGGGCAACCATTAGCGATATCTCACAGTCCTGCGGGACGGCCAGCACCTTGCGCAGAGCATCGTCATCCAGCGAGCCGACCATGCAACTACCAACCCCCTCGGCAAGTGCCACCAGTGTAATATTCTCCGCTGCAATGCCCACATCCATCGGGGCATTGGCCCGCAGCTCACGGTTGATAAGAATGAAGATGTAGGCCATCGCTCGCTCTTCGGGGCTGGGCGACCAGTCGGGCAGATAACCAGCCCACGCAGTATGAGGAAAGACCTGCTGGCACTGCTCGGGTTCACTGACCACAATATACTCCAGTGGCTGGAGATTGGCGCCTGAAGGCCCGATCCGAGCGGCATTTACGCACCGCTCCAGCAGATCTTTAGGCACCGGCTTCTGCTCGAATCTGCGGATTGTCCGCCGCTTCTGAATAAGCTCGTAGACATTCATAATTTGCCCCCTCTTGAGCCATGCCTGGGTCGGACCTGCTTTGTGGTGCCTTTGCAGCTTGGCCGACTGGCAAATTGATGGTCCACAGATCTTACGTCCCGCCACGTTCCTCTCGGTTCAGCAGCGCCATGATAGCCCTATTTCGGGCTTCGCCACGGTGTTTCCTTCTTACATATTCGATTAGGCGGCTGGAGCACTTGGAGGCCGAAGATGACGGTAGAGTAGCTGTCTACTATTCGCGATACTGGGCGGCGGCGTCTGCGCCCCAGATGTCTGCCAGACTGAACTGGCGCTGGTACATTTCAGCATACAGGCCGTTTTGCTCCATCAACTTCTCGTGGTCGGCCTCCTCGGCAATCTCGCCTCCTTCGATGACCACGATCTTGTCGGCATTG
Source organism: bacterium (assembly GCA_030602615.1). GTDB lineage: Bacteria > Armatimonadota > Zipacnadia > Zipacnadales > Zipacnadaceae > JALGTD01. The sequence goes on from JAUVZM010000008.1 coordinate 66,957, forward strand.
CGCACCGTCGAGAGCCGGTGCGCAATGACAAATACCGTTCGCCCCTGCATCAGCCCTTCCAGGGCCTGCTGGATTTCCTGTTCTGCCTCGGTATCCACCAGCGAAGTGGCCTCATCGAGAATCAGTATGCCCGGATCCGCCAGGATGGCTCGGGCTATGGCGATGCGCTGCCTCTGCCCACCGGACAGCTTCACGCCTCGCTCGCCGATTTGGGTCTCATACTCGTCGGGAAGCTCCATTATGAACTGATGAGCATTAGCGGCCTTGGCTGCTGCGATGATTTCCTCCTCGGTGGCGTCGAGCCGTCCGTAGGCGATATTCTCCTTGGCCGTTCCGCTGAACAGGAAAGTCTCTTGCAGTACCAGCGCGATGTGCTGGCGCAGCGACTGTTGGGTTACCTTCCGCACATCGTGGCCATCTATCCACACACGGCCTTCCAACGGGTCGTAGAAACGAGGGATCAGGTTAATAACGCTAGTCTTGCCCGCTCCACTGCGCCCGACTAGCGCCACGGTCTCACCGGGTTCGGCGTGGACAGTGATATCCTTGAGCACCACCTCGCCGGTCCGATACTTGAAGCTAACTCGCTCCAGCAACACATCCCCGGCCACTTGCTCCAGCGCAACTGCGTCTGGTGCGTCTTGGATTTCCGGCACCTCGTCGAATATCTGAAAGATTCGGGCCAGCGCTGCCAGTGCCCGATTGAACATATCATAGATACGAATCAGCCCGCCAACTGGCCCGTAGAAGCGCATTAGATAGCCAAGAAACATCACGATGTCGCCGGCGCTGGCCACCGAATTGCCCGCAATTGACGGACCCGCTCCGTACCACAACACCCCCACGCTGCTCATCGAGGTGAGAAACCCAATGAACGGGAAGAAAGTCGTCCACAGCCAGACGGCCCGTACGTTGGCCTGGTAGTACTCGCGGCTCCAGTTGCGAAATCTTTCTAATTCATACTCCTCGCGACCGAAGGCCTTCACGACGCTGATTCCGGCGATATTCTCCTGCAATTCCGCATTGATGTCGCCCAGATCATCGCGGATCTTGCGGTACAGGGGCCGAATGTAGCGGGCGAATATGATCAGCGAGACCACGAATATCGGCAGCGGCCACAGGCCGGTCAGCGCCAGGCGCCAGTTGATATACATCAGGATGATTATCGTGCCGACCACCGTCAGGATATTGGAGACGACTTCGTCAGTGCCGTGAACGACCATATCCTCAACAGTGTTAACATCGTTGGACACCCGCGACATGATGTCCCCGGTCTCGTTGCTCTCAAAGTAGCTCAGCGACAGCCTCTGCAGGTGCTTGTAAAGGTTTACGCGCAGATCATAGACAAATCGCTGCCCCAGTATGTGCATGACGTTCATACGAATACCGTTAAGCAGACTTGCAGCGAAAAAGGCGCCGATCAGCAGGCCGACGTACTGGGGCAACAGGTGGTATTGGTGGTCGAACATTACCCTATCCACGATCAGCGGGCCGGTGATATAGGGAGGAGCCAGGCCCGCCAGGCTCCCCAGCACCATGGCAGTTGCCCCAACCAGCACTTTCGGCCAGTGGGGACCAAGCTGCTGCACAAACCATCCCAGCATCCGCCGGTCACTTATTCTCAGGCGCTCTGTGCCATTCTCGTCTCCGGATCTGGAGAAACGCCCTCTATGATGTCCTCTTCCCATCCCACGCATTGTTTACAGACATCCTACTTTCGCAAAGTTGATGCTTAATTGCTACGTCAAACTGTCAACCTACATTCTATCACATATGACCCCCGCTGTTAAGGTGAAGAGGAATCGGCGGCTGCGCCGCGAAGTTGCTTCCACGTTTCGGGGGGAGCCGAACCTACTCATTATGGCTGCGGACAATGGTCCTCATACCGCTGAGAAGAGTGTCGCTTCTGCACCGGCTGTTGCGGGGCAATTCTCCGCGCTCATTCAGCATCTCGGTTACCGGCCTCTGGTGAGCTTGACCTTCGGCCTGGTTGTTGGCGTGGTGGTGGCCGAACAGCTTCACATACGCTTCTCAGTCTTGTTGGTTGTGTTCCTGTTGATGGGCGCCGGCGGGTTCATCATTAGCCGCCGACATTCGCCGGCCAGTCATCTGTGGCTGGTTGCCGCCTTCTTCGCTGTTGGTCTGTGCCTGCACGCAGCTCAATTTGTCGTTCCCCGCCATGATATATCGCAGTACGCTCCCTTGGAGTCCGCAAACATCAACGGGCGGATAGTCAGCATCCCGGCTCAGCATCCCCACTGGCGTCGCCTTGTTGTCGAGGTGCTTTCTGTTGGGACCGACCACGGCTCTTTTGCGGCTAGCGGGCTGCTGTCCTTGGCCCAGTCCGAGTGGGAAAGACCAGTAGTGATAGGCGACAGGGTAATTGCCCAGATAAGTGATCTGGCCCGGCCGCCGCGGGCACTGAATCTGGGCCAGTTCGACATGCGCCGTTATCTGGCGCGCCAGGGCATCACCGCGCAGGCGCGCATAGCGACCCTTCGCAAGCTGCCTGGGCCAGTGCCGTGGCAATTCAAGCTGAAAAACCTGGTGCAGCTTTCTCGCCAGCGCGCTCTGGACAACCTGGAACGGGCGATGCCCGGCTCCAACAGTGAGTTTTATGCCCACTTGATGGCGGGTATGGTTTATGGCCTGCGGGCCGGGCCGGGCATAGACAAACAGACTGAGGATCTGTTCCGGCGCACCGGCACCATCCATCTGCTGGTCGTCTCCGGCGCGCAAGTCACTTTCATCGTCTTTACCATCATCCTGCTGGTTACGGCCGGTCGCCGGCGGGCCCTGCATCCGTGGCATATCCTGGTCATTGCCCCGGCTGTGGTCGGTTTCGCGCTGCTTGCCGGGCTGGCCCCGTCAGTCAGCCGCTCGCTGGTGATGGCCGCCGTACTCATCTATGCTCTGGTTAGCGGACGGCGCTATGACCTGATCAATGCCCTGGCTCTGGCTGTGTTCGTGCTGGTGATTGCCGACACCAATATTGTCTTCGACATGGGCGCCCAACTGACTTTCGCCGCGGTAATCGGTGTTGCTGCGTACAGCCCGCGCCCTTATCGAGATGCCCTGGGCCGACGCCACCGGGCCAATCTTATGACGAGAATATTGCTGGCAACGCTGGGCGCCTGGGTGATGGTAACGCCTATCCTTGCCCATAACTTCTACAGCTTTGCCGGACTGGCCAATATCGCCAATGCTGTCGCCGTCCCCATCTCGGTACTGGTAATACCGCTAGGGATGCTGGCGTTAATTACCGGAGCAGCCCTGCTGCCGATCACTGTGATTCTGTGCGGGCTGGCGCGGGTGTTGATGCAGGTAATGCTGCTGGGCAACAAGCTATGTCTGGCCCTGCCCTTCGCTTATGTAGACAATATCTACTTCTCGGGGCTGGCCATGGTTGCTTGGTATGTTGGGGTGGGGGGAGTTGTTCTGATACTGGTCAAGCCAGAGCTGCGTCGGCGCACGTTCGCCCTGGCCTCACGAGTGGATTGGAGATGGGTGGCAGTAGGGCTTGTGGCAGTCACCGGGCTGGCGCTGGTTGTCACTGCAGCGGGAGGATCAGCAGCTTCTCTGCGCGTGACTTTCCTGGCCGTCGGCGACGGCCAGTGCACCGTGATCGAGTCACCAGGCGGGCATGTAGTGATGGTGGATGCCGGCAGTCGGCAGTATCCCAGCTTGCAAGGGGCGCTGCTGGCCGACCGTGTTATTATACCGTTTTTGAGCCGCCGTGGGATTCGCCGGCTTGACGCCCTGGTTATTACCCACCCGCAGTCGGACCACTGCAACGCCGTGCCCCGCCTGCTCCAGCGAATGCCGGTAGCCGTCATCCTCGAGCCGGGCTTCAATCCTGACACCAGGGTATGGCAGGCGATAGAGGATGCAGCGAAGGAGTACCAAGTGCCTGTTGAGGCGGTGCGAGCAGGCGGCCGCCTCAATCTGGGGAAGATGGCAGAGGCTGTGGTATTGGCCCCCAGCCGGCCGCTGATTACGGGCTCCCGCGACGACCTCAATAATAACTCGGTGGTTCTACGCTTGCAGTACGGCCAGGTATCGTTGCTTATGCTATCCGACCAGGAGAAAGCGGGGCTGCAGCGGCTGACCTCCTGGAGCCGCCAGCACAAGGTGTCGCTACGCAGCACGATTATGCAGGTACCCCACCACGGGCGCAATTTGGAGGAGGCTGTGCCGATAATACGGCTATCCCGGCCACAACTGGGCATAATATCAGCCCAGCACGAGCTGGGGCGAGAGGCTTACCCCCTCACAGCAGGGACGACCGAATTCATACAGACTGGCAAAGTCGGGATGATTACGGTAGAAACGAACGGCAAGGATGTGGAAGTGTGTGGCTTTCTCCGTGGCTGCCGGATGCTGAGCAGGTGAAACGAACGCTAGTTCACTTGTATCCAACTCAGATGCTGGTTGGACTTCAACCCGTAGGTAAGCGGCAGCCGACTACCTGCCGCCTCATCGTACACTACTATCTGCGTCGTCCATACCTCGCGCGGTGGATCCAGCGGCATGAGTTTCCGCCCAGTGCGCCAGGCGACATAGCGGCCATCCGGTGACCAACACGCTCCCATGCCCTGGCCGAGCTGCCTAAGGTTTCCGGAATCCAGATGGAGCAGATGATAGTAGTCAAAGCGCGAGGTGCTGTTGCCCCCGTATTCAGCCACCAGGACGCTGTCGCTGCGTGGGGAGCACCGGAGGGAGTACCACACTAAGGCAAGCTCGTGGTCTACTGTCTGCGAGTGCTCTTCCTTGCCGTCTCGCGCGCAGAATAGGAAGACCGTGTGTGACTCATAGCAGCCCGCCGGTGCCAATACGGCCAAGCGTTGGCCGTCAGGACACCACGCCGCAACCGACTCGCCCAGTGTCCACAACTCCTCTCCGGTGCCGTCAATGATCGAACCACCCTGAATGGCCTCCCTGCTAGGTGTGGGCATGAGCAGTAGTGATCCCCGTGGTGCAGGTGTAGCACCAGCGACGCTTGCCAGCTTGCTTAGCCTCTTTGTGAGAGGATCAAACAGATAGGTCGCCTCGGCGTGGTGCTTCTCGGCCTCAACATCCAGCAATAGTGCACCGTGGTTTGGTGACCACGCGCGGAGGCGCACCAGGGACCACTGTGGCTTCGCACTGAGCACGCGCCGATTCTTTCGTCCATCGGCAGTCATCATCCAGATATCGTAGCCCCGCTGGTAGAGGATCCATTTGCCGTCTGGGGAGGCAACTGGGTGTTCGCAGTCGGCCTTCGCGTGGGTGAGCTGCACGCTATTGCCGCCTGTGGGGCTCACGCGGCGAATCTGGTAGTAGCTCCGTCCCCGCTGAACGTAATGGCGCGAGCTATACAAGATCTCGTACTGCGGCTCCCCGGGGGCGGCCGCGCGAGGCCTGGTTGTCGCCATACTTGTGAGCCCAATCGAGACCAATACGCTCAATATGAGACAAGTTGGCTTCACAGCATTGCAGTCTCCTGCCGAAGGCCTGCCCGCCAAACATCAGGGAACTTGTCAAAGTTTCCTGAGCGAAGGCTGGTGGAGGCGGCGGGAATTGAACCCGCGTCCGAAGAGGTGCTGCTAAAGCATCTACAGGCTTAGTGCGAGTATTGAGTTTCGCCCCTGATGAGCCCCCACACCGGGCTTAGCCCAGGAGC
>JAUVZM010000012.1 GCA_030602615.1 bacterium
ATAAGCAGGATTGTCCGGATCGATCTGTACGGTGCGCTCCAACATAGCAAGTGCCTCGTCGTACAACTGCCGGCGGACGTAGACGCTGGCCAACCGCAGGTGATAAAAGTCATCGCAGGGAGAACACTGCACCGCCGCCCCGTACTCAGAAGCAGCAGACGACCAGTCTCCCTGATAGAAGTAGACCTCGCCGAGCTTATAGTGATAGAAGCCGTCGTCGGGCGCCAGCTCCACGGCTTTGCACAGCGACTCTTGAGCCAGATCGGTCTTCCCCAAATTGAAGTAAAGCCACGATAGGCGATAGTGATAGTAGGCGCGGTCAGGCTCACAGTCAACTGCCTGCTTCAGGGCCACTCGCGCCGCCCTAAAGCGACCCTTATACAGCAGAAAATCGCTGAGACCCAAATAGGAGCTAGCGTGGCGCGGCGCCACGCGCAAGGCTCGTCGGTATGCCTTCAGAGCTTGCTGCTCGTGGCCGCTGGCCAGATATGCATCCCCGATGCGAACGTGGCCCTCGGCGTTTCGATCATCCAGGTCAATTGCCTGCTTGTACTGCTCGATAGCCTCCGCGAAGTGCTCCCGCTCAGCGAGGTGGTCCCCCACCGCTAGGCGGACCTTTGCCTCGCTCCTGGGCGAACTGTTACTACGTCTGCGTGCATTCATATCTGTACCAACTGAGTGGTGCTATGCGACCCCCTGTTGTCATCTGTCCGACTCAGTGTCAATGATCAGTGTCACCGGCCCGTCGTTGACGATATTAACTTGCATTGACGCGCCGAACTCACCAGATGCAATCTCCACGCCCTGCTCACCGAGAACATCTACGAACTGGTCAAAGAGCTGTTCAGCTACCTCTGGTCGGGCAGCAGATGTGAAGCTGGGCCGCCGACCGCGGCTGACATCGCCGTACAGGGTGAAGTTCGGCACCACCAGTATTTTACCCTGCACCTGCCCTACCGACAAGTTCATCTTCCCCTCACTATCATTGAATATCCGCAGCCCCGCGATTTTGCGGGCCATCCAGTCCAGATCGTCGGGCCCATCTGCTTCAACAAAGCCAACCAGAGCCACAATGCCTCGCTCGATTCGGCCAGTCACCTGTTGTCCCACGGTGACCTCGGCTTCTTTTACGCGCTGAATCACTGCGCGCACGATTTGCCTCCCTTAATAATTCCCAGCAACAGAGAGTTGGATAGAAGAATGCTCCCACAATTCAATCAACTAAGGTTGTACATACGTCGGGGCAAGAATGCCCCTCCTACCCATTTGGTAACAGTCTTATTAGAGCAGCCGGTGGGGCGTAATCTGCCAGTCGGTGATGTCCACTGCATCACGCTGTTGCTGGGTAGTCGGGCCTACCAGAGTACTGTCACCGGCTTGCTCTTGAATAAAGGCGTCATCATTGCTTATCGGCAAGAACTCGTTAGGATCGAAAACACGGATGGCGTCATTGCCCAGCGGCCCCAGACCGTCGTAGGTGTGCTCGTCGGGATCAGTGATGTTAGGATCAAAGATCAGTTCGGTAGTGGTAATGAAGTTTATGCTGAGGTTGTTTACATTAGTGCCCAGATTGGCCAGATCAACAGTGGCCTGCAGTGTGTCGGAGCCGTCGGGGAGAACGTACTCAAACGGCGGGCCGATCAGCGTGGCTGTGGCTGCCACCTCCAGGCCGATCTGGGCTTGATCGCCTATCGCCAGGTCGCCGGTCACAAAATCTACTCCCGCAATAGGTGGGTCGGCGGTCGATTGTGAGGAGTTAGCGGTCACTGTTGCGGTGTCGGTGGTGACCTGCCCGGTACTGGCGCTTTCAAAGCTCACATCCACATCGGCGACGGCCGGAGCTATCTCAATCACTTGCGTCCCCGCCGTCCCTGGCGAGACGGTCAGGGTAAGGCTCAGTTCATCCAGGGAATCCGACTGCAGCGCCACGCCGCCATTGAGCGTGTTAATCTGAGCCTGTTCGGCGGCATCAAGCGTACGCCCGCCATCGGCTGCCGGCGTAAAGCTGACTGATCCGGCGACTGTGTTGCCCGCCGCATCGGTGGCCAGCTCCAGTGTGCCGGCATTCTGGTCAGAATCATTGGTTACTGCTGATACTGCGCCGGTGCCGGTGAGCGTGACCGCCCCCAGGGTGATGGAGGAAACCGTAATAGTGTATTCGCCCGCATCACCGCCGGTAACGTCACCAACCACACCGAGAAAGCCACCGGAGAGTTGGCGGGGCACGACGTTCAGGTCGGCGCGATACAGTTGATAGGTGCCGGCGTGATACTCCAGGAAATGGGTGATCGAGCCGGTACCCCAGCCGTTGCCCCAGTACGGACCGGCGGCCACCGGCACGGGGAAATCTGCGCCTTTGTCGTCGTCGGTATCGAAGGCCACATAGTAGTAGGAAGAGTCGTCAACCGCTCCGGCCATCTCCCAGACAATCTCAATCACTACCTCCGGGATCACTCCGGGGCCGCTGCCACGGGCACATCCCCCTAAAGCGAAGGCCGCTGCCAGCAAACCAGTTATTAGCAGCACTCGGCACTTCACGCCTGCACCTCGCGACGGGCCAGGCCCCGTCGCAGCAACTCCTGGGGATTGTTCTCCAGTACGTGTTGAATCTCGCTCTCCGGCACACCCGCGCCCAGAGCAGCCTGGCGAGCAAGCTCTTCGGTCAGGTAATCGCCAGGAGCGTGCCCATCGCTGCTCACCACCAGCCGGGCGCCCGCCTCCAGAGCACGCTCGACTACCAGCCCGTTGGTCAGGCAGTGGCCCTGGCGGCGCGTGATTTCAAGGAAGATGTCATTCTCCTCGGCGAGAGAGGCCTCCTCTTCGGTAAGCAGACCAGGATGAGCCAGCATATCCACCTGCGGGCAGCTCACCGTCGCCAGGTTAGTGCCCGGCTCGACGGGCTCGACGATGGTCTCGCCGTGGACGATGACCAACTCAGCACCCAGGTCCCGAGCGCGGGCCGCTAACTGGGCTATCGCCGAAGCGGGAGTGTGCGTTATTTCTACTGCCACCAGGCAGGTGAAGTCCCAGCGCTCGGCAGCCAGCATGGCGTCGCCGCGCGTCTCCTCAATGGTCCGCTGCATGGTCCCGCTCGCGACATGATCAGCTATGGCCATGGCAGTGTAGCCGTTATGAATGCACCGGCGGATAAGCTCCATCGGCGCCAGGACGCCGTCGCTCAGATAGCTGTGCGTATGGAAGTCATATAGCATACTTATGACCTTTCACTGCTCCGATTTGTGCCAGGGGTGACCCAAGTTCATCCATCACTCAGCATGCATAAGCCAGGGCAATACCCGCTGGCTGAGCTGTAATCTGTAGCCAGCATTCTTCAGCAGTGGGCCAGCATCCATAACCGCAAGCCGGCCACTTTCAAACTCCAAGTATCCGGCCGCCAGGTGAGGGCGGCTGCCCACTGTAATCAACGGCTTCACTCTGCGACCGCTCACTCGCACTCCGCCAGGGATATCACCCAACTGCCGAACTGGCCCGCCGGTTGCCTCGGCACTACCCCCCGGGCGGCCCAACGAGCACAGCGCCCCAAAGCCAGTGAGCACCTCGCTGAGGTAGACCAGCCGTATCTGCCGATCTGTGTGGACATGAGCCAGCACCAGCAGAGAACCCCCCGCCGCCACGTACTGATATAGGGCGGCCTGCTCGGGGACGCTGTACTGCCGCCAGGTGCCGAGCACGACCAACTCCGGCCAGCTATACAGAGCCTCGACCAGCGGATCATCCCGACCCGCCACCGCCAGCGCTCTGATGGGCAGACCGCTCTCCTGCAAGGCCTGCACCACCACTGCCGTGATCTGGGGCCACTGGTCTTTGGTAGCCTGGCAGTCGTAAAGGATGGCGTCCGCGAAATCGCGGCTCTCCCGCGGCAAGTCCGTCCTGCCGGTAGGGACCTCGAGTGCAGCCTCAGCCGGGCCGGCCACCTGCACCGCCGGGGCATACGAGGCCAATTCCGGGAGTTGATCAGACCAGCGAATGCAACGAGTCAGCAGCTCCAGACCGGGGCCACCCGCCTCCCCATCTGCGCCGGCCAGTGCCAGAGAGGCAGGCAGGAGAATTACTCCCCCCTGGCCGTAGACTGTTCCGGCACAGATCAGATTCTCGCCCTGGCGAGCGATAGGTACCGTTGCCTGGCCCGTGATTGTCATACGCAGCGAACCGACATCGGGCATATCCAGGTCGGAGGCCAGGGGAGTTGCATAGAACTCGACCGGGTCGAGACTGCTCGCGACCGGACTAATCTGCAAGCCCAGAGGCTTGACGAAGCCGTTGGCTTGCGCAATATGGCGGCGGGACCGATCGATAATCAATACCAGCCCGCCCCCCTCTTCGATGAACTGGCGAAGCACTTGCTGTCGCTGCGGATCGCGGATGCTGTCGCCATCGGTCACCACACGAGGCGGCAGCGGCTCGGGCAACTGCCCGGCAACAGGCTGAAGGGCGCGCATGCCCTGGCTTTCCAGCATGCTGGCCAGCTCAGCGCTGACAGCAGCCAACCTCCCTGCCGAGGGTAGATCTACCAACACAGTCTCTGCATCCTGGGCCAAGCTGGGCACCGCTGCGACCATCATCACGACCGCGGCAACAGCCCTCACCAGATGAATTCTATTCACCGTACTCATTCTTATCACTCCGCCCGCTATAGGCCGGCCGAATCATCGCTCCATTTCTGTCTATGCGTGTCGCCACAGCTTCGCTGCGGATGACGTCTTCATTGAGGCGCACACCTTTTTGAATCAGCTCCACTCACGGCTGCCATCATCTCACCTGGACTGGCACGTTGTTGTCATCTGTTGCGATCTCCTGCAGGAGCTGTTGCGCCTGAGTGTGGAACCAGTGCCCCGCGGGCACATTCATCAGACTTTCGCGGGGAGTACGCGCCTCTACGATCCGCACCTGGTCGATGTGCACCTCCCCGCCGCCCACCACCAGGCGGAGGTATGCTCGGGTCGCTCCTTCGGGGGCGGTGTAGGTAGCAGAAATCCGCTGCCACTCGTCCGCTGCCTGTGCGGGCACTTTCATATGTTCCCAGTGGGGTGTGACCATCTCGGCATGGCCGTCGCCATAGGCAGCCCACCACAGGACACCCAGGTCCAGGTGCCCGGTGCCCCTGATCCAGGCGGTGGCGGTATATTTCTGCCCCGGGGTCACGTCAAAGGCAGCCGAATGCATGAACCCGTGACCGCCGCTCAGCAGGGCGTACCTCTCGTACGACCTGGCGCTCACTACCTCCATCGCCGCTGGTGCTTCGATCACATAAAAGAACCAGCCTGGTATCACCTCGTGGCAGGCCGCGGGCGCCGCAAACCGATGGTGTTCGAAGTCCGCGTTTGCGACAAGGCCCACAAGGCCTCGCGAGAAAGCAGGGAGCCGGCGCTCACCGCCTACCATGCGGAGCTTCGGTGCTTCCCGATCAAGCGTCGCCAACTCGGGCCAAAACTCCCGCACCATTGTCGCTATGATGTTGCGGACAGATTCCACCCGTTCCTGTGAGAGCTGCGGTAGAGTGTATAGGGGCCGTGGCGGCGCATCCCCCACGGCCTGGCTAGAGCTGCTCATGTCACGGAGCACGGCCGCGACCAGCTCAGCAAAATCGTATCGGGTGAAAGCCGCGTTGCTAATGAACGGACGCGGCTTCCATGAACTCACTTGGGTATCGCTCAAGATCTGTAGCGCGTCGTAAGCCCCAGGAAACTCACGGGTACATAAATAATCAAAGGGCACCACCTCGACGGGCGGCGTCTCGGCGCACGCCCCGGCCACCATCAATACGCAGCCAATAATGCACATACAGCGTCTCGCTGTAAACTTCATCCTCATCTCCTCCCCCAAACTGACAAGTTCGAGGGTACGAAAGTTCTTCAGGGTCCACCCCTATCTTCACCAAAGCGTCTCACATTCCTCCCCTTTGACTCTTACTGGCTGGTCATCCTACGACGGCAGACCACATCTATGGATCGCTCATCGGCACCAGATGAGCCTGCAGTAATCAGCCTTATCGGCCTGGAGAACAACTACCGCAGGGAACCGCTCTGTCTAATGGACGGCGAGGCCATCATTGCCGAAGAGTAGACGTGGGCTAGAGTACGAGATTGAGCAAGCCACCGACACCGAGGGCGACCACGGTCATCAGCAGGGCGGCCTTGGCCATGCGCCGCAGGCCAAATTCGCGCAGCAACACTGCGAAGGTGGCGGCACAGGGGAAATAGACGGTCAGTACCACGCAGGCAACAACAAGCTGCTTTACACTCAGCCCCAGCGGCGCCAGCATGCCCACAGCTACATCTTTGCGCAAAAAGCCAATCAGCAAAGCCCCCACTGCCTCCGGAGGCAGGCCAAGAACGCTGGTAAGCACCGGTTCCAGCCATCTGCCCAGCACCTGGATGATGTTCAGCACGTACAGTATATTTACCAGGCCCACACCGAGCAGCACAAAGGGCACAGCTTCGCGAATGAACTGGCGGACGCGCATCCACAGCTTCTGGGCAACTGCGGGAAGATAGGGCGTGCGGTAGGGCGGTATTTCGGTGAACATCTCCGGGGTCTCCCCAGGCAGCAAATACTTGAAACCCAGCGACAGCACCACCCACAGGACAGCCAGCATAATGAAAAGAGGGGCCAGGCCTCTGACGCCATAGGGCCCCAACAGTGCCACAATGACAGCCAATTGCGCCATACAGGGAACGCAGATTGACATCAGGATTGCGGCCCGGAAGCGCTGCCTTTGCGTCTCCAGAATCCGCGTTGCCAGTACGCCGGGGATATTACAGCCCAGCCCCAGCAGCATAGGGATGATACTCAACCCGTGCATGCCCAGACGGTGCATAATGGTATCAACCAGCACGCCCAGCCGCGGCAGATAGCCGATATCCTCGACCAGTCCCAACACCAGGTAGAAGGCGAAGATGTAGGGCAGCACCATCGCCAAGGGGACGTACAAGCCAGTTGTGAGCAGTCCCATTGACTCCACCCAGTCAATCTGCCCGTCTATCAGACGCCCGACCAGCAGCTCATGCCAGAAGGTTTCGGGCTGCAGAATTGCTGATAGTCCTGAGACCACCGGGAGCCACAGGTGATCAAAGAGCGGATTGAAAACGAGGCCAATAAGTCCCTCTCCAATCACCCTAATAAGGGCAAAAGCGACCAGGCCGGCGACGATGGCCAGGGGGATTCCCGTCTCCGGCTTCAGCGACAGGTCGGCCAGCCTTTCCAGCAAAGTGTGGTGGCGGTGGGTGACGGTCTGCACCTCTTCGACTATTCCACCCAGCACGCTCCAGCGCCGCTCTTCGTCGAACTGGATGCTGCCAGTAGTCGCTTCCTCGAGCCGGGCCACAAGCTGGCCGATGCCCTCGCCGCTGGGAGCGACAGTGGGGACGACCGGCACCCCCAGGCGCTTCTCTAACTTGGCGAGGGCAATCTCGATGCCCTTGTGCTGTGCACTGTCCCACATATTCAGGGCGACAACGACGGGCTTGCCCGAATTGAGCAGTTGCAGAGTGAGATTGAGATTGCGCTCGAGGTTGGTGGCATCAACGACATTGATGATGACGTCGCCCTCTGCCATCATATCGGTGGCTACTTGCTCAGCAGGGGTGGTCGGACCCAGCGTATATGTTCCGGGAACGTCAATGACCTCGGCAACTTCGCCGCTCAACTTCATCCGGCCCTTGATGAACTCAACCGTGGTTCCGGGGTAATTGGAGACGATCACATCAACGCCGGTAAGCCGCGAGAAGACCACGCTCTTACCGACGTTGGGATTGCCCATCAGCAGGATGCGCTTCACCCGGGTACCTCGACCATAACGCGGCGAGCCAGGCCAAAGCCCAGGGCCACTTCGGTGTTGCCCACCTGAACGCTGATCGGGCCGCGGAAGGGTTGGCTGCTTGTCTTGGTGACCGCCGCCCCTCTACGGATGCCCATCGCTGCTAGCCGCCGCATCATACCGTGGCCGCCCTCGAGCGATATTACTATACCGGTTTGACCCGGTGCCATTTCTGCCAATGATACAATCACTGTTAATCGTGGTCCTTAATTAGACAATTATGAGCTACGATTTGTGATGTTCCTAACTGGCGGACAAGTGTTGGTCATCAGCCTCTTGTTGGCACTGCTCGCACAACCCGGTGACCTCCAGGCCATGCTGATATTGCCGAAAGTTGTGTTCCTGACACACCTCAACAATAGCTTCTTCGATGGCCGGACATACGAACTCAATCACCTCGCCGCAGCGCTGGCAGATAAGATGCTCGTGATGACCTGGGTCGCGAACAACCTCGTAATGGCTGTGGTCATAGCCGTGCTCGACCTCGCGCAGAATGCCCAGCTCAATAAGCACGGGGATCAGCCGGTATACTGTTGCCCGCGACGCCTCTTCCTGTGTTTGGTCAAGAGCTGTAACCAGATCATCCGCGCTAAAATGACCTGGTATTGTCAGTATCCGGCGAACGATTGCCCGCCGCTGCGGGGTCATACGCAGTTCAGAATGCTGCAGCAAATCCATAACTTCAGCTTCTAACTCTTCGCGATTCATAGTTATCACCACCTGAGACTCAATCTCATCTGGTATTTAGTATATTCAATATACCAACAATTGTCAAGGCTGCGGCCCAAAATAACTTCCCTTGCTGAGACTGAGCGCTGAGAACTTGACGAATTCCCCATTTTCGAATACGCTCTTTAGGCATACCTGATACCGCAACCACAGTTCCAGGAGATGACCGATGGAGGATTTGCAGAGACGTGCTGATACTCTGATTGAAGCCCTCCCCTACATCCAACAGTGGGCGGGCAAGACCATTGTTGTCAAATATGGCGGCGCGGCGATGACCGACCCGCAGATGCAGGACAACGTTGCTCAAGACCTTGTGCTGCTGCGCTATGTAGGGATAAATGTGGTCGTCGTGCACGGTGGCGGCCAACGAATCACTGAGATGATGAAACGCCTGGGCATCGAGCCTAAGTTCGCCGGCGGCCTGCGCGTGACCGACGCCGAAACGATGGAGATCGCCCAGATGGTGCTGGTTGGCGATGTCAACCAGCAGCTTGTCTCCCTGCTCAACGCCGCCGGGGGACGGGCCGTGGGTCTATCGGGCAAAGATGCCAATATGATCATCTCGCGCAAGAAGGAAAGTAGCGAGGGTGATCTAGGCTTCGTGGGGGAGATTGTGAGTATCGACACTGAAGTTATCCATGTCTTGACCGAGGCAGGCTTTGTGCCGGTAATCTCCTCTATCGGAGGGGACGCTGAGGGTCAGAGCTACAATATCAATGCCGATACCGTCGCCGGCCAGCTAGCCGGCGAGCTGCAGGCGGTGAAACTCGTCACCCTCAGCGATGTAGCCGGCCTGCTGGAAGACCCCGATGATCCAACCACGCTGATTAGCAAGCTGACCGTTAGCGAGGCCAAGGTGCTCATCGCCGACGGAAATGTGGCCGAGGGGATGATCCCCAAGCTGGAAAGCTGCATTCAGGCCGTTGCGGGCGGAGTGGAGCGCGCCCACATAATTGACGGCTGCACTGCCCACGCGCTGCTGATGGAGCTGTTCACCGACGCAGGGATCGGGACGATGATAAGTACGGAATAGCGTAACAGCATTGCGGGGAAACCCCTTTCTGAAGAAAGTGGTTTTCCCGGTTTGACTGAGCTCGCCGAAGCCCACACCCCTTCTGCAAAGACTTTCAGTTGTGGCCGCGCGCTTGGGCCGCCTGCGGCAGCCCGCAGGCGGGTTGTAAATGCATCGGGCGCTGCACTTTTCGGCCGCCATCCGCCTCGGTTTTCAGCCGCCATTCACAGCCCGAACCCAGACCATGGCCGCTACTGCAACAATGACTGCGATGACAGCCCCAAGGAGGCCGGTGAGGACCGCGCCTCTTGTGTGGCCGCGTGCCCATACCTTCTGGCGGATCTGGTGAATCGTAATAACGGTTCCGCCCACAAAGACCAAGGCCAGCAAGTCCCAAGCAGCCTCGTGGCGAAACACACCCCGGTACGCCACGTCAATGAGGAGTGCGAAGGACACGAAGGTGTAGGCCCATCGGTGACCGGCGTTTTCGACAGCCACCGTCCGCTCATCACGTCCCACTGAGGAAGTCATACTCATGGTATTTCTCCTTTCACGAAGAACAGTTCGTCCACCCGTTTCTCGAGTTGGTTGGCAAGGAGGAAGGCCAGCAGCGCTAACGGACAATATAGCCCCGTCTCGACGGCACTAATGGTTTGACGCGTCACGCCCACGAGGCCGGCGAGTTGCTCTTGCGAGAGCCCGCGCTCCGCGCGTGCGACTTTCAAACGGTTACCAAGTACCTGGGTCGCCATCGGGTCACCTCCATTGATGATATTATACAGTATACTTGTCAGAATGTCAAGTGTGGCAGGCAAGATGTCAAGAACAACAGGCGCGTTCGGATGGTGCCTCCCGAAAAGCACATCGCCATGCCTTGCTAATGGAGCTGTTCACCGACGCGGGGAGCGGCACGATGATAAGTGCGGAGTAGACGACTGGCTACGACGCTCAGGGGCAAGGTGCCCGGAAGGTCTTGCCCTGCTTCGACGACCTCTCGGCATATTCCATTATGGCGATGGTGCGGGCGGCTTCTTCGGGCTTGACTACCAGTTCCGTACCCCTGGTCAGGTGCGCGGCGACATTGTCGTAAAACACCACGGGCTGCGATTTCGGGTATTCGACCTCAACGTGGGCCGGGTAGCCCTTGACCTGGGTGTAGACAGTGAAGCTGCCTCCCCGCCAATCCTCAATCGCTCCCTCAGTTCCCAGAATACGCCAGCGGGGCCGCTCCACAAACGCCACGCTGGAAATCTGCACGTCAGCGACACAGCCCGTGTCAAAGCGAACAATCGCCTGGACCTGGTCCTCATTGGTCATCTGCTGCCAGACGACATCCTGGTGGAAGAAGCCACTAATGTGAGTCATCCTGGCCTCGGGAATAAGCCCCAGTACCCAGTCCAGGAGATGAGCGCCCCAGTCGTAGAACGCCCCACCCGATATCTGCTTATCTGACCGCCACCAATCGCGGGGCCTCTCCCAGCCGCCAAAGTATGCCTCGATATGAAAGACCTCGCCAATTAGGCCATCGCCAATGGCTTGCTTGATGGCCATATAGTCGCCGTCCCAGCGACGATTGTGGAAGACGGTGAGCATACAGTCATTGGCGCGGGCGGCCTGGATCATCTTCTCGGCTTCGCGGTAGGTCAGACACATGGGCTTCTCGACTACCACGTGCTTGCCGGCGTTCAGGCACTGGATAGCCAGCCTGGCGTGGGTGTTGTGCGGAGTGATTAGCACGCACATATCCACCACATCGGCAGCGAGCATCTTGCTGGCACTGTCGAAGGTAAGAATCTCTTCACCCAAGTCCTTTCGCGCCTGCTGCAGGGCCTTGGGATCAATATCAGCCACCGCCACTGTCTCCAGGACGTCGGTCTGAGCGATGTAGTCGGCATGGTGCTTGGCCATTCCAAACTCAGCTCCGTAACCGATTAATCCAACTCGAACAAGCTCGGAGTTAGCCAGGCGATTCATTAGTGTCTCTCCCCTCGTAGTAGCATTGTAATGCCGGCGGAATTTCCATATACCGCTGGTAGAGCGAGGCATACTCCTCTGCCGCAACGGAGGGCTCATAGATAGTCTCGTTCATCTCGATGCTGCCGACAGCCTGCTGTATCGAGTCAAACTGCCCGGCGCCGGCCAGCGCGAACAACGCCGCGCCCAGCACTGTGGCCTCCTGCTGGGAGGTAGTCACCACCGGAAGCCCGCTGACATCAGCGCGAATCTGGTTCCACAGATCATTGCGCGCCCCGCCGCCAACCACCCGAATACCCTCGGCCGTGAATCCGGTAGCCTTCTGGAGAATCTCCAGGGCCGAGCGCATCTGGAAGCACAGGCCCTCCAGGCCGGCTCGATATATCTGGGCGGCAGTGGTATTCATTGTCAGGCCCAGAATCGTGCCCGCGGTATTGTACTTCTTAGTCGGCCCCGTGTCGGCGACAAACGAGGGAATGAGCGAAACCCCGTCTGCCCCGGGCGCGATTGCGCGGGCCGCTGCGATCATATCTTCATAACTCTCGGCGGGGCCTTCGCCGCTGCTGAATAGCTGCTGGCGAATCCACTCCAGAACGCCGCTGCCCATCATGAGCAGTTGCGGATTCCACAAATCGGGGAGGGCATCACACTCAAACAGCAACCCCTCCTCAAAGGCAAAGCGCGTGGGAGTAAACTCCTCAATGCGCAGCAGCAGAATCTCCCAGGTCCCGCTACTGAGCAGGGCTTCGCCGGGTTGCATGCCCGACCCATACGGGGCAAACTGGGTATCGTGTCCCGCCGCCACAACCAGCGTCCCTTCGGGCAAGCCGGTCTCTGCGGCGGCCTGGCTGTGGACTGTACCGATTACTCCCCCCGGCTCAACCCAATCCGGGAAGAATGACTCGTCCAACCCGGCCAGGTCGAGCATCTGGGCCGACCAGGCGCGGGTCTCCATATTCATAGCCATCATAGTGCCGGCAGCAGTGGGGTCAATGGACAGCTCCCCGCACAGCTTCATGCTCAGTATCCCCGGCATCATCAGCCAGCAGTCGGCCGTCTGCAGCGCCTCAGGAGCATTCTGGCGTAGCCACATCAGCCGCAGCAGCGTGTTGAAATAGATTATCTGATAGCCGGTCTGTTCAAATATCTCCCAGGGGTCGATCAATTCGGCAATCTCGGCGGTAAGCTGCTGGGTGCGCAGGCCCTGCCAGGAGATTATCGGATAGGTCAGCGTCCCATCAGAGCGCACCGGCGCGCCATCAGCGCCGAAGGTAGTGACTGTCACCGCCGCAATACGAGTGGTATCAACTTGCTGGCAAACTTCCTGACACGCCCCTGCCAGCTTGCCCCAAACCTCCTCCACATCCCAGATGCGCCACTCATCACTGGCCGCCTGGGGCTGCGGGGCGGTCTTATTGCGACGACTGGCCGAAGCCAGAGTCTGCCCCCGGCTGTCCACAGCCATCACCCGCAGATTAGTCGCACCACAGTCAAATACGACAGCTACATCAGCGGCCACGATCTCCCTCCTGCCGATTGCTCTGCCAGCCTGGTCGGGAAGTAAGAATTCGCCCCCAATGCGGCGGCGAAGACAGTGGCACCCCCATTCCCCGCAGCTCGGAGACTCTCCTCCCTTGCCCACCAATTCCAAAAACTGTATGATGTCGCATAGTGGGGAGGATTTGCAGGACGGACGGCGAAGGATTCATTAGGTGGTAACTGCACTGCACCGTTATCGGGCAGGGGGGGGACTGATGGATAAGCGAGTCGCGGAATTCGTAAGAGACGTGGCGCAGAGTATCGCGGGCCTGGCTGTCGCCCTGTATCTGCAGGACCATCCCAAGAGCTTCGATACAGCGGCCGGCTTAGCCCTGCGCCTGCGCCACCCCGTCGAAGCTATCGAACCGGTCATGGAACGCTTTGCTGACTACGGCCTGATCCGCAAGGTCACCTCTCGCGAAGGTTCGTATGCCTGCTACTCGCTGAATCGTACCCCCGCGATGTGGAATCTACTGTGCATGGTCAGCGAATCTTTCATTGACAACCCCGAAACCCGCAAGGAGATTGTGCGGATGCTGGTCTCACAGCGCCACCAGCAGGCAGCCGAAGAGCGCGAATCAACCCCGCCAGCCAATAGCTAATCCCTCACCTCTGCCCCCGCTATCGCGAAGAAGTTACGCAGAATCTGGCGACCGTCGGGATAGTTATCTGTGTACAGCTCCGGATGGAACTGCACCCCGTAGATGGGGCGGCGGCAGTGGCCCACGGCCTGCAGCCGGCAGTGATCGTTGCTGGCCAGCAGCCGAAACTGGGGCGGCAAAGTCTTCACCTCGCAGAAGTGTAATTGCCGTACATATAACACCTCCGGCAGCCCCGCGAACAGAGGATCGGGATGAATAATCGTCACCGGCTGCATCCCGCTTTCCACAAAGTAGCCGGGGTGATAATCCGGATCCCAATCCGGCTCGCCGGGCTGAAGGCGGCGCATCGGCTCATCGCAGAGCTCCTGGACGAGGCGGAAGTCCTCAGTGAAGACGTGCGCGAGGAGCTGATGCCCCCCGCAGATGCCCAGCACAGGAACCTCGACAGCATGCAGCAGGTCATATAGGCCGTACAGCTCAGAGAACTCCATCTCGTCCCAGCCGTGCCCGAAGCCGCTGATGACAATGGCGCGAATGGGATACTCATCCATTACCGCCGGCCCGACCCAGCAGTATCGCATCATTAAGCAGGGCCCGCCGGACAGCTCCTCGAATCGTAGCTTGTGCTGGAACAACGACTCGGCGGCCCGGCTCAGGTAGTCCTGTTCAGATTTGGCCATTGCCACGTACAAAACCATTTGCGTACCTCATAGCTGTGATCATCTCACCACAATTTCTCGAAAACCTGCGTCTTTCCCTCCAATCTATGTTTAACCGTATCCGGAATTTGGTATACTATTGAAGATTGGCAACTCAATGAGGGTAAAGCCGGACGATATTGCCTGAGCCACGCGGCTCAGGCAATCGTCTTTTTGGGCGCCGATTTGCCTGCATTGTGGGAGGGGCACCCACCTTGCCCTGAGCCTGTCGAAGGGTGCCCCGACCATCGCCGCCTATGCTCGAGATAATCTTCTTTTGACTTTTGTATCAGCATAGACCGAACCTTTTGGCCGCTTCAGGCGTCTATAGGAGTTGACGGCCAGGGGCGACTCCCGGGCTAATCAAGAAAATTGCCGAAAAATTCTCTTGAAAAAAGCTTTAGGACACCGCCCTATGTGCCGACAAGATACAAGCAGCAACTCAATGAGCGTGAAACCGGACGATACTGCCTGAGCCAATCGGCTCAGGCAATCGTCTTTTTGGGTCCCCGATTTGCCTGCATTGTGGGAGGGGCACCCCCTCACGTCCGCCGTAGCCTCGGCGCAGGCGGGTGCCCCGACCGTGTGGCTTAACGGCTATACTTCCTGACGATGCAGATCAAGAATAGTGACATTATCACGATGCCCAAGGCTGCCTCCAAGCCAGCGAAGAGCCGGCCCCACACTGGCCCTGGCGCCAGATCACCGTAGCCGAGGCTGGTAAAGGTCACCACGCTAAAATAAGCTGCGGTAAGCCAGCGGCCAAATCCCGCCCAGGTAGGCGCATCTACACCAGGGCCTATCACGTATTCCCCGCCAGCATCGCGCAGTCCAAATGCACCGTGAATGAAGCCGAAAAAGGCAACTAAGGCAAGTGCCCAGTAGGCGATCCAGGCAGGTCTCTCACCGTAGCCACAGACGAAGTACATAATGGCCGGCGAAAGGCGTTGCCACAGCGGTTCATTCTCTACTACCATCTGCGCCCGCTTGCACTCCATCTCGCGGACGAAGAATTCCCCGGCGGTCTGGTAGTCGCCCGACTCCTGGTAGTTGAGCTTGAGTTGGCGATACAATGTATGGCAATCGGCAAGGGTGGGCCGACGCATGTATTCATCCCACCCATAGAGCGTTCTAATCTTGCGCCACTCTTCATCGCTACGGGCACACCGCTCATCGCGGACATGGTACGCACCCCAACGCATGTGGCGAAGTCGCCACCAGCGGCGCATTCCGCGCAAGCCAATCCATCCGCACTTTTGCCAGGGAACCCAACGGCGAGTTATCGGGAATCCGAAGCCCACTTTGGATAAGTTGGCTTCAGGCGCAATCCTGGCATCAAGCAGCGATGCCCCTCGCAGGTCCGCCCCTTCAAGAGTGGCCGATGTGGTGGTAACCAGTCCGGTCTCTTCATCAATCCTGTCGAGCAGCGCTATGTTGACTCCGCAGAGGTTAGCGTTAACTAGGTCAGCGCCCCGTAGGCAAGTCCCTTGCAACTCAGCTTTCGGAAGGTAACCGTAGGAGAGGTTAACGAACAATAGAGAAGCACCGCGGAGGTCAGCTCCACTCGGGATAGCTCCACGCAGGTTGGCCGAGAGCAGATCAGCGTCGCGCAGATCGGCATCACACAGCAAAGCGCCCTGCAAGTTAGCGTCGTACAGGGTAGCACCCTGGAGGTTAGCCCCCCAAAGGTTAGCGCCCTGCAGGTCGGCGTAGTCTAGTAAAGCCTTCACTAGGTGGGCGCCCTCTAATTCGGCTTCCGCCAGATGGGATTCACCCAGATAACGCCTGGAGGCGACGGCTAACTCCAGTTGTGCCTTGAGCCCCCTGTCCCCCGCGCGAGGACAGGTCGAGTGGAAGTAGCAGCGGGGCTCGGGGTCTTCGGGATAGGGCTTGACGGGCAGGCCGCAGGGGCGGTCCACGACGTCGCGCCCTCGGAACGCCGTTGTATCTGATATGACGTAGCCGCGCCATCTTGGGTCGAGTTTATAACCCTGGAAAAGGTACTGGCAGCGAGGAGTGTCGGATGGGCAGCCGGCGGGCAGGTCGTTGACGTAGTCGGGTTCGGGGCTTTCCTCGGCCATAGCGATCACCGGATAAGCCTTCGCCAGGGGAGCGGGGAAATCCTTTGTGGCTAGCCGGTCGGGGCATCCGCCTTCGCGGAAGCTACGGCGGACGTGAGGTGCCCCTCCCACAGCAGATTTGAGGGCAGGGGAAAATCGCGGCAAGAATGCCGCTCCTACCGGGTAGGATGGTCCGTTGTGGGGCGATCGAGGTGCTTAGCGATGTAGTTCTTCTCGCGGTATTCGGCGACCATTTCGGGGTCGAGAGGGTACTGGCCGAACTGGCGGGTGGCCTGCACCATTGCCCGGTAGTTCTCCGGCCTGACCGCCGGGTGGATGGAGCTGCTGGAGGCCATTATGTGCCCGCCGCCGGGCGACGCCTTGGCGATGGTCTCCTTGACCGCCTCCACCACCTGATCGGGCGTGCCCCGCGAGAGCAGCTCGCCACAATCAACGTTGCCGGCGACTGCGATACGGTGGCCGTACTTCTCTTTCACTTCGCCAATATCCATACCTGCCAGCGGCTCAATCGGGTCCAGGCAGTCAATGCCCGTCTCGACCAGCATATCCATAATCGGCCACAAGTTGCCATCAGTATGCTTGATGAAGGGAACGCCGGCCTGGTGGGCGACGTCCACACACTCCTGCAAATACGGCAGGCAAAACTCAGCAAAATGGTCGGGAGACATCATCGGCGCGAGGCGATAAGCGTAGTCATCGCCGGTGAGCAGGACATCGGCGCCCCTCTGCGCAGCGCGCTCCAGCACCCGGGTCTTGTAATCGGTGACCATGCGGGCCAGACGATGGGCGAACTCGGGATTGGCGATATAGTCCATCAGCAGCTTGTCCATCCCATGCAGGTAGTGGCTGAACTCAAAGCCTTCGTGACCCAGGAAGACAATGGCCTTCTGGCCTTTGAAGCGCTCGACTGCTGCCTGCAGGCTGTCCAACCGGTAGTCACTATCGGGGTCGGGTGGCTCATAGTCGGCCAGATCGGTTTCATTTTCGAGAGGATGGCCTACCGCATACGCTATGCCAGAAGATGGTGTGCGCCAGACGATTCCCCATTCGTCGCGAACGGTATTCTCGTCAATCTGCTCAGTGGGCCGCCAGTCCTCGAAGATGGTAACGGCGTCGAGGTCCTCGGCCTCGCAGAAATCCAGGTAGCTGATGTCGCCGTGGAGTGCATCAATGACCGGACGATTGACGATCAGCTCCCACAGCGGCACACAATCGGGCTGCTGACGACGCAGTGCTGTCATAAATCGCTGTTGTCCGGTCACTTCAGCCTCCCTGGGTATGCCACTCGAAATCTATGTCGGGGTCAAAGGGATCGCGGCGCAGCTCGTCGGGGTCGTCATACTCATAGTGCTCGCTGGGGACATTGAGCATCAGAACGGTCTCATCAGCGACGGGCGTGAAGCCGTGCCAGACTCCCGGGGGGATCTGCACCAGCAGTGGATTGAGTGTGCCCAGGATGAAGCCCTGGGTTTCGCCACAGGTGGGTGAATCCTCCCGGTCATCATACAGGCCCAGCTGGGCGGTGCCCTGCAGGCAGCATATCATATCAACCTGGCGCCGGTGACAGTGCCAGGCCTTCACTATTCCGGGGTAGCAGGCGGTCACGTACACCTGACCAAACTGGGTGAAGAGGTCGTCGTCGTCGCGCAGGATCTCCATCAGATAGCCGCGCTCATCAGGGATCAGGCGCAGTCGCTTGGTCGCAACGCCATCAATCATTGGCACTCACTCCTGGATGTGTCAAATCCCTCTGCATCAGCCTGCAAAGATGCGGGTGCGCAGGCCGGCACCCAACTAATCTTGTCCACTGGAACTGGGCATCTGCACGCCGACGTAATGGTTCTGAAAATGCGTCTGGGCCAGGGCTGTGACATCTGCGACAGTCAGTTGCTCTATTTGAGCCGTTCCGTCAGCGAAGCTGGCCGGTGGGAGGCCAAGCATCTGCATTCGGCCCAGATGCACTGCCAGGCGGGCGGCAGTGAGCATAGTGCGAGCGCGACTGTTGATTAGTTTCTGTTTAGCCTGCTGCAGCTCCTCGTCTCGAATGGCGCCTGCGCCCAGCGAGTTGATGTGGCGCAGCAGTTGTTCGTCTACGTTACGGACAGCATTGGGGGCGCACTCCGCGTAGATGGCCAGGTGCGGACAGTTGCTCATCGCCACAGGCAGCACAGTTAGGGGAGTCCGCTGGGCCAGCAGGCGAAACGGTAAGTTCAAGGCCAGGGTGTGGAACAAGCTGCGGTCGCGAGCGAGCCGACCCTCAGGCCCGCCAAGTACGTGATAGAGCAACTGGCCGACGCGGAAGCCCGGCTCTCCCGGAGCAGGTAGGCCCACCCCGACAACCACAGTCGCCAGCCGAGCCTGCGGGCTGCCGCCGACGCGAACCCGGGAGTCTGGATAGCAGCTTCGGGCCACGCTGGAGGCGGATATGCCGCGTTTGACTGCGCCCAGCGCATCTTCGACCAGGCGCAGAGCTTGCTCGCCGGGCAGAGGGGAGACCACTACGACAGTGGCATTAGCCGCCTGTAGGTATTTGTCGGCGAAGTCACTGGCTTGCTGAACAGTAATCTGGGCCACCCGCTCGGGCTTGCCAAAGACGGGCTGAGCGCCCGCCACCGCCACCTCATCAAGCATGGCCTCACGAAACAGGTAATAAGCCTGCTCGGCTGGTCGTCGCGCCAGGGCCTGGTACTCTTCTTCGAGGCGTCGCTGACCTTTTTCCAGCAGATCCGATCGCACATCTGAAGCAAACAGACCAGCGCGGACAAGTGTAAGCATCTCCTCCAAATGCGTTGAGGTGCAAACCGCGTGCATCTGCAGGTAGTCCCACTCCACCCGCCACTGTACCCTGCCGGCATGGCGGATATGCGAGGCCAGCCCGGCAAAGCTGTTATCGCCAGCCAGCAACTGCTCGACGCGGGCGCGATTATGTTCGTGGAGCAGCGCACGAATCCCCACCGGCTGCTCAATTCCGGCTCCCACCCGGAAACCGACAAAGACAGAAGCGACATCCGAAGCCGGTTGGGTGCAGGTTACTACCGACAGCCCGTTATCCAGAACAGTGCTGTGGACCTCTGCTCCATGGCAGACAGCACTCAGCACTACGCACAAGGCCACGCCCAAAAACAGGCAGGCTGGACCGGTGCGCCTCATCGCAGCCAGGCCTCCTCAGTCCCCTCAGCGGCACGCTCGGGCCGGATGACGACCAGACTATAGCTGTCGGGGGCCAGATACTTTTGGGCCGTCTGCTGTATCTGCTGCGGCGTGATTTGGTTGATTAGATCAATATAGTTCACCGCGAACTCGTAGGTATCTATAGCCTCATAGAAGGCCAACGAGTCAACCTGATCGGTGTAGGCCTCGTTGCTGAAGGCATAATCGGCGTATATCGCTTGCTTGGCCTCAGCAACTACTTCCTCGCTTACCAGATTGGTACGCAGGTGGTTGATCTTGTCCAGGATGGCGCTGCGCAGGTCCAGCTCGTAGGCGGGATGGGTGACTGCACTGATGGTGAACAGGCCCGGCCAGTGCTGGGTAAGATAGTTGACCACCGCGGCTTGCAGCAGACTATCTTGCTCGAACTGCCGAGTCATAGACTCGAGCTCATTGCTCAGCATTATGTAGATCAGGTCCATCGCGCATACTTCGCGCTTGTTGGCGATGCCGGGGCCGTGCCAGGCAAACTCCAACAGAGTTGAAGACTCCTCCAAATACTCGATCCGCGTGCGCACCTCGGTCTGGGGTGGTTCCGAAGCTGGCGGATCAGGCAACTGACCTGACGGATAGTCGCCGAAGGCCTGCCTTGCCAGCTCAAAGAAGTCGTCCGGCTGCACATCGCCTACTGCAACCAGTGCAGCGTTGTTGGGATGATAGAAGCTGTTGTAAAAACCCCGGACGGCCTCCAGTCCCAGGCTGTTGATGTGGCCAGGCTCTCCCGGAACCGGCCGGCGGTAAGGATGCTCGGTGAAGGCTATCTGCCAGGCAAAAAACTCGGCCAGCGCCGAGGTGGTGGTGAGGCGGTCAGCCAGCTCCCGGGAGACGATGCTTCGTTGATGAGCCACTGCTTCTGCGGTAAACTCTGCTGCAAAGACGCTCTGGGCCAGCTTGGGAATGATCTCGTCCATATATTGGGAGGAAGCTGCCACCGTAACCTCAGTGAAGTCGCGGGTAGCCATACCATTGATGTAGCCGCCCATATTTTCAACCCACGGCCCCAGCCCCTCCTGACTATTGCGTTCCTCGAAGAGCAAGTGCTCAACCATATGGGCCACGCCACTGTTGTCTGCGCTTTCGTAGCCGGATCCGGCCCTGATGACCAGGCCAACGGCAACAACCGGCCATTGGCGCTCGGATTTGACGATTACCCGTAGGCCGTTGTCCAGCGTGGCCGTGGAGATATTGTCTGGATTCAGAATCGGCGCGGCAGCGACACTAGCGCAGAGATATACTAGCAGCACAAATGTGAAAAGAGATCGGCTTCGCACCTCAGTACCTTCCTCAGGTGGGGCAAAGTAGCTTAAACGGGGCCATGCAACAAGTCAGCCGTCCTGAGAATATCACCAGCCTGGCCTTACGTCAAGAGGAGGAAAAGTCCTCGGGCCAGCGGGCAGCCAACTCCATAGTAGTGAGCAGGTCCACCTGATTATGATGGAGGATTGTTGCCAGTTCCTCGCTTTCTCCAGTGTCCACAAAGCGATGATAGGCAGCCGGAATCAGACTGCCGGGTATGTCATCTTCGCGGCGCCGCCGGCACAGCCGGCTCTCCAACGTGACCAGGCGATGGTTGGGGACGGGCAGGTCGGGCTGGCGCCGGGCGACGTGCAGCATATCTACGTGACGCTCAAGCTCCAGGCTCCATTCCATACGATGGTAGCAGGTACGATCCCGCAGGTAGGGCACATCAAAGCTGCGGCCATTGAAGCTGACCAGCACCTGAACCTCGTCAAGCATCTGTCTGGTAGCGGCCAATATGGCTGGCTCTTCGGCGTAATGACGAGCCAGCAATTGATGAATGTGAGGACCGTGGTTTCCGATATGCAGGATGCCGACCAGAAAAAGCGGGGTGGCACCCAGACCGGTCGTCTCTATGTCCAGGAAAGCCAACTGGTGGCACTCCTGGGCCGGAAATCCCTCACAGCCCAGTAGCGTCTTCCAGGCGGGCACCACGATCTGCTTGGCCCAGTCACCGACCTGTGCTGGAGTTAACCGGATGCTCAGATAGTGGCCCAGGCTGTGATCTATCTCCCACCCTGGCGGCATCTGCCGGCTTCCCCGCACTACCGTCTCAGCCGGGACCTGCTCGGCAGAGCACGGAACAGAGTCTCCGCCCTCATCAGTACTGTGCAGTGATGCCAGTTTTTTCCGAACCTCGCGAGGTAACAGCATAGCTCCCCACTTTACTCAGCCAGGGAGGAAGCCAGCCAGCGCAGCGTTTCAGCTTCCATACGGGCCAGCTTCTGAGCCTGTTCGAGGGCCTGCTGCCAGTGCTGGGCGGAAGCTGGCCGCTCCGGTTCAGTCGGGGATGGCTCAGTCCCGGCTGGAGCCTGCTCGATTTGCCGCGACAGTTCCTGCCAGGCGGCGACGATTTCGGCGTAGCGTTGGCTGACCTCCTGGTAGGGTGCATCTTCTTCATCCAGAAGACCCTGGGGAGGCTGGGCGAAGAACCGCGTAGCAACCTGCCGGGAGGAAATGATGAGCGGGATCGCGGCGCTGGCCCACGACTTCAACTGCTCACGGCTCGCAGTGTTTCGTGCGTCGAGTGCTTTGCGCAACAGTCGGACCAATTCATCACAAGCGGCAGAGCCGGCTGGCTGCCTCATCAGCTCTCGTTGCTTCCAGGCCAGGCTGGACTGGAGAACCACCGACTTGATGGTTGCTGCCATATCGGCGGGCCGACGGCGAGCAGTAAGGGCAAACCGGAAGCCAGACAGCGCCCCCTGTGGCCAGAGCGCGGGCACCTTGCTAGTCTGCCATACCTCCAGAAACGCCTGTGAATCCAGCTTGACTGCATGGTCGGCACCAGGCTGCAGTAAGTACAGTTCTTTCTCGGCAGGGCGATAGCCAGTAATCAGGCACCAGCGGGCGCTGCCCTCGCCGTAGGCAATCAGAAGCGGGCGGTCCTGCAACAAGCAGCTAGTAGCATTATCGAGCAGGCCTGCTGGTGTGGCGGAGGTCCACAGGTTATAACCAAACCCCACCTCTTCAGCAATAGCCGTCGCCGGGTTGCGGTAGAAGGCTTGCGCCAGCTCCGGCCTCTGTACAGCAAACGTGAGGGTAAAGGGCAACCCGGAGATGACCACAACCTCGTCCATTGAGATCTGCCCACCAGCCTGGCGGAGCAGGGAATGTATTGCCGAAAGTAATTCCATCGCCGGCTGGTCAGCATACTGCTCGATAGGGGGAACGTTATCCAGTACGCGGGCCTGCTGGCGCTGCTGCTCCAGGCGGGCCTTGTCGGCTTCAGTCTTCTCGTCATGCCAGAGCAGCCCTAGCCACTGACGAGCAGTAACCGCCGCCTGCGTGTCGGGATACTTCTCGACCACCTGCTCGTAGAGGGCCACAGCCTGCTGGCGATCGTCCCCAATCTTGTCGGTAATCTCAGCCGACATGAGCAACGCCCAAGCAGCAATTCTGGGGCGATCGGCAAAGTCATCAATGATCTGCCGGCAAAGCTCGTAGGCTTGCTGAAGCTGACCGCTGTCCAGGTGCGCACCTGCAGCCTCCAGGGACGCCTGACCCCGCAAGTTCTTCTTGTCGGGAAATCGCTGGTCAAGCTCGCGACAGGTGGCTGCCGCCGCTGCTGGATTCTGCATGTGCCAACGCTGCAAATAGACTATCCAAAACAAGGCCTCATCCGCGTAGTTGCTGTCTTCGTAGCTGTCCGCCAGGTCGCGGTAGACAATCAAGGCCGCCGAGGGATTATCCAGCTCCTCCCGGTACAGGTAGGCCAGCTTGTACCAGGCGTCGTCAGCCAACGGATCCCGTGGTGCCTCCTGGACAATGCGGCTATACTCGCGCGCAGCCAACTCATACTGCTCCTGGGCAAAGAAGGCTTCGGCACGGCGGTAAAGCCGTTGCGTCTTGGTTGAACAGCCGCCCAGCAGCGCCACGATGACCGCACCCACCGACAGCATCACACAAACCCGTTGTGAAGAAAGCACAGGCCTCATAGATTTGCAGCCTCCTCCAGGACGAGCACGACCATCATCAGCTTGTCCCGCTGCTTGCCGCTGCTTTGGTAGGCCGCCCGCCGCGCGAGTTGGATCAACTTCTGGGTGGCAATGCGATCCTTTATGAACTGTAGTCGGCTGGCCTGTTGCAAGCTGGCTGCGTTAATGATTTCCTCCAACACCAAACCTATGCGCTGGTAGCCCTCGCGGACAGAGGCCTGAGCGCCAGTGGGATCGACCAACTCCATCTCGGCCTGTTGAACCACCATCCGTAGCTGGGCCGCAACGATCCGTCGTTGAAGTGTCTCAAATTGCAACTGCGGGTTGCGGGCCGCCAGGGTACGATTATAAAAAGCACCACTCAAACCAATCAGCACACCCAATACGACCAATCCCCCGGATAGAGCCAGACGCAGCCTATGCTTGCGACGCTGCCGCGCCTGGACGATAGTTGGGGCCATGCGGTCACTCAGCCTGGTCAGGGCAGCCACTAACTCGTCGGGCGCCGGGCAGACCTCAGAGCTGCCCGCCCTGGCCCTCCCAACGGTTTCCGCGATCTGCTGTGCCTGTTGCCGGTCAGCCATCTGTGACAGAACTCGACCGAGCAGGTTCAGCGCCCGGCTGTGTAAGCGGCCAGTGAGCCGCCAGCGCTGCAGAGCAGTCAGGGTCCGTCGCCAGGTTTCGACAACAGCCGAGTGGGCGGACTCCTCACTGTCCAGGACAGCCAACGCAACCGTGTATAGCTCGTCGGCTAGTTGATAGGCCACCGTGCGCAGGGCATCAGCGTCTCCCCGGCGACAGGCCCACAATATCTTTTCATCTACACTGTTGTCAGTGCTCAATATGCTATTCCTGAGCGCCGAACAACTCATCGCTCAGTCCCGTGTTGATTCGATACCCACTAAAGCTGACCGTGACGGTGCCGGGGCGACCGCCGCCGAGAATCCCGCCGCTAATCTCACATCTCACTTGAGTCGGCATCCAGTACTTGTCGTCCACGTGAGTGTGCTCCCAGTATACCGTTAGTAGCCGATTTAGGCCAGCCCATAGCTCGGTTCGGCTCAGAGTGTAGCGTGTTCCGTCAATCCATAGCAACACGCGGTCACGCCGGTCAGGGTCGTTGGGAAAGAATTTGAGGCAGTAGATCTTGCGTCCCTGGCGGCGAGTAACGCCGTTGAGTATGACCCGGCCGGCCTTAGCCAGATGCCCTTCTATGTTGCCCAGCAGCAGGACATCCTTGGGAATAACAACAAGGCTTTCCGACTCAATATTGACCTTATCGGGCCGCTTGACATAGACAGTGAAGCTGCGCGGGGGTACCTCGAAGCTGGGGATATCAGTGACGACTTGAACCTTAGCGACATAGTCCTCAATCGCTTGATAGGACTGCTGCAGACGATTCAGTATCTGCTGGGGACCCAGAGTACTGGCACCTTGTAGCCCGCTGGCAGCCAGAAGTAGTGCAACCGTCACTGTGAGGGTGCTGCGCATAAATTGCTCCTTAGCAGCGCACATCCTGGCGCCAGAATACACACATAGCGATCAGGCCCGGCCCGGCGATGTATGCTGCCAGATAGCTGAGTGAAGTGCCCAGCTCCGACCAGTTTATCGTTGCGCTGAGCGCTTCGCGATAGGCCCAGATGTGCTCGGTGAGCAAGTACGGCTGCAGCCACTGAAAATAGGGTATCAGGCGCAGGGACTGGAGCACCAGCAGCACGGCTACGGTCAGCCCGGCGGCCGTCAGGGGGTTG
Organism: bacterium; assembly: GCA_030602615.1. GTDB lineage: Bacteria > Armatimonadota > Zipacnadia > Zipacnadales > Zipacnadaceae > JALGTD01. Next base: position 25,390 of record JAUVZM010000012.1, read on the forward strand.
TCGCATAGCACCGACAGCAGCACCCCCAGCGAAGCGACGGCCATCATCGCCACCACAGCCAGGCCGTAGGCCAGGGCCAGATGGCTGAGAGCCTGAGGTTCGGCCAGGATGCTGAACGACGGTCCGTGGAAACTCATCACCACCAGGTCGCCGCGGCCGAAAACCAAGTATCCCAGGAGCAGACTCAACACCCCTACAAAGACCACCAGACCGGCAGCGTGAATCCAGGCGGCAGTCAGCTTCGCGCCCAGTACGGCGGCGCGACGCACTGGCCGAATCAATATAGTGCGCAGCGTACCCGCTTGCTTCTCGCCGGCGACCAGGCCACCGGTTGCCACGGCAATCAGCAGAGGAATCAATACATGCACGGCAACAGGAAACTCCAGCAGCAGCAGAGGAATGAGCGGACCAGTCAGCACCTTTCCCCCCACCACGAACTGATCACCCAGCGCTGACTGCAACTGGTGGGGCGGGCCATAGCGCCAGGTCCCCCACACTATGAGGCCAACCAGCGCCGCCAGCACCGCATAACTGGCATAAGTTCCCCGCTGCGCCCGGAATTTGTGCAGCTCAATTGTCAGCAGTTGGCGTAGCTTCATCTTCCTCCGTCAGCCGCATATAGAGCTGCTCCAGCGTTTCGCGATGGGGAATCAAGCCAAAGACTCGCAGGCCCTCGCCCACCAGCACCTCGTTGATGTCGGCGACGGCCTGCGGTGCGCAATAAACCTCCACGCCTTTTCGCCGGCTGCGCGCCTCATCGGCGGCGTGATAGCCGCGCAGGATCTGCAAGGCCCGCTGGGGGTTGTTGGTCAACACTTCCAGCCGCACCTGCCGGCCGCCCAACAGGTCTTCAACCGGGCCACCGGCAACGACCTGCCCATTGAGCAGCACGGCCACGTGGGTGCATAACTCTTCAACCTCGTGGAGCAGATGGGTAGACATAAATACCGTAACTGACCGCTCGCGGTTGAGCTTCCGCAGCAGGTTGCGGACTTCCACCTGCCCGCGCGGATCCAGTCCGGAGGCCGGCTCGTCCAGGATCAGCAATTCGGGCCTCGGCACCAGCGCCTGAGCCAAATACAAGCGCCGGCGCATTCCGTGGGAATAGGTGGCTACCCGGTCATTGCCCCGATCAGCCAGCCCCACCAGCTCCAGGACCTCGTCTATCTGCTGGCGAGAGACGCCTCCCGACAGTGAGGCCAACAGTTCCAGGTTATGCCGCCCGGACAGGTATCCGTAGAAAGCCGGCTCCTCCACCATCACGCCGACGCAGTGACGCTTGCGGACGGGCACTGAGCCAGCCGGGCGCCCAAACAGACGAGCCTGGCCGCCATTGGAGCGGATCAGCCCGGTGAGCACGCGAATAGCGGTCGTCTTACCGGCACCGTTGGGCCCCAGCAGCCCATAGATTTGGCCCGGCCCCACCGCCATATCCAGCCCGCGCAGCGCCCAGGTACGCCCGTAGCGCTTGGTGAGGCCCTGGGTTTCGATGACAGCTTCACTGCTCATATTCGCCTGTTCCCCTATTATTATACCCCACCTATGATAGCAGAACCTATGGGCATGCGTCCATGATAGGGCGAAGGCAGGGAGGGATCTGTAGCGACAAGCAGAACAATATATGCAGGGGCAACCACGCAGACCGCTCCCGCCGCCCGTACGAGGTGCTTGCATGGTGCACGTATGGAATCGTTTCCTCGATAGCCTTGGAAGGAGGCTTGTCGCTGAGCTTGACAACGCCAAGAAACGCGAGCGGATACCCGAGCCGCTTGAGTTCTCGCTTCGATGCGTATTGAGGGATGCTTGGGCCTTTTGGCGAATAGTGTTAGTTGTCGCTCTCGCCGGGTGTCTACTATTCCTCGGGGTGATGGCTCTTGCAGTACGTTCGTGGATGCCGTCTGAGTTCGACCCACAAGCTTTGCGCGGCGGCGGAGGCGACGACCTTCTCCTCCATCTGCCCTCCGTGCGGTGGCGACTTCTTGAATCGTTCGCCCTCGTGCTGGGTACTAGCGCAAGTGCCGTACTAGCTTCGGGCGCTGGGCTGCTACTGCTCTTCTATCTGCTCTTTGAACTGGGTAAGCAGTGGTCATACTCTCATATAAAGAACCAGACCGCCAGGAGAAGAGTTGCCCTGTGGCTTGCCAGATGGTGGGGACAAGTTCTGAAGCCGCGGCTGTATCGGGTCGTATTCGTGATCTTGGTGGTCGGGTCCGTCCCGGTATTCGTGGCTGCCTCGTGGCAGCAGGCCGTCCTATACACGGCGGTAGTCCTCGTTCTTGCGATCTCTGTGCTAAGCCTGGTATGGCTGGTATACGTGGCCGCAGTCCTCAGGCAGAGAACTGGATACCGCAATATCCTTTTGGGGCCCGCCTCCAGGGTCACTATCGCCCGGTCTATGCTATTGCTTTTCGTCATCCTGAGTGTGGTTAACCTTGTAGCCGCCCCAGCCATGCTGGGCAGCGCACGTGCCGCTATGCAGTACGCAGCAGTCCCGCTAACACAGCGCATTCTTGCTGCGGGTGTAGCTGGGCTGCCTGCTGATGTGCACAAGGGCGCCAAGGCGGTTCTCACAAAGGAGCTTACCGAGTTGGGCCGACGCGTAGAGAGCGAGCTCGTGCCCGGCTTGTGGTGGGGCGTCGCCCCAGGGGTGCCGTGGCCAGGTTTTGCTACTGTCCAGTGTGCATTAGGGGTGGCTTACTCGGTACATGTCACATTGGGCTACCTGGTTCCGTTTTGGCTCTACCGACAAGCCGCGAAGAGAAGGCAGCGTTTTACCTCAGCGCTGGCTAGCGTGGTGGCCAGCAATTTAGCATTGGCCGTCATCTCACTCGTCTTTTTCGCACTAAGAGTCCACGTGCTATTCTGGCTGGTTCTCATTCCTATTGGCACGTTCCTCCACCTAGAGATCAACGAGCTAGAGCGAGAACACAAGTGGATCCAACGCTTGATCAAATGAGTCTCCATGATTTTCGCCTGGCCACGCCGGTGTGGCGCCGGGGGCCGCGGAAGGCGGCGGGATGCTGGCAGTAGTCGGTTCGAGTGCGCCGGCAAGTTCGGGGCGACAGGAAGGTGATACGCTATGCTTAGCAAGGGGCAGTTGAGGCTCTACTGGTCAGTGCTGCTGGCGGTGACGCTGGGGCGGCGGGAACCGGCAGAAGGTGAAGTGAGCAGAGGGATATGATCCAGGCATACTGGTTACGGCTCGTTAGCACACTGGCCTTTTGGGGACGGGTTATTGGGCGGGCCGGGCGCCATTATAACCAACTGCACTCGGGGATGCTGGCAGCGGCCATCGCCTACTATGCGCTGGTCTGTCTGGCGCCACTGGCGCTGCTGACGGTAGTAGCGCTGCAGGCGTGGTCGGGATCATCCGAGGCGGCTAACGAATACCTGCGGCAGTTGATCGGCGCGGTATTCCCCGAGCCCGGTGAGATCCTGAAGTTGCTCGGTCAGGGGCTGCACCAGCCCGGTGCACGAGCCATCCTCGGCGGGGCCGTGGGCCTCGCGGCGCTGGCCTGGGCAACTCTGCGCCTGTTTGAGGCGGTGGAACGGGGTCTGACCGTGATATGGGCCCAGCGGCCCCGGCGCCATATTGCCATTCGCAAGCTGATGGCAATGGCCACGCTGGTCGGCGTGGGAGTAATAGGCGCCACCTTCATCCTGACCATGACGCTGTCGGCGTGGCTGCGGCGGATGGTCGAACAGACTGACGCAGGTAGCGAATTCCTGGCGCGCTTGCCCTGGCCCTCAGGCACCACCGGCACCGTCACCGCTTTCATACTGTCAGTGCTTGCCCTGTACGTGGCCTACAAATTGCTGCCGGAGGGCTGGGTATCGAACCGGGCCGCGGCACTGGCCGCCCTGTCGGCGGCCGTGCTGGTGCAAGTGGCCGGCAGGCTATTCAATTTCACCATCGTGGGCGTCGTGTACCTGAGCATGGTCTACGGCACCCTGACCTGGGTGATCATCTTCCTGCTGTGGGCCTACTTCGGTGCGGTCATCCTGCTGCTCGGGGCACACCTGGGCTGGGCCTATGATACGCAACACGCGAAGAACTCGGTGCCCACCGAAGCTGAGGCTTCTTCGTAGCTCGTCGCCAGGCCAGACAGGAGGATTTTTGCAGCTTTCGGCGAATAAGATAATTGCGGATGAGGTGCTGACGGATGTGCACGGACAGGAGGAATGAGGTGGACCACAATGGCTAGTAATCTTCTTCAAGAAGCTCCCGTCAGCTTAGTTCACACTTGCGGTAACCACGGCCCCTCTGCGAGCCGAAGCCCTCGGATACACACAAGCAGGAGGACACTGAATGAGTGAACTTCGCAAGGACCCGATAGTTGACCGCTGGGTGATTATCGCCGCCGAACGCGGGCGGCGTCCCTCCGACTTCGAGACCACACCCGAGCCACCTACCTCAGAGGGGTGCCCGTTTTGTGAAGGCAACGAGGCGACGACTCCGCCGGAGATATATGCCGTCCGTGACGGTACCGCACCCAACACGCCCGGTTGGCAAGTACGGGTGGTGCCCAACAAATTCCCCGCGTTGGCCATCGAAGGGGAACTGATGCGCTCAGGCTTTGGTCGTCTGGATCGTATGACCGGCGTGGGTGCCCACGAAGTGATAATTGAAAGCCCCAATCACTTCGATGATATTCCTGCTATGAGCACCGACCACGTCGCACTCATTCTCGACACCTACGCCCAGCGCACTGAGGACCTGCGGCGCGACGAGCGCTTCCGCCATATAATTGTCTTTCGCAACTACAAGAGCGCAGCCGGAGCCTCCTTGAGTCATCCCCACTCTCAGCTTATTGCTCTGCCCTTCATCCCAAAAATAACCAGGGAGAAGCTAGCAAGTGCCCAGGAGTACTACCGAGGCAAAGAACGCTGCATATTCTGCGACTTGATCGAACAGGAACTGAGTATGCCTGAGCAGGAACGGGTCATCTACTGCAATGACTGCTTTCTGATTCTATCACCGTTCGCCGCCCGTTTTCCCTTTTCAGTCGAGATCTATCCGCTGCAACACTGCCACGACTTTGTGGAGATGGACTCAAGCACGCGCCTGGCTCTGGCCGAGGCGCTGCAATTCATCTTCGGCCAGTACAAGAATACTTTAGCTGACCCGGCCTACAATATGACGCTGCAAACCGCGCCCAATACCAGCCCGCGGCCTGGTCATCCTGATTATTGGAGCAGCATCGCCTACGACTATCACTGGCATCTGGAGATATTCCCACGGCTTACCAAGGTGGCCGGGTTTGAATGGGGCACCGGTTGCTACATCAACCCGGTTGCTCCAGAGGATGCCGCTCGGTACTTGCGGCCAGAGTCGTGGTCGCCGGGAGCCAATGAGCAATGAACGCAGACGAACGCCCAGTTTATCGAAGTTTGTGTGAATCAATAGTCGCCCATATGCCCAGCCGGGTATTGGTAATTGACCGGGACATGACTATCCGCTATGCCAGCCCCGCCTACTGCAAGATGCGCGATGTTAGCCTCGACGAGATAGTAGGAACAAGTCTGGAAGAACTCTTTCCCGCCACAATTTTGACTGAAGCCGGTCTGGCCGAGGCGATAAATAATACGATCACCCACCAACACGATACCCACTGGTCCGGCTACCGCCAGCCTACAGTCGACCACGGCCAGCGTATCATCGATATTCGTCTGGACCCATGCATCTGCGAGGACGAACAGCTGGTACTGCTGACCATCGAAGACGTCTCAGAGCGCCACCGCCAGCTTTACGAACGCGACATCATCCAGCAGATCAGCCGCGTTATGTTGAGCATCGTCAATTTGCCGCGACTGCTCCACGCCATTCTCACAGCAATGACCGCGGGGGGAGCTGCCGGCCTGGGCTTCAATCGAGCGATCCTGCTGCTGGTAGACGAAGAGGCCGGGATGCTCAAAGCCGAGATGGCTGTTGGCCCCCGTGACGCCGAGCAGGCATACGAAATCTGGTCACAGATCGAACTGAAAGAGCACCGCACACTCGACGATCTATTGGCCGATGTGTCGGAACTTTCCATCCCGGAAGAACAACCATTGCATGAACTGGTCGAACAGCTACAGTTCCCACTGGAGGACACTGATACTCTACCTACCGCAGCCGTGGTCGAAGCCGAGACGTGCTATGTCACTGAGCGAAGAAATGATCCCCGCGTTGACGAGCATCTGTATGAATTGCTGCAGACTGACGCCTTCGTAGTTGCCCCTCTGTTGATTGAGGGACAAGCCATCGGCGCAGTAATTGCCGACAACTTTGTCACTCGCGACCCCATATCCGAGGCCGATGTCCAGCTCCTCAATACTCTGGCCAATCATGCAGCACTGGCTATTGAACGAGCCCGAGCCTATGAGGAGATTCAGCAGCGGGCCGGGCAACTGGAAGAGGCATACGAACAGTTAGCCGCCGCCCAGAAAGACAAGATTGAGGCCGAGAAGCTGGCCGTTGTCGGTGAGCTGACCGCGATGGTGGCCCACGAAATCCGCAACCCGCTCGCCACTATCGGCGGCTTTGCCCGCTCTATGCTGCGAGGTCCTGATGAGCTCAACCGTATCCTACGCAACTCCCAGATCATTCTGGAAGAGGTGGAGCGACTTGAACATATCCTCAGCCGCCTGCTGGACTTTGCCAGGGCCCCGTCCAGCGGGATGGTTCTCGATCGCATCGAGCCGCTGGTAGAGTACGCCCGCCAGGTCACCGAGAGCCTGGCCGAGCAAGCTGACGTGGAGATCCGCGTCAATGTCGAGCAGGATCTACCCGAAGTCTTTTTGGATCACGACCAGTTTCAACAGGTCATCGCCAACCTCGTCCGCAATGGTGTAGAAGCAATGCCCCAAGGCGGGGTGCTGGAGATAGGTGCTCGGAGCGGCGAAGAATCAGTCGAACTGTATGTGTCAGACACTGGTGCCGGAATCAGCGAAGAACACGTTGATGAGATTTTCGACTTGTTCTACACCACCAAGCCGTCGGGTACCGGCCTGGGTCTGGCCTTGAGCCAGAGAATAGTCGAGCGGCACGGAGCTGAACTGAGAGTCAGCAGCGAAAAAGGCAAAGGCACTACCTTTGTAATTGCCCTGCCTATTCCAACTCAGGATAACAAAGCAGCGCCAGCCTGATGAGATGCCGTTTGAGGGGAGCAAACACAATGGCGACGATTCTGATCGTTGATGACGACGAGCACCAACGCCTGCTATACAAAGAGGAGCTCGAACTGGAGGGCTATGAGGTCATACTGACCGCTACCGGCCAGGAGGCAGTTGCAGCGGTCGCCGACAGCGAGATTGACTGCGTCGTGCTGGACATCGCTATGCCCGGAATGAACGGCGTCGAGACGCTGGCCAAGATGCTGGACGTAGACCGGCAACTGCCCATTATTCTGCACACCGCCTATCCCAGCTACAAAGACGACTTTATGACCTGGGCAGCCGAGGCCTACGTCATCAAGTCCTCGGACCTCAGCGAGCTTAAAGAGCAGATCGCAAAAGCACTGGAGGCCGGTGACAGCGAATCCCAACAAGCGGGGGAGCCCGAATAGATGGCTGGCAGTGACGGTTCCAGTTCCATCAAGGATGCAGTGGCCATGATTCTGGCAGGGGGCCAGGGCCAGCGTCTCCTGCCCCTGACTCGCCGTCGCGCCAAGCCTGCTATTCGTTTTGCTGCCAACTACCGCATTATTGACTTCACACTCAGCAACTGTGTCAACTCCAATCTGAAACGGGTTAATCTACTCACGCAATTCGCGGCTACCTCACTGTACCGCCACATCCAGCAAGGCTGGTCTGGTCTGTTCGTCGAAGAGCTGGGTGAGTTCATTGACACCGTCCCTCCCCAGAAGATATTCACCGACCGCTGGTACGCCGCCACCGCTGATGCAATCTACCAAAATCTGTTCATCCTCCAGGAGCAGCGGCCGCCCTGGGTCTTCGTACTTTCCGGCGACCACGCCTACAAGATGAACTATCAATTGATGCTGAAGCAGCATTTGGCCAGCGGCGCTCAACTGACTATTGCCTGCCAGCCGCTGCCCCGCCAGCAATGCACCGACCTGGGCGTGGTGGAGACTGACCAGTCGGGCCATATCATTGGTTTCGAAGAAAAGCCCGCAGAGGCCAAGCCTATGCCAACCAACCCCGACCACTCTTTAGTTTCGATGGGCGTGTATCTGTGGAACACCGAAGAGCTGGCCCGCCAGGTAGCCCAGGATGCTACCACCGACAGCAGTCACGACTTTGGCCGCGATATTGTGCCGGGTATGGTCGAGCAGGGATCACCCATTATGGCATATCAATTCACCAGTTCGCCGGGGGGAGGACCGGCCTACTGGCGCGACATCGGAACACTGGACAGCTACCAGCAGAGCAATATGGACCTGCTGGGGCTGTCACCTGAGCTTGATCTGTACGATGAGCAGTGGCCAATCTATAGCCAGCGGGGCCAGTATCCCGCTGCCAAGATAGCCTCCTCTGAAGCTGAGGCCAGCCTGGAAGAGTGCTTGATATCTCCAGGCTGCATAATCTCCGGCGCTCGGCTGCGCCGCTCGCTGCTCTCGCCCGGAGTGTACGTCGCACAGGGCGCTGAGGTCACCGAGTCAATTCTGATGGATAATGTATCTGTTGGTCCAGACGCTCAACTGCACAGAGTTATTGTAGACGAAGAGGTGGAGATTCCTGCCGGCTACGCAGTCGGCCTGGACCGCGCCCGGGACGAGAAGAAGTTCATCGTAACCGACAGCGGCATAACCGTGGTACGGGCCGACGCGGCCCTCGAGTGAACGCGGTTCGTCGGCCCACGTGAGGAGGGTTAATGGTGAAAGTTCTGTTAGCTTCTGCGGAAGTAGTTCCCTTTGCCAAGGTTGGCGGCCTGGCCGACGTGGCCGGCTCGCTGCCCAAGGCCTTGGCGCAACTCGACATTGACATTCGGGTGATAATGCCCAAATACCAGGCAGTAGCAGAGGCGGCTCTTGATATGTGGCGGGCGGTGCCGGGTTGCCCGGTGCCCATGGCCGATGGAATGTCGGGCTGCGCCCTGGATGAATCACGCCTGCCCGGCACCGAGGTGCCAATTTACTTCGTCGAGCACCATGACTACTTCAGCCGCCCGTATGTCTACGGCCCGCCGGGAGGCGCCTATCCCGACAATCTGGAGCGGCTGACTTTCTTTTGTCGGGCCATTCTGGCGGTGCTCGAGCCGCTCAACTGGCAGCCGGACGTCATCCATCTCAACGACTGGCATACCAGTCTGGTGGCGGTCTACCTTAAGCAGCCAGGGACCAATGGGCCACAGACGGTATTCACCGCCCACAACCTGGGCAGCGCCTACCAGGGCACCTTCCCGGCGAAGTTGCTGGCGGTGACCGGGCTTGCGTCTGACGATCCTGGAGTCAGTGATATGCTGCACGACGGCCAGCTCAATCTAGCCCGCGCGGGCCTGGCCTGCGCCGATATGGTTAACACTGTCAGTGAGAAGTATGCTCAAGAAATCGAGACACCGGAGTTTGGCTCGAACATTTGTGACCTGGTCGAAGCTCGTCGGAAAGATGTCTGGGGCATTCTCAACGGCATTGACTATGAGGTGTGGAATCCCGCCACCGACGAGGCCCTCGCCGCCAACTTCAGCGCAGATGATGTCTCCGGCAAGGCCCAATGCAAGCAAGCCCTGCAAGAGCAGATGGGCCTGCCAGTAGACCCCGATATTCCGCTCATCGGCATGGTCACGCGGCTGGATGCCCAGAAGGGGCTGGACATTCTGGCCGAGGCCCTGCCCCAGATCCAGAACGCACAACTGGCTGTGCTGGGCACCGGCGACCAACTCTACGAGAATATGCTGCGGCAGGCGGCCACCCAGGAAAATGTAGCTGCCGTCATTGACTTCAGTGGGGAATTGGCTCGCCAGATATACGCGGGAGCCGATATGTTCCTGATGCCCTCCTGCTACGAGCCGTGCGGACTGGGTCAGATGATCGCCCTGGCCTACGGAACCGTGCCTATCGTACGGGCAACCGGCGGGCTGGATGACAGTATTCAAGAGCGAGGCGTTCGGGGCAGTCCCCAGAACGGTTACAAGTTCGAGGGGTATTCGGCAGAAGAACTGCTGGAGGCTATTAACCGAGCAGTGGACACCTTTACAAGCCCCCGCAGCCGCTGGCGCAAGATCGTGGGCAACGCCCTGAATTGCGACTTCTCCTGGGACCGCTCTGCCAAGAAATACCTCGAACTTTACCAGGCAGCGCTCGATAGGACAGCCTAACAACCGTCGCGCAGGTACTTGTCAAACGCGGCAGCCGCATGGCGGCCGTCGCCCAGAGCGCGGATGACCGTCTCTTCGCCTACCACCACATCACCGCCCGCAAATACCCCGGGTACGCTGCTCATCAGCGTGTCGGGGTCCACGATGACGTGGCCCTTCTCATCCTGCTCCATACCCGGCACTACCAGTCGCGCCGAGGGATTCACCCGCGCGCCAACCGCCACGATCGCCTGATCGGTTTCCACAGTGAATTCCGAGCCGGGGATCGGAACCGGCCGGCGGCGACCTGACTCGTCCGGCTCTCCCAGTTCCATGCGCAGGCATTCGACTGCGGCCAAGTGCCCCTCGTCGGCGAGAAAACGAGTTGGTGCAACCAGGAATTCAAAGAGCACTCCTTCTTCTTCCGCATGGCGGACTTCTTCTACCCGAGCCGGCATCTCCGCCCGGGTGCGCCGGTATAATAGCTTGACACTTTCCGCACCCAGGCGCAACGCGGCCCGGCTGGAGTCCATAGCCACGTTGCCACCGCCAATCACCACTACATTGCGCCCACGCTGGACCGGCGTGTCATAGTCTTCATCAAAGGCCCGCATCAGATTGACACGCGTAAGAAACTCATTGGCGGACATAACACCGGGCAGATTTTCGCCGTCCAGGCCCAGAAAGATGGGAGCGCCCGCGCCCAGCGCCAGGAATATCGCGTCGAAGCTCATCTGCTCCTGCAGATCGTCAACAGTCAGAGTACGGCCGACCACTACATTGGTGCGGATTTCCACGCCCAAGTGGCGGAGCGCCGCCAGCTCGTGGTCAACCGTTACATTGGGCAGACGGAACTCCGGAATTCCGTAGACCAGCACTCCACCGGGCCGGTGCAGCGCCTCGAAGACGGTCACCTGGTGACCCAGCTTGGCCAGGTCGCCAGCGGCAGCCAGTCCCGCGGGACCGGAGCCCACTACTGCTACCTTAGTATCCACTTGAATCAGGACGCTCGGCCTGCTCAGGCGGGCTGGCTATCAGGTAGTCTCCCGCAAACCGCTCCAGATAGCCGATATTGATGGGCTTGTCCTGCTTGGCCAGCACACATTCTGCTTGACACTGCTGCTCCTGGGGACAGACGCGCCCGCAGATAGCCGGGAAAGCATTAGTCTCCTTGATCTTGAGCCCGGCCTGGCTATATTTGCCCTCGCGAATCAGCTTGATGAAAGCAGGAATGTCCACGTCAACCGGACAGCCCGCCCGGCAGGGCGCGTTCTTGCACTCCAGGCAGCGCTCGGCCTCGGCCCGGGCCAACTCTTCGGTATAGCCCTGGTTTACTTCACCGAAGCCGGCCAGCCGGTCGGTCGCGTCCGCCTCCGGCATCGCGATTGGCTCTAGTTTCATTCGCTCTCTTGTATCCATAGGTTACTGCATCTTGCCTATCTGTTGTTCAAGACGACACGGATGGGGGCCGGCCTCGGCTGCCTGCTGTTCCTGTCCGCTGTAGATTGCCAGACGCCGGAGCAATTCGTCAAAGTCAACCTGGTGGGCGTCGAACTCCGGACCGTCCACACAAGCGAATTTGGTCTCGCCACCCACAGTTACCCGGCAGGCCCCGCACATACCGGTGCCATCCACCATAATCGGATTGAGACTGGCGATCGTGTGAATGCCGTAGGGGCGGGTGACTTCCGCGACTGCTCTCATCATCACCACCGGCCCGATCGCTATCACCACATCGTACTCGCTACCGGCCGCCAGTCGCTGCTGCAGCGGTTCAGTGACCAGGCCATGATAGCCGTAGGAGCCGTCGTCGGTGGTCACAACCAGCTCGTCGGCCTGCGCGCGGATTTTCTCTTCGTAGATAACCAGGTCGCGGGTGCGAAAGCCAATGATGGCCAGCACCTCAGCAGCAGCTTGCTTCATTTTCTGAACTATCATGTTCCCCGCTGGCGCGCCCACGCCGCCACCTACGAATACAGCGCGATCCGGGGTGCCAATATCCGTGGGATGCCCCAACGGCCCGAGCACATCCAGGATGGTGTCCCCCACTTCAAGCTGGGCTAGCTCCTGGGTGGAATGGCCAATGATCTGCACCACCACGGTTACCGTGCCCGCCTCGGTGTCGGTATCGGCAATTGACAGAGGAATACGCTCACCGTGGCTGGCCACCCGGATGATACAAAATTGCCCGGGCCGGTGATGGCGAACCACATCCGGAGCTACAATCTGGTACTCAATGATTCCCTCAGCTAACTGTTGCTTGACTATGATCTCAAACATTATTCCTGATTTCTCTTATGCTTGGTCTGTAACCCACAAAAAGTCACCGCCGCTGGCGCGGACGGCGACGCAATTCGAGTGTATTTGTAGCACCGGAGCCTCGGAATGTCAACCGGCCTCAGGCTATCTTTCGGAGGTTCATCGTCTCAGGGACACGAATAGTTACAGCAGAGCAGTTGAGCCATCAGAGCAAAATGCCGACCTCTCAGCCTGACAATAAGCGTGCAGCTATCGGCCGACTGCGCCCCCTGGGGGCGGGTCTGCTGATTGCCGCGCTCGCTACCGTAGTCGTAGGAGCGCTTTACGTCCGCCTCGGCCCGGCGTGGCCCTACCGGCTACTTCCTCTAGTGCCCCGGGGCATCGTCGTCCATCACAGCGCCACTGACACCGACATTGGCCTGGGCGCTGATGCGGCCTTCCTGGATCGGGTCCATAGCGACCGCGGCTGGGGCCTTCGCTATGGCCAACAGGTCTACCACATTGGTTATCACTACGTCATCCTGCCAAATGGCACCGTGCAGCCAGGCCGGCCCGAATGGATGCCTGGCGCCCACACCACCAGCTACAACCATTACCTGGGCATCTGCTTAATTGGTGACTTTAGCGACCGCGGGGCGCAGACGCAGCATCCTACAGATGCCCAACTTGATGCACTGGTCAATCTCACAGTCAAGCAGATGCGCCGCCATAGCATACCGCTCAGCCGCCTGCTGCGTCACTGCGACCTGGGCGCCACCGAATGTCCGGGAGCGGGAGTGCCCTGGGAACAGGTCCTCAGGCGAGTGCAGGCCGGCATAGACCACAGCTAAATCCACTTATCCAAAACCAAGATCCGCCGACAGCTCTCACATCTAACAACTATTGCTGGCTGTTGCAGTTCCCCCAGCAGACTGCTGGCTACCGCTGTGTGACAGGCGCTGCACGCCCTGTCCTTGGCAACCGCGACAGCGATGTTGGCGCTGTGCTGTCTGGTGTGTTCGTAGTCGTCCAGCAGACCAGGTTTAGTTTGCGCTTCCAGCTCGCCGCGCCGCTGAGCCAGGTACTGCAGCTCTTCAGAAAGCTCGGCGCAACGCTGCTCGAAATGCTGTCGAACCTCGCTCAGTCTGCTACTCATCTCCTCCACATCAGCCTGCTTCTGACCTACCTGCTCTTGCAGCGTTTCCACATCATCGAGCAGCATAATAATATCTTCTTCCAGCTTGTCTTTGCGCCGGTCGAGTTCTTGGATCTTCCGCTCTAGGGCCGACAGCTCCTTGGGGTCGGAAACCATCCCTCCGTAGGTCTGATCCCACTTGGCCTGCCTATCGTCTTCGGTGCCCTGCAACTGCAACTGCTTGTCGTGCAGTTCGGCCTGCGCCGCAGTTAGCTTGTCTTCCAGCTCACTCAGTTTGGCCTCTTCAGCTTCCAGCTCTCCAGCCAGGGTCTCACCATTATCCAGCCCGGAGAGTTCTGCCTCGTCAGCCTCTGTCTGGCTATCAGTCTGTTGCAACTGATAAAGTAGCACCAATTGTTGCTTCATAAGCCCGCCTCCTCATCCAGACTGGCCACAGACCTTTAGCAGTCGGCACCGATGAGTGCTAAGGCCGGCTCAGAAAGTTGACATCAATCCGGATTAGATGTATGATCACACAAATATACAGCCTTCATTAGGCTCAATTCACTTCCCGGCACCGTCAGCACAGGCTACTAGCTGGGCTGAACCATTATTGTCTGGGAAGTTTCGTCATGTACTAGTTCGGGACCTTCCCAAGCAAGGAGTCAACGACAATGCCTATCTACGAATACAAATGCGAAAAGTGTGGCCGCCGCTTTGAGGTGCGCCACAGCTTTCACGATGAACCTGAGGTCAAGTGCCCTACCGACGGCTGCAACGGACCGGTACATCGGATATTCTCCCCACCTGCCATCATCTTCAAAGGCAGCGGCTTTCACCGGAATGACTATGGTCCGACCGGCAAGAAGAAGCCGGCAACACCGGAAAGCTCGCCCGCCGAGTCAGAGAGCCCCGCTGAAGTGGCGAAGACGGAGTCAGATTAGCGCAGAAGGCCGAGCTATCCACATTGGCGCTCCCCACAAAAAAGCCCAGGTCAAATTGACCTGGGCTAATCAGTCCCCAGACTCCTGCTGCTTCATTCTATTCACCCTCAGTGACATCGCCGGTGCCACTTGCAGTCGTGCCGCCAGCTTCCTCAGTCTTGGGAGCCTCGTCGCCCGGTGCTGGACTGGTTTCCTGCAAATCTACCGACCCGCCTTCAACAGTCGCAGCCGTATCGGCTGTGGGCACCTCACTTAGAGTCGCAAGCACCTCAAAGACCAGATCCGGATACTCTGTGAGAATCAACACCAGTACATCGTTGGTAAAATCCGGGTAGCGCCGCTGGATCATGTCGGCGACATCAATGAGTATCCCGGGATGACGGCTCAGCACCTGATATTGCAGTCTGGTTAGCAGCGACGGGAACTTGCCTCTAATTGCGGTCAGTACATCCGCGACCAGCTTAGGGTGCTTCTCCTGAATCACTTGCGCCACCGCGGCCTGGAGGTTACCGGGGTCGGCAGAGCTGGCAATCTCCACAAGCTCCGGAATCAGGTCCGGGTATTTCTTATTGACAAGGTCCTCGATGGTCGTTTGTACCGCTGGTACTGATTCTAGCTCAGACAGAATCAGAGCAGGAATCTCCGGATACTTCGTCTTGACCAAATGATCCACGTAGACAGTTGTCTCATTCAATACTTGCGGATACTTCACAGTGAGCAGCGTGGAAAGATCTTGAGTGAGGGAGGGATACTTGTTGGCCAGGAGCCGACTCATCCTGGCGCGCTGTTCGACGGTAGCACCGCTGACGACGTCAAATAGGTTCAGCTCCGGAGTCGGGACTAGCACCGACGAGGGCAACAGCGTTTGTTGGTCAGGCGCCTCTTCTGCCGAATGTGCGCTCGACGCGATTAGCAGGGCAAATAGCAGGGCTGGCAAAACCATTCGTTTCATATTCACACACCGTTAGCTATTCTACTTCAGCTTCCCCATCTCTAGCAGTTACTTCAATCAGTGAGGCTGGCGCTGAGGTTGTCAGGGCCATCATTGTTTTATCGCTCTCGATAATTGCCTCGCGAACATACTGGCTGACCACGGCGTTGGCAACTACCGTCCCGACCAGCGTCCGCCCCGCCAGCTCCACCTGGGCCGCTTGCGTCGTGTCGGTCCTGGCCAGGGACAGCTCGCTGCCGGAATCTACTCGCGCTGCCGCCTGCACCAGATAATCGGGCGGCCGGGCGCTGCGGACTTCGGCAGTGCGCATCATCTGAGCACTCTCGCCCCGGGCCAACTTAACGGCACCCGGCCCAACCGACTCGGTTGTCCCACTCTCCTCAACACCGCTTGTCTCAGAGCTGGCCAACGCAGGCGAGGATGCCGGCGACTGCGGCATCGCCGACTCAGCACGAAGCCTGTGAGGCAAGCTGGCCACGGCCGTGCTCGTTTCAACCGACTTTTCGGGCTTTGCGAGTGCTGTATTCGCCGCTGGCGACGCGGAGGTTCTTGCAACTGCAGGCTGCCGCTCAACAACCACCGTCATCTCAGCGGGCGCAGTGGGCGGCGCCAGGGCCTGGCGGGCAGAAGGCGCTCTCCAGACAACCCCAACACCGACGGCCAACACCACCACTGCACAGGCCGCGGCCACTTTAAGATAGTAAGCCGGCTGCATCTGCGGCTCGGGCTGGCGCAACTGCGCCCGAGCAGCGGCCTTAATACGGGTGGAGAGGTCCTCAGACGGGGTGAGGGCGGACAAGCTGTGCAGCATTTCCAACAACTGCTGCTTTTCACTCAGCTTCTGAGCGCAGTCCGGACAGTCTGCGATATGCTGCTCGAACTGCTCAATCCAGTTGCCCACCAAAGCTTCTGCCAGATAAAGGCTCATCCGTTCCCGGCATTGTCGGCATTTCATACTGCTACCTCGCTTCACCGTACCCCCGTCAGAGCAGACGGGGTTCATCACTAACTGTTGTTATGTTGTACCATCCGGTATTAATTGCGGCTCGTGCTCGCGAAACTTCTCAGCAAACGCCTCCCGGGCCCGGACCAGCCGGGACTTCAACGTCCCCAGAGGACAATTCAGTACCTCGGCTGCATCTTCGTATGTCAATCCCTGCAAGTCAATCATAACCAATGCCGTGCGCTGCTTCTCCGTTAGCATCTCCAGAACTTCATTAACGGCCTGTTGCAGTTCGTTCTGGGCGGTCAGCCGATATGGTTCTTCGGTAATATCGCTAAGCTGGCGTTGGACCGGCCCATCATCAGTCAGTACCGGCTCGTCCAACGATGGTCCCATAATCTGGCGGCTACGCTTGCGCTGGCGCAACTCATTTATCGCCGTATTGACCCCAATGCGGTATAGCCACGTACGGAAACCGGCTTCACCGTGAAACTGAAAACGCCGCAATGCATCAAGTGCCTTCAGGAAGACATCCTGTGTGATGTCATCGGCCTCCGCCGGCCCGCACATCCGCGCCGCCAGGCCATATATCTGTCTGTGATAGCGATCCACAAGTACACCGAAGGCCTCAGCCTCGCCCTGCTGCGCAGCTTTGACCAGCACGCTGTCATCCACATCCTGCTCCGTGCTGGCCTCAGCCGACGACTGCTCTCCACCGCCGTTCTTTTCTACAAACACCTGGGGATGCTTAATTGTTTCGTTGTCAGCCTCACGAATGTGCATAGCCTCATCAATATGCCGAATGACTATCCCTCAAATACGCCGCTGCCCGCTCTACACCAGCACACCATATTGTACCACACTACCCCTATAGTGCCAATAATCCGGATACACTACGGCCTGGGCCAAATTGCTCAGTAGGAGATTGTCCAAAGGGCCTCTGTTGGGTCATCAAGCCCTGCTCGTTCCACATACCCAGCATTCATTCGGAGGAATTACTGTTGCGAACAAAGAAGGTTAGGTTATTAACCAGGATATTGGGAGTCTCACACACCAGGAGAATAGCATGTTACTTGGGATGGAAACATTCAGTTATCACCTGGCTTTCCAAGCCAGGAAGATGGACGTTTTCGACTTTATCAGGCGCTGTGCTGAGTTGGGACTAGATGGCGTGCAGTTAAACGCTGAGGGCCCCGGTCCGGGCCACCTCGGAAGTCATGACATAGGCCACTTGCAGGCAATCCGCAATATGACTCGGGATCTGGGATTGTTCGTGGAGGTGGACACTCAGGGCACCGACCCCAAGCATCTCGCCACTATGCTCAGTATCTGCGACGGTGTGGGCGCTGATGTCTTGCGCACCTTTGCAAGCTGTGGTGGCGACCTCGTTCAGGAGCTCATCCAGGCCCCGCAGCACCTGCGCGAGGTAGTCCCAATGTGCGCCGATCTGGGAATCCACATTGCCCTCGAAAACCACGAGTACGAGACTGCTCAGGATGTGCTGAAGAGGGTTCGGCAGGTGGATAGTGAATGGGTGGGGACACACGTGGACATTGGCAACTCTATGATGGTCTGGGAGGAGCCGGTGGCAGCGGTGGCTGCACTGGCCCCCTACGCAGTAAGCAGTCACTTCAAAGACCATGTCGTCATAGTGGAGGACGAAGAGCCGCTGGTAGTTGGGGTGGCCGTGGGCACAGGTAGCATTGACTGCGCTGAATGTTTTCGGATCCTGGCCGAGGAATCGCCTCTGGAACGGATAATCATTGAGGTCTGCTATGCCTACAGTGCTCCCTTTCGCCGGCCCCAACGACAAGGGGCAGGCGGCCAACTCGGGGAGGGAGCGTTTCGGGTAGCTGAAGGTCCTTTTGATCCTTCGTGGATTCCACCAACCGTCAGCCAGGTCTCCGACTCTCACCAGTGGTGGCTGAACCTAGACGACTACCTGGCCTCACCCGAAGGCAAGTCTATGATACAATGGGAGCATGAGGCAGTAGTCGAGAGCGTAGCCTGCGTAAAGAAGCTGAACGAGATTTACCCATAGCTTTCGCCTGCGGCATGACAACAGCCAAAGAGAAGCGAGGGACAATCCACAAAAGCCTACCCAGTTAACGAGGAGCGACAATCAATGTACGATGTCAACCCGCGCAGACCGTTACTGGAATACCTCTCCCAACATGAAGTTGAAGAAATCCATTGGGCTTCTCTGGAAATCCTTGAACGGACCGGCCTCAATGTCCACCATCCCGAAGCCCGGGAGTTGCTCTACGACGGTGGGGCCTATGTGGAAGGCAATGGCCCCCGGGTGCGTATCCCCGCCGGGCTTGTGAAGCAGGCTCTGGCACGGGCCCCTGAACGCGTAGTAGTTGCCAATCGCCTCGGTGAGCGAGTGATGGCGCTGGAGGGGACCAAGAGCTTCTTTGGTACTGGCTCGGATCTGCTCAATACCATTGATATTGACACCGGCGAAGTTCGGGCGTCAGTGCTGCAAGATGTTGCCAATGCCGCCCGCCTCTGCGATGCCCTGCCCAACTACGACTTCGTCATGTCCTACGGCCTGGCCAGTGATGTACCCGCCCATCAGCAGGAAGTAGCCCAGTTCGTGGCCATGCTGCGCAACACCGTCAAACCCCAGATTCTGACCACCTTCACTGATATTCAGGCTCTGGAAGACATCTGGGCCATTGCTAAGCTGGTCGCCGGCGGCGAGCAGGAGTTCCAACGGAATCCGTTCATCATCATTTACGGTCAATTCACATCACCTCTGCAGCACGGTGTCGAGGGTCTCCAAAGACTCCTATTTTGCGCCGAGCACCGTATCCCAATTATCTATGTAGCCACCCCGATGAGCGGCATGAGCGGGCCGATTGACATGCCCGGCAACCTGGCGTTAGGCAATGCCGAAACACTGGCTGGCCTTACCATTCACCAATTAGCCAACCCAGGGGCACCCTTCATCTACGGCGGCTGCATCTGTCCCTTCGACATGCGTAATGCCACGATTGCTTACGGCGCGCCGGAGTGGCACGTCACTGGCGCAATGATGAGCCAACTGGGGCGCTATTACAAGCTGCCCATCTTCAGCACCGGTGGGTGCACTGACGCCAAATGTGTAGACGAGCAGGCCTGTATAGAGGCTGCTATGTCCATGCTCCTGGCGGCTCTGGGTGGGGGCAACATCATTCACGACGTGGCATACCTAGAGATTGGCCAATGCGGAGCGCTAGACTTCGTCGTCATCAACGATGAAATAATCGCCATGACCCGACAGATGTTACGCAGTTACACGATTGACACACAGTCGCTGGCCCTTGATGTAGTGGATCGGGTCGGGCCGGCAGGACACTTCATCGAGGAGCCTGACACACTCGCACGTTTTCGGGAGGCCACCTGGTATCCCTCTCTGTTTGACCGCAGCCCTCGGCATGAGTGGAAGGCCAAAGGGGCCAAACGTCTCGGTGAGGTAGCCCGGGAACGAGCCAAACAACTTCTCAGCACCCATGAACCAATACCTATCGCGCCCGCTGTGGACACAGAGATTGAGCGGATGCTGGGTTTTGCCGCGGACAAATAAGACATTATCAGTAAGCAAATACTGACCCTTGGCGAAATCACAAGGAACAATGCCTCAGCATGCCCTTGCCCCAGCGGCGTCAGCCAGCGGCCCGCCACCGCGCCCTCCGGCATCCGGCTTCGTTGACATCATCGGGCGCTGCGTGGTAGCATTTTGCCAGGACGCAGCCACATTACCCGGCCACAGTTCAAGCGAGGTTTTCAATTGTGACGCTGCAACTTGTCACGTTCCAAAAGCAGGACGCTAATAATCAGCGCATTGGCGCCCTGACCGAAGACGGCGTTGTTGACCTGACCGATCAGGCCGTGCAGGAGCCGGCCAGCCTGCCCGCCGCGTGGGACAACTCCCTCATCACCGTACTCAGTCAAATTGAGTGGATAGACTGGGCCAAGCAGGTGGTGCAGGCGGCCAATGAACAGCACATGTTGGAGCGAGCCCCGGTCAGATTGCTGCCGCCGGTGCCACGCCCGGGCAAGCTGTTTCTGCTGGCCGGCAACTACCGTGAGCACCTGCGGGAGGCAGCTTCGTTCGACTTTCAGAAAGAAGATGAGACGCTGCCCGCAGAAGAGCCTCTCATCTTCGTCAAGCCGCCTGTTGATACTGTGATTGGCGACGGCGAGCCGATCATCCTCTCGCGCCACCGCCGCTTCGTGGACTACGAGGCGGAAATGGCTGTCATTATCGGCAAATCGGGCCGCTACATTCCGACCGAGCAGGCGCTGGACTATGTGGCCGGGATCACCGCCTTCAACGACGTCTCCGAACGGGAATGGGGCAAGAGCCGCGAGGCGATGACCGAGCGAGAGAAGTTCTTTGCCTGGCTGAACGGGAAATGGTTCGACAGCTTTGCCCCGATGGGCCCCTGCGCGGTACCGATGGCTGATGTGCCCGACATTCATAATCTGGATTTGCAGTTGCGTGTTAACGGCCAACTCAGGCAGCATAGTAGCACCGCACTAATGATGCTTGGCGTCCCCCAGATCATCGCCTACATCTCAGGCGTTTGCACGCTGCGGCCGGGCGATGTTATTGCCACAGGCACCCCGGAGGGTGTCGGGCACGCTCAAGGCAGCAAGTTGGAGGACCAAGATATAGTACAGGTAGAGCTAGAATTGGTGGGGACTCTCACTAATCCGGTGCGCGCCGAAGCATAGCACCACCGCAGCTCTCAAGAAATGCAAAGAGAATAGCAATGGGCATATACTTGCCAACGGCAGCAGTTGGTAATGGACGCGTACTGGCCACACTGGGCAGCGCCGGGGAGATAATGACCTTCTTCTATCCCCGCATTGACTTTGCCCAGAATATACACGAATGCCTGCCCGCCCTCTACCTCGGCGAGCCTGGTCACGGCCTATTCACGTGGACTTTCGAGCCAAAGTTCCAACGCTGTCAACACTACTTGCCACAGACCAACGTCTTGGTTACTGAACTGGAGTTGGCCACGCCGCCGTTGGGACTGACTTTCCAGGATTTCTGCCCGCCTGATACTGATGCCCTGGTGCGCACGGTAACTGTCAAAAATCTGGGCGATGGCATTCTCCGCGGCGCATTCCTGCACTACTTTGATCTAAACCTGGGGGAAGTTCCGCTCAAGCAGGCAGTGCGCTACGTTGAGGACGAAGGGTGCATTTTGCAGTACTTCCGTGATGTGGTACTGGCCGTGGGGGGAACGCAGCCCGATATGTGGCGCTGTGGCAAATCCATAGACCAGCAGTCTACAGGCAGCGCCAAGCACGATATGTACGACGGTCACCTCAACGGCCAGCCCGAGGACATCGGTCAGGTTGACTTCGCGGTGGGCTATCACCTGCAACTGGAGCCGGGGCAGGAGCGGGAAATCCAGATCCTCATATCGGCGGCACAAAGCTCCCAGCGCAGCTCCCAGCAGTTCCAGAAGCTGCGCGAGCGCGGTGTGCCGGAACTACTGGAGGCCACAGTGCAGCAGAATCGCCGCTGGCTGGCTCGGCGGCGAGCGGTCTCAGTCAGTGATAAGCTGGAAGCGGCCTATCAGCGAGCGCTGCTGGCCCTGAGCATTCTCTACGACACCCACGAAGACTGCTTCATCGCCGCGCCGGAGTTCGACCCTCACTACCTGCGCTGCGGCGGCTATGGTTACTGCTGGCCGCGGGATGCAACGGCGGCGGCTCTGGCTCTGCACCAGGCCGGATTCAGCGATTATCTGGAGGGTCAGGTACGATGGCTGAGCCGAACGCAACTGCCTGCGGGGCGTTGGGCACAGCGGTACTGGACGGATGGCAAGACGGCGGCTTCGTGGTCGCTACGCGAGGATTTTCATCAGCTCGACCAGAGCGCTTCAGCGGTGCATCTCCTGGCCACTTATCTACTGACAACTCCCGAAGAGGGCCAGGATGCAAGAGTCCAGGACTGCTGGAAGGCTATGCAGCGGGGCGCCGAGGCCCTGGCAGACAGCATTGATGGCGACGGCTGGCACTACCCGGCCTGCGATCTGTGGGAAACCTATCGGGGCAGCTTTGTCTATACCGAAGCCGCCATCTATGCAGCTCTGCAAACAGCAGCTATCTATGCCAAGGCAGCCGGCCACCAGCAACAGGCCCAACACTGGGGGGCTGTAGCCGAACGAGTCCAGCAAGCAGTCATCGCCGTCTACCGCGACGGCTACTTCCCACGCGGCCGCAGCGACGGGGAGGACCCCATCGTGGATTCATCTACGCTGGGCGTGGTGGTGCCCTTCGGCCTCCTGCAGGTTGACAACCCGGACCATCGCGAGATGATTGAATCAAACCTGGAGACCATCCAGAAGCATCTTACGACTCAATTGAACGACGGAGAAGGCATCCGCCGTTATGAAGGCGACGGGTATTTGGGAGGGGCTATCGGCTGCGTCAATACGCTATGGGCGGCCTGGGTCGGCCTGCGCCTGGCTCAAGCCTACAAGAATAGCAGTACCAGATGCGAGGAGTACAGACAACAGGCGATAGCGTACATCAACTTCGCTCTGGAGCACGCCACTCCGACCGGTCTTCTACCTGAGTTGATTGGCACCCAGTCGGATACACCTTACTGGGCTGCCCCGCACAGTTGGGCCTCCGCACTATTGGTAGAGTGCGTGCTGGCACTGGACGCCTTAGAGTTGCCCAGCGACAATAAGTTGGAGCGGCTGGGTTGACACAACTCTCGCTTGGGCGTATAATCTAATGTTGTTACGTTAAATAACGGATGGCGATAATGTTGGTCATTCTCAGCCGAGGTGATCATAGATGCGACGCACTGCTCGCAGTAAGTCACTTGGAGATCTGCTGATTGAACAAGGCGTAGTTACTCAGGACCAACTGCAGGAAGCTCAACAGGTGCAGCAGGAAACGACCCAACCGCTGCGCGAGGTTATGGCTGATCTGGGCCTGGTTGACCGACAGGTCCTCTATACGACAGCCGCTAAGGCAATGGAAGTCGAATTCTATGACCTGGCGGGACGGGATTTCGATACTTCGGTGGCTGTACTGCTGCCCCGTGAGCTGGCGGAGAGGTATCGAGTCATTCCCATCGGGCGCGGCGAGGGAACGATCCGGGTAGCCATGGCCGACCCCGATGATGTGCTGGCTGGTGACGATCTAAAGCAGCAGCTACAGACCGCTATCGAACCCCTGCTGGCTGATCCAGTACAAATTGACCGGGCTATCGAGCAGGCCTATGAGCGCGCTCCAGCAGCCGAGGACAGTCGCGGCGGCATGGCTGCCATAACCAGCGGGGTTGATATGGACAGCCTGACCGAATCGGTGCGCGACTCTGGTATCCTGGGTGCTCAGGCCGAGGAAGGCCTGCGCGAGGAGCGGATTGATACCGACCGGATCGCGGACATCGCTGACGAGGCGCCCATCATTAAGATCACCAAGGTGCTCATTCAACGAGCCATTCAGGAGCGGGCCAGTGACATCCATGTCGAGCCTTACCAGGACAGAGTGAGAATCCGCTACCGGATAGACGGCATGCTGCACGATATTATGCCGCTGCCGAAATATATTCACGCACCGCTGGTTTCTCGACTCAAGATTATGTCCGATATGAATATCGCCGAGCGCCGAGTTCCCCAGGACGGACGCATCCATGTACGCCACTCCCAGCGGGATTATGACCTGCGGGTCTCGGTAATCCCGACCACTCTGGGCGAGAAGTGCGTTATGAGGATACTGGATAAGCAATCTATCCAGATTGGCCTGGACGAGCTTGGCTTTAGTGATCACATGCTAACCCGAGTTCATCAACTTATCCAGCAGCCCAATGGTATGCTACTGTCCACCGGTCCGACAGGCAGTGGCAAGACCACCACGCAGTACAACATCCTAACCAACCTTAACTCGGTAGAAGTAAATATCATTACCATCGAAGACCCGGTTGAGTATCAGCTCGACGGACTGAGCCAGGTGCACGTCAACCGCAAAGCCGGCCTGACCTTTGCAGTAGCTTTGAAGTACTTCCTGCGCCAGGATCCCGACATTATCCTGGTCGGGGAGATCCGCGACCTGGAGACTTCCGAGATTGCTATCCAGGCCGCGCTGACCGGCCACCTTGTGCTCAGCACCCTGCACACCAACGATGCTCCTTCTACCGTGACTCGACTAGTAGACATGGGGGTTGAGCCGTTCCTGATTTCCTCTTCTGTAATTGCCTCAATTTCCCAGCGTCTGGCCCGCCAGATATGCCCTCACTGCAAGCAACCCTATGAACCGCGGCGCGATATATTGCTGGGGCTGGGCATTGACCCGGACGACCCGGAAACCAAAGAAATCACGTTCTACCAGGGTACTGGATGCGATTACTGTCGAGGCACCGGCTACCGCGGCCGCATCGGCCTATTCGAATTGATGGAAATGAGCGAAGAGATCGCTGAGTTGATTGTGCGCCGGGCCTCAGCAGGCCAGATCCGCGAGGCAGCAATTGCCAGCGGAATGATAACGCTGCGGGAAGATGGGATAGATAAGGTTATGAATGGCATCACTACGGTCGAGGAAGTCACC
This sequence comes from bacterium, assembly GCA_030602615.1. Taxonomy (GTDB): domain Bacteria; phylum Armatimonadota; class Zipacnadia; order Zipacnadales; family Zipacnadaceae; genus JALGTD01. The sequence goes on from JAUVZM010000012.1 coordinate 50,407, forward strand.
CGCGTGGTTTCCACTGCAGGCGCCTACGCCTAAGACTGTTTCGGGAGGTTGTACTAATGGCTGAACAGCTCCAGGGCCAGGCAGCTACTGCCACTCGTAAGGCGAAACGTAAGCCAGTCGAGAGCATACACATTGATGAGCTGCTGGAGATGGTTGTCGAAAACGACGCCTCCGACTTGCATCTGGCCGTGGGCCTCCCGCCGGTACTAAGAATTGACGGCGAGCTGAAGATGGCCCGCTACGAGCCGCTGACCGCTCCAACAGCTCAGCGGATTCTCTACGATATCCTCTCCGATGATCAGATTCAACGGTTTGAGACTGAGCTGGAGCTGGATTGTTCGTACGCCATGCGCAGGATCGCGCGTTTCCGCGTCAACATCTACCGGGAGCGCGGTAATGTGGCCGGCGCTTTCCGCCTGATTCCCACGCGCATACCAACAATCCGGGAACTGGGCCTGCCGCCGGTGGTTGAGGAACTGGCCCACAGGCGCCGCGGCCTGTTTTTGACTACCGGTCCGACCGGCAGCGGTAAATCCACCAGTCAGGCTGCAATTATCGGCCAAATCAACGAAGAGCGCGGCGAACATATAATCACCATTGAGGATCCCATCGAGTATCTGCACTCCCATAAGAAATCCATAATCAATCAGCGCGAAGTAGGCGAGGATACTCACAGCTTCGGTAACGCGCTGCGCTCGGCCCTGCGTGAAGACCCTGATGTGCTGCTGGTCGGAGAGATGCGTGACTTGGAAACGATCCAGCTTGCCATCACTGCAGCAGAAACCGGCCACCTGGTGTTGGCAACCCTGCACACAAACAACTCTGCCGAGTCAGTTGACCGCGCTATTGATGTCTTTCCGCCCTCGCAGCAGGAGCAGATCCGCGTGATGCTGGCCAACAACCTGCTAGCTATTCTCTCCCAACAGCTTCTGCCTCGAGCCGGTCAGCCCGGACGAATAGCTGCAGTTGAGGTAATGATCGCAAGCGCAGCGATCCGCAACCTGATTCGCGAGAACAAGGCTTTCCAGATGCATTCAATTATTCAGACCAGCGCTGAGCAGGGAATGCAGACTATGGACCAAGCGTTGCGCGACCTGCAACAGCAGGGCCTGATCACACTTGAGGTGGCAATGAACCGGGCCCATAACCCCTCCGAATTGGAGAAGATGCTGGCGGGAGTCGGTGGTTAGCCCCGCCCAGTCTCGGATAAGTGTGATAATCCTTCACAACGTGGGTATAATAATACATATACCTATCACAGTCAGCCAGCTCTTATTAGCGATAAGGGGAACGGAGTGACCACGCATGCCAACCTTCACTTATCTTGCCCGTGACAGAACAGGCAAACAGATGGAAGAGACAGCCGAGGCTGCTAGCAAGGACGCCCTGTTGGAGCAGTTGCGCGGCAAGGGCCTGTTTGTGAGCACGGTGAGCGAGAAGAAGACGGCCAAGCGCACCAAGCAAAAGGGAATGGGGGGAATTGTTCTCTTCCAGGGGCGCGTCAAGCTCAGAGACCTGTCTATCTTCTACCGCCAATTTGCTACAATGATCAATGCGGGTGTCTCCCTGATCCGTTGCCTGGATGTTCTCGACCAACAGACCTCTAGCTACCGACTTAAGACTATCCTCCGGGACATCGAGAGCGAGGTAGAAGGTGGCGCCAGTCTCAGCCAGGCTATGACCAAGTATAGTAATACCTTCTCGCAACTGGCTATCGGTCTGGTGCGCGCCGGCGAGGTTGGTGGGGTGCTGGACGAGACTCTAAACAGGCTGGCACTCTTCGTCGAGAAGGACATGGAGTTGCGGCGCAAGGTCAAGTCGGCCATGACTTACCCGGTCTTGGTGTTGCTCTTTGCCACCGGCATCGTCTTGCTGCTGACCACCTACATCCTGCCGCAGTTCATTCAGGTATTCAAGGACCTGGGCCTTAAAGAGGATGCCTTCCCACTACCAACGTTGATGTTGATGCGCGCCAGTAACTTCGTCATACAGAAGTGGTGGATGGCGATAATCATTGTTGTGGGCCTGGTAATCGTCTTCAACCGCGTGAAGGCGACCAAGACTGGGAAGCGAATATGGGATATGCTGGTCCTGAAGGTGCCTGTCTTCGGTGGGCTAACTCACAAGATCGCTATTGCGCGGTTCTCGCGCACTCTGGCTAC